>JAKIVU010000008.1 GCA_022750375.1 Thermoplasmata archaeon
AGGAACTGGCGTTCCTCGCCCTGGCCCTGGTCGCGATCTTCACGGCCCTCGCCGCGCTGCTCGTACGGGAACTCGTCCACACGATCCTGTGGGTCGCGATCTTCTTCGTGGACCTGTCGGCGATCTACTTCCTGCTCGACGCCCCGTTCCTCGGCGTCCTCCAGCTGGGTGTGTATGCCGGCGCCGTCACGATCCTTCTCCTCTTCGGGATCATGACCACGCGCAAGCGGATCTTCTCGCGCGAGGCGGCGACCGGGATTGGTCCGGTGCCGGTCGCGCTCGCCCTCGTCACGTTCATCTTCCTCGTCTCCGCGCTCGGGGAGCTCCCGCAATCGTCGACGACCATCCAAGCCTACGACCCGACCGCCCTGTCGGTGAACCTGTTCGGACCCAACGGTCCGTGGCTCCTCCTGCTCGGCCTCATCATGCTCGCGGGCGTCGCCGGCGCGATCTACCTCGTTCGGGAGGGCCGGGAGTGACCGAACTCGCCCTCACCGGCTTCCTCGGCCTCTCGGCCGGCCTGTTCGGGATCGGGATCTTCGGGATCCTCACGCGTCGGAATTTCATCCTCCTCCTGATCTCGATCGAGATCGCGATGAACGCCGCCATCCTGAACTTCGTCTACTTCGCCGCGTTCCCCTCGGGGACGAGCGGTCTGTCGGGCCAGTCGATCGCGGTCGTGCTCATCGGCTTCGCCGCGACCGAGGTCGCGGTCGGCCTCGCGATCGTGCTCGCGCTCAACCGCCTGAAGGGGACGATCAACGTCGCCCGCGCCAACGACCTGAAACTGTAAGGAGGGGGTAGGTCACGGTTTCGCTCAACTTCCTGTTCGACTGGGCGTTCGTCGTCCCGCTCCTCTCGGTCCTCGCGTTCGCGATCGTCGGGATCGCCGGGACGCGCCTCGAGAAACTCGAGTGGGGCGGCTGGGTCGCGGTCGCGCTCTCCGGTGCCGCGATGATCCTCGGCGTGCTGATCGCCCTCGGGGAGATGTGGAGCCCCGGCTCCTACACGAACGTACAGTTCACCTGGCTGCATCTCGCCCCGGCGCCGGGGCCGTTCCCGAACGGTCTCTCGCTCGTGATGGGGACGCTCGTCGACCCGCTCTCCTCCCTGATGCTCGTGGTCGTGACGGTCGTCGGCTTCCTGGTCATGCTCTATTCGATCGGCTACATGCACCACGACCACGGGCTGCCGCGGTACTACGCGGAGCTCTCCCTGTTCCTCGCGTCGATGACGGGGCTCGTGCTCGCCAACAACCTGCTCGAATTCTTCCTGTTCTGGGAGCTGGTCGGCGTTTGCTCTTACTTCCTCATCGGGTTCTATTACGAGAAACCGAGCGCCGCGAGCGCGGCGAAGGAGGCGTTCCTCGTCACCCGGGTCGGCGACGTGCTGTTCCTCGCCGGGATCTTCATCCTCTTCTCGACGTACTCGCTCGCCGGCCCCGTCGGCAGCGGCGGGTGGGCCGCGAACGGCTTCGTCTTCGTCCAAGGGAGCACCGCCGTCCCGTTCCTGGCCACCGCGATGGGCGGCCATACGACCCTGCTCACCGTCGCCGGCCTCCTGATCCTCGGGGGGGCCGCCGGGAAGAGCGCGCAGTTCCCGCTGCACGTCTGGTTGCCGGACGCGATGGAAGGTCCGACGACCGTCTCGGCACTGATCCATGCCGCGACGATGGTCGCCGCGGGTGTCTACCTGCTCGCGATCACCAGCGTCTTTATCGGGTTCACGCCGGCCGACCAGCTCGCGATCGTGGCGATCGGCGGGTTCACCACCTTCTTCGCCGCGACCATGGCGGTGGTGCACCCGGACATCAAGCGGGTGATCGCCTACTCCACGATCAGCCAGCTCGGGTACATGGTCCTCGCCATCGGCGCCGGGTTCGCGATGGTCGGGCTCTACCACCTCTTCACGCACGCGTTCTTCAAGGCGCTCCTGTTCCTCGCGGCGGGCTCGGTCATCCACGCCGTCGGGACGCAGGACCTGTTCAAGATGGGCGGTCTGAAGAAGCACATGCGGGTGACCGCCGCCGCGTTCGCGATCGGCGGACTCGCCCTCGCCGGAATCCCCCCGTTCGCCGGATTCTGGAGCAAGGACGACGTCCTCTCCGCGGTCTACTCCCAACTCGGCTCCCATCCCCTCTACTGGCCGTTCTTCCTGCTCGCCTTCGCGGCGGTCTTCCTGACGGCCTACTACATCTTCCGCGCCTGGTTCCTCGCCTTCTCCGGTGAGACGACCCGGGACCCGACCCTTCCGGCCGCGCACGAGGGACCGTGGGTGATGCAGGTCCCCCTCGTGATCCTCTCCGGGTTCGCGGTCGTCGCCGGCCTCTTCGTCTTCCTTCCCGGCTTCCAGAGCCTCCTGCTCGGCGGCGCCGGGGTCGCCGGCATCCCGCCCACGTACGGGACGACGGACCTCCTCCTCTCGAGCGTCAGCGTCGGTCTCGGACTGGGAGGGGTCGGACTCGCCTGGTCGATGTGGGGGAACGGGCGAGTGTACGCGCTCGCGGAAACGAGCCCCGTCCAGGCGGTCCGGCGGCTCCTCCTCAACCGGTACTACTTCAAAGTCGGATACGATTGGATCGGGCTGAAGGGCGTCTACACGATCTCCCGCGCGGCGGACTTCTTCGACCGATTCGTCATTGACGGGACCATTCGGGGCCTTCAGCGGATGTTCGCGTTCGCGAGCAACCGCGCCCGAGCCCTACAGTCGGGGTTCGTGTCCGACTACGCAGCCTACGTCGTGGCGGGCCTGCTCGGGCTGTTCGTCCTGCTCCTGATCGTTGGACCGTACCTTCTCGGGCGGTTGGGAGGCGGATAGATGCTGCCGCTGCTCTCGATCATCCTCGCGACCCTCCTCGTCGGCACCGTCGGGACGTTCCTCTCCGGGACCAAAGCGCGGTGGGTAGCGCTCGCTACCTCCGCCGTATTCCTGGCGGAGGTCGGGCTCCTGTTCATGAGCTACCCCGGCTGGCCGGGGTACTCGGGCTCGCTCGTCCCCGGATTCTCCGACACCGAGACGTACACCTGGATCTCGCTCGCCTGGATGCACGTCAACTATTCGGTCGGGGTCGACGGGATCTCGCTGATCTTCATCCTTCTGACCGCGATCCTTCAGATCGCGACGGTCGTCTACTCGTGGGGCGAGACCCAGCGGCCGGCGGGGTACTTTGGCCTCGTACTGCTGACCTGCCTCGGGTGTTTCGGGGTCTTCGTCGCGCTCGACATCCTCCTGTTCTTCCTCTTCTGGGAGGCCGTCCTCGTACCGATGTTCTTCCTCATTGGGTACTGGGGAGGGCCGAACCGTAGATACGCCGCGATCAAGTTCTTCGTCTACACCCACGTCGCATCGATCGTCATGCTCGTGGGCCTCCTGGCCCTCGTCTTCTACTCGGGAGCGACCTCTTTCGACTTCACCGCGGTCTACGCGGCCGCTCACGGAATGGCCCCGGTCGTCCAGACGTTCCTGTTCCTCGCACTGTTCTTCGGTTTCGCGGTGAAGTTCCCGATCGTACCATTCCACACCTGGTTGCCCGACGCGCACGTCGAGGCGCCGACCGGCGGGTCGGTCCTGCTCGCCGGACTGTTGCTCAAGCTCGGCGGCTACGGGCTGATCCGCTGGGCGGTCGAGGTGCTGCCGAACGGCTTCCATTCCGCCCAGCCGTTGCTCTTCGTCATCGCGTTCCTCACGATCATTTGGGGGTCGGTCCTCTCCCTCGCCCAGCGCGACATCAAGCGGATGGTCGCGTACTCCTCGATCAACCACATGGGGATCGTGCTGCTCGCGATCGCCCTCGACTCCTCGCTCGGTCTCCTCGCCGCCGTGCTGCTGATGTTCGCGCACGGGGTCGTGAGCGCGCTCCTGTTCATGGCGTCGGGAAGCGTGCACCACCAGTACGGAACTCGGGACATCGCGTCGCTCGGAGGGATCACGCCGAGCGCCCCCGGACTTGCGACGATGATCATGGCCGGTTCGCTCGCGTCGCTCGGGCTCCCCGCGCTCATCGGCTTCCCGGCCGAGTTCACGGCGTTCCTCGCGACCTGGGACGCGCTCGGCTACTGGGTCCTGATCCCGCTTGCGGTGCTCGTCGTCACGGCGGGGTTCTACCTCTGGATGATGCAACGCATGCTGTTCGGCCTGCCCAAGGGGGTCCCGGAGCACGCGCACGACATTCCGTGGTACGAGGGCGCGGGCATGGGACTCCTCGTGGCGCTCACCATCCTGTTCGGCATCTTGCCGAGCCTCCTGGTCAACGTGATCGTGAACTCGCCCATCAAAGGCTGGCCGGGGACGTGAGCCGATGACGCTCAGTTCGTTCGGCGCACCGTTCCTCCCCGAGATCGTCCTCCTTGCCGCGGTCCTGCTGATCTTTCTCCTCGACGTGCTCAAGGTCCGCCGGATCGAGCTGACGGGCGGGATCGCGGTCGCGGCGACCCTCTTCGCCCTCGGGTTGATCGTCGCCGACCTCGGCTTCGCCCCGCTCGCGTTCCTCTCCTCGATCCCGTCGTCGCAGATCGATCAGCTCCCCGCGGTCGGTGCGGCGCCGCTGTACGCGTTCACCTCGCTCGGCCTCGTCTTCCAGGCGATCTTCCTGCTCGCCGCGTTCTTCGTCTGTCTCGCCTCGACGAGCCGCCCCTCGGACGAGCGGGGCTCCCCGATCTTCTACGGACTCCTTCTGCTCGCGACGATCGGTATGCTGCTCGTCGCGATCGCCTCCGACCTGATCTTCCTGCTCCTCGCGATCGAGGTCACGTCGATCGCCTCGTACCTCCTCGTGGCGTACACGCGGAAGGACGTTCGGGGCCTCGAAGCGGCGATGAAGTTCTTCGTCATCGGCGCCCTCTCGACGGTGCTCTCCTTCTTTGGCGCCTCGCTGCTGTTCGGTGCGTACGGCACGACGAACCTCTACCTGATCCGCGAGGCCGGGGCGGCGGTCGGGTACCCGATCCTCGTGCTCCTTGGCTACGGATTCCTGATCGCCGGCCTCGCGTTCAAGGTGACCCTCGTTCCGTTCCACGCCTGGGCGGTCGACGTCTACGACGGCGCCCCGGACGACGTCTCGGCGTTCCTCGCCGGGGGGACCAAGAAGATCGGCGTCTTCGCGTTCTTCCTCGTCTTCCTCGGTCCCGTGCTCGTCGTGGGAACCGTCGGGCAGAGCGGCTACGGGCTGTTCGGGGGTTCGGTCGCGCTCGGTCCGAGCTTCCAGATCGCGCTGGGAGCGATCGCGGTGCTGACGATGACGGTCGGCAACGTCCTCGCCCTCCTCCAGAAGGAGATGAAGCGCATGCTCGCCTACTCGTCGATCAGCCAGGCCGGGTACATGCTCATCGGCATCGCGATCG
This sequence comes from Thermoplasmata archaeon, assembly GCA_022750375.1. GTDB lineage: Archaea > Thermoplasmatota > Thermoplasmata > Lutacidiplasmatales > UBA184 > Lutacidiplasma. The sequence goes on from JAKIVU010000008.1 coordinate 5,340, forward strand.
GCAGCGCTCCCGCCCTCGGCGGGGCGACGCTCCAGGTGTTCGCGCACGTCCTGATGAAAACGGGCGCCTTCCTGGTCGTCGGCGCGGTCGCCGCCCTCGGCGTCGGCCCGTTGATCGAGGATTGGCGGGGCCTCGGACTTCGGCGGCCGTTGCTCGGCACCTCGTTCGCCCTGATGCTCCTCTCGCTCGCGGGCGTCCCTCTCACGATCGGGTTCGTGTCGAAGTTCGTGCTGTTCAGTGCGGCCGTCCAGGCGCAAGGCTGGTTCATCTGGCTCGCGGTCGCCGGCCTTCTGAACAGCGCGCTGTCGGTCTTCTACTACGCTCGGGTGCTGAAGGTGATGTTCTTCGACGCTCCGCCGGTCCCCTCTTCACCGGCGACGACCGGGGTGATGGGCGCGGCGGGTCCCCCCGTGCTCCCCGTCGGCGGTCTCGGCTACGGACGGGCCGCGACCATCGCGGTCATCGCGGCGATCATCGTCGCGTTCGGTATCTACCCTCAACCGGTCCTCGGCGCGATCCAGGCCGCCGCCTACCACTTCGTGACGGTCGGAGCGTGAGGGGATGGAGTCGTACGATGTCGTCGTGGTGGGCGCGGGTCCCGCCGGCTCGCTGGCCGCTCGAGCGGCCGCGGAGGGAGGGGCGACGACGCTCCTCCTCGACCACCGCCCGGAACTCGGTCACCCGGTGCAGTGCGGTGAATTCGTTCCTGCCGCGACCGAGCTCGCGGACCTGTTCGGTTGTCCGGGCCTGATCGCCACCGCGTTCGAGATACCGGCGGAGACCGTCCTGCGGGAGACCCGCTGGATGACCTGCGTCTCCCCGTACGGCCACCGGTTCCGGTTCCCGCTCTCGGGGTATTCTGTCTCACGGCGGGCGTTCGACAAGGCCCTCGCCTATCGGGCGGAGGGGGCCGGCGCGGAGCTCCGCCATCCGGTGGGGGTGACCGGTGTCCGAGAGGACGAGGTCCGGCTCGCGAGGGGAGCGAGCATTCGCGCCCGCGTGGTGGTCGGTGCCGACGGTCCGCTCTCGACCGTCGGTCGTTCGGTCGGGTTCGCTCCCGTTCGGACGATGTTCCGCATGATCACCGCGACCGTGGACGGGCCGCTCACCGACGAGATCGACCTGCACTTCGGCCACGCGGCCCCGGGAGGGTACGCCTGGAAGTTTCCGCGCGCCCACGACGCGAACGTGGGACTGGGAGTGACCCGGTCATCGGACGGCCGGTCCCTCGACCTTCTGCTCAACGACTTCGTCGCCGCCCAGGGGTTGGGCCCGGCCCGCGACCCCACGCACTGGTGGGTGCCGGTCGGGCCGCCACCGGACAGCCTGGTACGCGGGCGGGCGCTGTTCGCGGGGGACGCGGCGAATCTGGTCATGGCAACGAACGGAGGTGGCATCCCGACGGCGATGATGAGCGGATGGCTCGCCGGCGAGGCCGCGGCGCGCCACGTCCGGGACGGTCGACCTCTGAGCGACTACGACCTCGCCTGGCGGTCCGCATTGTTCACCCCGCTCCGCCGTGCCGCGCGGATCCAACGATTCGGCGACCATTTCGCCGGGTTCGACCCCCTCCTGGCGCTGGGCATGCGATATATCGGGGCGTCGGGTCTGGACGACATGATGCGCCTGCGCTGGCCGAGCCGTCTCGGAGGACACGCATGACGGGCCCGTCTCCGTCCTCGGAGACGATGGAGCCGTCGCTCGAGGCGCTCGTCACCGAGACGTTCGGAGCTGCGGCCCTCCCGCACGTCTCGGACCTCCTCCCGGTGCTCGTCCGCGACCTCGCGGACATCGATTGGCGTCTCCACCAGGTGCTCGGCTCGACCTACGCCCAGCTGACCGAGGCCGCCCGCTACGCCTGCGCGACCGGAGGGAAGCGGGTGCGTCCGCTCCTCATGGCGGTCGCCCACCGTGCGCTCGGAGCGGAATCGACCCGACCGATCCACTCGCTGGCGGCCGCGTTCCAGCTGATCCACACCGCAACCCTGGTGCACGACGACGTCATCGACCACGCGGAGACGCGCCGCGGTCGGCCGTCGATGCCTCGCGCCTTCGGGATCCCTCTCGCGATCGTTTCGGGCGACTATCTGTTCGTCCGCGCTTTCGAGCTCGCGGCGGAGTACCCCCGTTCGATCATCCTGAAGTGCGGCGAGGCGTGCGCCGACCTGGTCGAGGGCGAGGTCCTCCAAGAGTCGTCTCGATTCGAACTTTCGACGGGGCGGGAGCATTACTTCCGCATCGTCGAACGGAAAACCGCGGCGATCATCGCTGCGGCGCTCTCGTCCGTGGCGGAGATTTCCGAGGTCACCCCGCCGATGACCGACGCGCTCACCAGCTACGGAAAGGCCCTCGGGATCGCCTTCCAGATCCGTGACGACCTCCTCGACGTCTACGGAGACCCGGATCTCCTCGGAAAACCTCTCTACACCGACCTTCGGGAGGGGAACCCGACGCTCGTATCGCTGGAAGCGTTCGACCAGCTCGACCCCAAGCGGCAGGCGGAGTTCGAGGCGCTCTTCCAACTCCGTCACAAGAAGACCAAACACCTGCTGCGGCTTCGGGAGCTGACTGACCTGACCCAGGCCGGGCCGAACGTCGCCGCCCAGGCGTCGCAATGGGCGGACCGGGCCGTCCGTTCGCTCGAACCGATCCCCGCGGGGCCGTATCGACGTCTCCTGGAACTGCTGGCCCGCGGAGCGGCCGACCGCCGGTTCTAGAGCGACCCGTCGAACGAAAGCTACAAGTTACCTGCACGGACTCGACCGTCCACCGGGCCCTCATGAGCGGAAGTTCCACCGCCACTTCGTCGGGCGACGCGCCCGTCACCTTCGACCGCCTGCCGGCGCCCTGGCAGCCGACCTCGGTGGTCCCCCGCCGCCCGCTCGGGGTCGCGATCATCTCCGTCCTGATCGCGATGTTCGCGGTCGTTCTCGTGCTCGCAGGGGTCCTCTACCTGCTCTCCACCTACCTCCAGACCTTCGTCCCCGCCTCGCTCGAGCTGATCCCGTCGCTCGACCTCTGGGGGGCCGCGATCGTCGCGCTCCTCGGGGCGGCGCTCCTCGGCATCGCGACCTCGCTCTGGCGACAGGAGACGTGGGCGCTCTGGACCACGGTCGTTCTGATCTTCGCGACGACGACTTACCTGTTCTTCACCGGCTCGATCACGGTCCTGCTCCTCATCTTCATCGTCCTGTTCGTGTATCTTATCTCGGTGCGCCGATACTTCTATTGATGCGCATTTTGCTGGCCCAGCTCGCGCCGCGGCCGGGCGACGTGACCGCCAACCTCGAGCGCCTCCGAGCGGCCGTCGCGGCCGCCCCCAGCGACCTTGCGGTCTTTCCCGAGCTCTTCCTTTCTGGCTACCGCATCGGCGACCGGGTGCACGGTCTCGCGCTGCGCGACGGCGACGCGCCCACCGCCGCCCTCCGTGCGATCGCTCGGGAGTCTCGGGCCACGATCGTCGTGGGGACCCCGATCGTCTCCATGGAGCGTCACGGAGAGGTCCAGAACGCAGCGATCGCGGTGCGGCCCGACGGGGAGGTCCACACGCAGGTCAAGCGCTACCTTCCGACGTTCGGTCCGTTCGAAGAGGGGGCTCATTTCACTCCCACGGACGAGAGTCAGCCCGTGCCGGTGGCGGCGCGTTCGGTCGGTCTCGAGATCTGCTACGACGTGTTCTTCCCTGAGGTCTCCCGCACGCTCGCGCTCGCGGGAGCCGAACTCCTCGTCGTGATCTCGGCCTCGCCGGTGACGAGCGGTCGGATGTTCTCGCGACTACTGCCGGCCCGCGCGATTGAGAACGGCTTCCCTGTTGTCTACGTCAACCGGGTCGGGGTCGAGGACGGGGTCGTCTTCGGCGGCGGGTCCGGCGCCTGGGATGCGAGGGGCGAGCCGGTCACTGGCTCGGCGGCGTCCGACCCCTCACTCGCGCCCGAGGAACAGTTGCTGGTCGTCGAGATCGATCTCCTCGAGGCAAGCCGGTGGCGACCGTTCCGACCCGTGCTTCGCGATGTAGCGACGCGGCCGGGTATGACCGGCTCTCGCAGCAGCTGAGCACCCGGGGAAGGGCTGAACTCGCCCGTCGAATCAGCGGATCGCGAGCAACACGCGGTTCTGGAAATCCTGCCAGACGACCGACCGGACCCGAAAGCCCCCGTCGCGGAGTCCTCGCAGGTGGGCGTCGACCGTCGGGGCCGCCTGGTGCGGGTGGCTCGCTTGACGGCGGTCGTGCTCTGCGAACGCCTCCCGCAGGGCGGGGACCTTCCGCGCGTCGCGCCACCAGCGCCGCCACGCGCCCCACTGCATCTCGTCCCGACGATTCGGGAACCGGGCCTTCAGGACCTCGTTCCCCAGGCGGGCGAGCTCCCGGTCACGCGCGGCGTACGGAAGGAAGTCTCCGTTCAGGAAGACCCCGCCGCGTCGGATGACGTGACCGAGGTCGAGGTACAGCCGGCGGAGTTGCGGGGCGGTCAGCCAGTGCAGCGCGGTCGTACTCACCGCCGCATCGTAGCCGAGCTTCGGTATCGCGGCCCGCCAGCCCGGCATCCCAAGGTTCGCGTCGACCCACGTGAGACGCCCTCGCGCCGTGCCGAGGGCGCCTTCGCCCACGCGCCGGACGACGGGGTCATAGTCGACCGCGACGACGCGGGCCGACGGGAAACGACGAAGGATGCGGGAACTGAACGATCCCGGACCGGAGCCCAGGTCCAAGACAGTGAAACGTCGGCCCAACTTCGCCGCGAGCACGTCCATCATCGCCGAAAAGCGGTGCTCCCGCTCGGGGTTGAACGATTCCTGCTGCTCGTCCCAACCCCGGAAGAGCGCTCCCCAATCCGGCGAGCGCGGGACGGTTGACATCCTCTGTCGTCAACTCTGCTCGCGCGTTAAGCGCGTCGATATCGGCGAGGTCGCTCCGTCGACCGCTCGGGCATCGCTCGATTCCAACGCGGGGCTTATAGCGAAGGTCGGGCCCCACCTCCACCGGTGCCGCCGCCGACCATCGCTCAACAACTCGCCGCGAAGCAGCGGGAGATTTCCGTTGCGGAATTTTTCGAGCGCAATCGTCAGATTCTCGGCTTCGACAATCCCCAGCGGTCGCTGCTCACCACGGTCAAGGAAGGAGTGGATAATTCAGCCGATGCCTGCGAGGAGGCGGGTATCCTCCCCGAGATAGAGGTCGAGATCACCAAGGAGGGCGAGGAGCGCCTCCGAGTTTCGATCACCGACAACGGACCGGGAATCCTTCGCAAGGAGATTCCGAATGTCTTTGCCCGCCTGCTCTACGGATCTCGTTTCCATTCGAATCGCCAGGCACGTGGGCAACAAGGTATCGGTATCTCCGCCGCGGTTCTCTACGCGAATCTCACCACCGCTCGCCCGGCTCACATCACCTCCAAAGTCCAAGAGGAAGAAGCGGCGCACGTCCTCGACCTGGTGATCGACACCCAGAAGAATCAACCCCGGGTGGTATCGGAAGACCTCGTGCTATGGGATCGCCCCCACGGCACGCGCATCGAGCTTGTCCTCAAGGCCCGGTACGTACGCGGCCGTCAGTCTCCGTATGAGTACCTCCGAGGGACTGCGATCGTGAACCCTCACGCTCGAATCGTGTTGGTCGAGCCCGACGGAACTCGGGTCACTTTCGAACGGGCGGCGCAGGAGTTGCCGCCGATGGCGAGGGAGACCCTCCCTCACCCGTACGGCCTCGAGCTCGGAGAGCTCGGCTACCTTCTGAAGGCGACGCGACGGCCGACCATGGGAGAATTCCTCTCCAAGGACCTCGCGGGGGTCAGTCCCCGAGCGACCAAGGAAGTTTTCGAGCGGTGTGGCCTCCGGGCCTCCAACTCCCCAGGGTCCATCCAGGGGGAAGGCCAAGAACGTCTCCTCACGGCCCTCCACGAGGTGTCGCTCGTCGCTCCGTCGGCGGAATCTCTCTCCCCCATTGGCGCGATGCTGATCAAGCGCGGGCTGCGCAACGTCCTCGGGGAACTTCGGCCCGAGTTCTACGCACCCCCGGTCAGCCGGCCTCCGAAGGTCCGGGGGGGGTTTCCCTTCATGGTAGAGGTCGGGCTGGTCTACGGCGGAGGCCTCCCTGCGGACCAGTCCGTACAGATTCTTCGATTCGCGAACCGGGTGCCGTTACTCTTTCAACAGGGTGCGTGTGCGATCACTACCGCGATTGGAAATCTCGACTGGCGACGGTATGGCCTCGAGCAGAAGGGTGGTTCCGGAATCCCGAGCGGTCCCGCCGTGATTCTCGTGCACGTCGCCTCGACCAAGATTCCGTTCACGAGCGAGGCCAAAGAAGCGGTGGCCGAGGACCCGGAAATCGACAAGGAGCTCACTCTCGCACTTCAGGCGGCGGCGCGCCATCTTCGAACCCACATCTCACGAAAGAGCCGCCGCGAGTTCGCGAGCGACAAGTTCGAGATCATACAGCGCATCCTGCCGAAGCTCGCCGAGAAGACCAGCCGACTCGTGGGCAAACCGATCCCCGACCTGACACCGGTCATCACACGGATCATGGACGTCGTCAACGTAGAGACCCAACTCCTCTCTGAAAAGGACCGAGTTCGGGTGCCGGTCGAAGTGACGAACTACACGCCGCGCCCGCGGGTCCTGGAGCTGTTCGTAGAGATTCCGCCGGAAGAGTTCGCTGTCGCTACGTTCAACCCCGCCCCGGAGGGGACGGAGCCGGCCCTGGGACGCGCTTGGTGGACGTTGCCGAAGCTCGTCCCGAACGGACGGACCAAGCTCGAGGTCGCGTTCCCTGCTACGACGGAGGTCGAAGCGAGCGACCTCGACTGGTACGTGGCAGGGATCGACGAGTCGCACGTCCTCGGCGCCGACCCACTCCCGGGCGACTGGGATGTCCGTCTCCCGCGAACGATCGTGGAAGCCGCGGAGGCCGCGGCCGCCGAATCCGCCGCGAGCGGAGAGGAAGGGGAGGTGGACTACGATGCCGCCGAGTCGAGCGCGCACGCGAGCGACGAAGAGTGAGGACGACGACCTCCCGAAGATCCGGGCGGACGCGCTGAAACCGACCCTCAATCTCGCCGAACAGATCTACCACCAGCTCGACGAGGGGGAGATCCCCCGGATGCGTCTCCCGCTCCGGACGAAGCAGAACCTGTCGTTCCAGGCGCGCGACGGAGTCTGGCGCCTCGGAAAGGCGATGGGAACTCGGAGCGCGCGCAAGCTCGACGGCGCCCTGATGCTCCTCCGGACGTTCTATCTCGTGGATTTCATCAACGAGATGGCCCGCGACAAGAAGACGTCCACTCTTCGGGAGCTCTACTACATCAGTGAGGCGTGGGAGGACGCGAAGTTCCACAGCGAGGACGAGTCGAACCTTCTGATCGAGGACTTGGAAGTGATGTGCGAACGTCTCCGGGAGGACTTCCGCCTCCATCCGGAAGAGAACGGCGCCTCCGTGATCGGCGACCTCACGATCAAGGAGAAGAATCGCAAGGGGATCGTGAAGAAGATCAACTGCAAGGACGACGTCGGGGACGGGGGTTATTCACTGCCCTTCAACGTCGAGAAGGAGAAGATCGAGTTCGTCAGCACGAACGCCAAGTTCGTGATCGCGATCGAATGCGGCGGCATGGTCGACCGTCTCGCCGAGAACAATTTCGACGAAGACCAGGACGCGATCCTGCTCCACCTGAAGGGCCAGCCGGCTCGCTCCACCCGACGATTCCTCAAGCGGATCACGGAGGAGCTGAAGCTCCCCGTGGTGGTCTTCACCGACGGGGACCCGTGGTCGTTCCGGATCTACGCCAGCGTCGCGTTCGGGGCGATCAAGACCGCCCATTTGTCGAGTTATCTCGCCACACCGTCCGCGGAGTTCCTCGGCGTCTCCGCGTCCGACATCGAGAACTACGAGCTCCCGTCCGACAAACTTTCGGAGCAGGATATCCGCGCCCTGCAGGCGGAGCTGACCGACCCCCGGTTCGCGACCGCGGACTGGCGGGCGGAGATCGAGCTGATGCTGAAGAACGGCAAGAAAGCCGAGCAGCAGTCGCTCGCAAAGTACGGGTTGAACTATGTCACGGAACATTACCTTCCCGAGAAGCTCACCGAGATGGGCGTGATCTGATCGGCGAGGGCGGAGGGGACGGGAGCCCGCGCCGACCGGAAGGCTTAAAATTCGGGAATTCTCGTCGCACGCTCGATGACGTGGAGTCTCAGCCAGAAGTGTCTCGGCGAATTTCTCGGAACGTTCGGACTGGTCGTCTCGGTCACCGGTGCTGCGATCTTTACGTTCGGACTGGGCGCGGACACCAACGGGCGAGTGCTCCTGATCGCCATGGCCCTCGGCTTCGGCGTCCTGGGGATGGTCTACGCATTCGGCGATGTTTCGGGGGCCCACTTCAACCCCGCCGTCACGATCGGTATGTGGGCGTCGGGCCGCATGAAGACCGGCGAGGTCGTTCCCTACATCGTCTCCCAACTGCTCGGAGGGATCGTCGCGGTCGCGGCGATGGCCGGCGTCGCCTACGGCTCTTCGGTCGCCTGGGCTAACGCCCAGACCATCTCCCTCGCCTCGCAAGGTTATTCCGGGAACGGCAGCGGGTACCTGTTCAGTGCCGGTTCGGTGTTTCTGCTCGAGGTCGTATTCACCTTCTTCCTAGTGCTCGTCATCCTCTACGCCACTCGCTCCGATGGATTCGCGAAGAACCTCGCCCCGGTCGGGATCGCCTTGACGCTCCTGATGACGAACCTGGTCGCGATTCCCGTCGACGGGGCGTCGGTCAACCCGGCCCGGAGCTTCGCCCCCGCCCTACTGTCCGCGATGTTCTGGTCCAGCGACCGATGGGCGATCACCCAGGACTGGATCTTCTGGGTCGCTCCGATCATCGGCGGTCTCCTCGCCGCCGGCGTCACCCGGATGTTGCGCGAGTAGGCGCCGATTCAGACCAGGCCGACGGCCGCGAAGCCGTCCGCCGTGAGCCACCGGTCGGCGATCTCTCCGGGCGCGTAGACGTACGAGGCAGACGGTCCCCCGACGCGCCGGAACGGAATCCCTTGTTCGTCGAACTCGGTCCGTTCGGCTCCGACCTCCACGACCTGATCGCTCAGGCGGACCGGGATCGTCGCCCCATCTCGGGCGAGCAAGAGGACGTCGTTCGGTTCATCGAATACCACCCACTCGACGGGGACCAATAGGTGGAGGTGGATCAGTTTGGGTCGGAACTGACTTTCCGTCTCCGTTTCGGTCCGGGAGAAGTGCGCGACTTCCCGACCGTCGAACGTCACGATCCGCTGGAACTGGAACGAACGTTGCCGGAACTCGAGGACGTTGACCTCGAGGTCGCCGGCGGTCAACACGGTGCGTGCGAGCGAGGGCAGATACATAAGCGGGGCTCGAATCGGTCGCTCTCGGCGGTGCGGCGCGAGGCAGCTTTATAAACCGACGACCCTACCCGCGCCCGTTCGGACGCGGCTTGAATGAAACGTTCTTCGCGGGTTTGGAAGAAGCGCGGGCACATGCGCTGGAAGTGGCGCAAGAAGCGTATGCGGCGACGCATGCGAGCCCAGAAGATGCGCAAGCAGTGAGCGGAACGTTCCGCACCGGATAGCCATCGGGTTCACACGCCCGCCGGCAGCTTCAGGAACCGCTGGCGAAGTTTCAGCTCTCCGGTATTCCGATCGATGGTGCCGGCGACCCCGACGCTCCGGCCGAACATCGACATGCCGAGGACGTACCACGTTACCTCGAACGTCTCTCCGTTCAGGACCGCAAAGCCGGAGTGATGGCGGAACCCGAGGAGCCGGCTCCGCGCTCGAGCGGTCGCGTACGACCGCTCGAGCGCTTCCGCGGGCGACCCGACCGGGCCGGCCCGGGCGGGTGCCTTCGCGACTTCCAGCGAGCGGGCGGGTCGAGCCTGTCGTTCCCCCAGCGTGGCCGGCCGGTAACGGATCCGATACCGGTCGGGTGTGTCCTCCTCCTCGATCAGGAGCCAGGACCACGGATTCGTGCTCGGCGTCACCTCAGTGAATCCTTCCCGGGCCGCGAGACGCCCCGCGCGCCACCGCGCCGTCCCGCGCAGGACAAGGTATCCCCCATAGATCGCCACCAGCAGCCAGGCCGTCTCGACCCAGACGTTGAACGCGACGGTGCCGTGCTCGAGGATCAGCACGACGAGGGTGCCCGCGGTGAGGACGATGGTGACCAGGCTCACGGCGACGTCCGCGTCCATTCGGATTATCCGTTGCGAAAATGGCGCCAGGGGAGCCACGGCGAAGTTGGTGAACCCGTCGAGCACGAGGTGGGAGAGCCCCCCGATCTCCATCGCGACGAAATAGAGGAGTGTGGACGCAGCGCCGAAATACGGGAGAAACGGCACGAGCAGGCTGCCGACGGCCGCGATGATCGTGACGCCGAGCACCGAATGCACAATCCCGCGGTGCTGCAGCGCAGGAAATCTTCGAGCGAGCGGGAAGAGGAGAATGTCCGAGTCCGGCAATCCGCCCGCGAGCGCACCCGCGGCGATGTACTGGGGGGCCGCCGGCCCCCAGATGATGAACGACAGAAGGTAGGCGAAGATCACGTGAGTGAACAGATCCACGCGCTACGCCCCGGTCCCTCGACCCGTGCGGGATTATCACCTTCGCGGAGTCGAACCGGCTTCCGCCTGCGGTCCTCCGCGTGCCGTCCGCCTCGCCATCGGCGCTTAGCCCTCCGGCGAAGCGCGGCCGATCCTGGGCCCCCGTTTTCTGGTGGTCTCACCCCGGGGGATTACGCGGCAACGCCCGTTTGCAGTTCCAGCACTCGGTCGCGACTTCCGACGAACGAGCCCCGCAATTCCCGCAGCGGACGGGCAACGGGACGTTCGGTGACCCCGGCGACTCTGCCGACGGTCCAGCTTCGGCGGCGTTCGCCTTGTCGAGCGCCCATCGGGGACCGATGAGCAAGAGCACTGACAGAATGAGCAGAGCTACCCCTAGGCCGGCAAATCCCGTCGCGGCGAGTTGGTGGCTGATGGCGCATCCGTTCGAAGTTCCGTTTACGGTGATCGGGATGCAGTAAGTGAACAGAAAGGCAGAGATGACGAACGCCGCGGCGGAGAAGATCCCCGCAAGCACCCCCCACTGGGCTCCCGACACGTTCTCGGCTTCGGTCACCACTTCCTCCGACCCTCTGAGCGACACCGCGCGAGCGACCAGAACCGAATGGATCCGTCGCGGCGTGATCCCCACACTGCCTCGAATTCAGTGGAGCGAACGACTCGCGAAATCTCCGTTATTTCGGGACCGCCGTCGGACCGGGGGTTCATCGGGGTTCTCAGTTCGAACTGCCCGCGACGGGTTCGGGGCGCGGCGACCTCGTGTCCTCGAAACCGCGGATCAGCTGGACCCCGATGGCGACGAGCCAAAGGATGAGTGGAAGCACGATCAACCGCTCGGATCCTCCCGGGTAGACGGACGCCACCCAACTCGGCACGTTCGTCCGTCCCACGGAGGTAGGGACCACGTAGAGCACGAGGGCCACGAGACTGACCAACCCCCCGAGGATACTCAGCGGCCACCACCAACCCTTCCACCGGGGGGCATCACGCGCGTAAACGCCGAAGAGGACCAGCGCCGCCCACCCCGATCCGAACGCGATCAAGGCGCTGATCGAGTGAAGTTCCAATGCGTCAACTTCGTTGAAGACTGCCACGCCTATGGCGCCCAGCGCGACGACCGCCAAGATGACCAGCGTGATCTTTCCCAGCACCCGGTTCCAGAGGAGGGGCCCAAACCCGACCATCCCTACGAAGATCAAGAGGGACATCAAGGTCAGTGAGACGGAGAACACCCACCACAACGAGGTGCCCGGCGCGAAATGGGGCGCGTTATTCGGGGGCGCCCCCAGGTCGCTGATCCAGTGGGTGATCAACCCGTAGCCGGGGATGAGCGCACCTTCGACGAGGGTCGCGACGGCAAACTGGAGGGGTCCGATCACGAACGCCCAGCCCGAGATCTTCTGCCAATCTCGTTCCGTGAGTGCCATTCTTCCCGGCCCACGCCGCTTCGAGCCTTAACCCCACCTTCGGCGCCCGCGGACCAATAAACAACCACCCACGGCGACGAGATAGGTGGGACCGGGGGTGACTACCTCCGTCGTTCCGGTGGGGATGCATCGAGGTCGAACGGTTACCAACCGAGTCGGTCGAGCTTTCGCGCGGCCTTGGTGGATTTCTTCCACTCTCGATAGTGGTCGCGGCAGAGCGGCGCCCGCCGGCCCTTGTCCGGCAACTGGGGGAACGCCTTTCGCGCTTCCGTGAGCGCGAGGTGACGGAGCGACGGCGACCCGCAGCCGGGGACGATGCACGGCTCCTCCATCTCCTCCCCGTTCCGCCGAGAGGGAGCTTCGGCGGGACTCATCGGTGCGCCTGCTTCGCCACGATCTCTGCGACGAGGTCAGGGATCTCGTAGGGGAATCGTGCGACGCGCGCTCCCGCCGCCGAGAGCGCGGCGAGCTTCGTCTCGGCGGTGCCCCGCCCGCGCGAGATGATCGCGCCGGCGTGCCCCATTCGCTTTCCGGGAGGGGCACTGCGCCCGGCGATGTAGGCAACGACCGGTTTCGTGACGTGGTGTCGAATGTACTCGGCGCCCTCCTCCTCGGCCGTGCCGCCGATCTCGCCGACCATGACGATCACGTCGGTCTCCGGGTCGGCCTGGAACAGAGGCAGCGCGTCCACGAACGATGTCCCGACGACCGGGTCGCCGCCGAGACCGATGCACGCGGACTGGCCGAGCCCGTGCTCCTTGATCCCGTTCACGATCTCGTAGGTGAGCGTGCCGCTCCGGGAAATGACCCCCACGCGCCCCGGATGGAACACCACGTTCGGGATGATCCCGATCTTGGCTTTTCCCGGGGCGGCGATCCCCGGGCAGTTCGGGCCGATGATCCGACCGCCCTTCGACCGGGAGTAGTGGTACATCACGAGCATGTCGTGGAACGGGATGTGCTCGGTCACGATCACCGAGAGCAGGATGCCCGCGTCGACCGCCTCGAGAAGAGCGTCCTTTGCGTACGGCGCGGGGACGAAGATGCATGATGCGTTCGCCTGCGTCCGTTGGACCGCCTCTCTCACGGAGTCGAACACGGGGACGCCCTCGACCTCGGTCCCTCCCTTTCCTGGGGTGACCCCCGCGACGACCTGAGTTCCGAACTGTTTCATCTGTCGAGTGTGGACGGTCCCCTGGTGACCGGTGATCCCCTGGACCACCACGCGGGTCCGTTCGTCGACGAGCACGGTCATGCCTTGCCTCCGGCGGCGGCGACGACCGCTTGGGCCGATTCACGGAGGGTGGGGATGGAAGTGATCCCGGCGGCACGGAGGATCTCGACTCCTTCCTTCTCATTGTTCCCGCGGATTCGGGCGACCAAGGGGAACCGTTCGGCGGTCGGAACCTGCTTCATCGCTTCCACGAGCCCGGTCGCGACCGTGTCGCAGCGAGTGACCCCGCCGAAGATGTTCAGGAACACCGCCTTCGGTTTCGCCTGCGCCATGAGGAGGAACGCCTCGGTCACTTTCTTGGGGTCGTCCGTCCCCCCCAGGTCGAGGAAGACACCGGGTTCGCCGCCGAACTCCTTCAACACGTCCAGGGTCGCCATGGTCAGCCCGGCACCGTTCGCGATGACCCCGATGTTCCCGTCGAGCTGCACGAACGCGATCCCCTTCTCCCGAGCGACCTCCTCGAGCGGCGTTCGGTCGTCCTGAATGTCGTCCCATTCGGGGTGCCGGAACCCCGCGTCGTCCTCGATGATGACCTTCGCGTCCAGGGCCACCAGGCCATCGCCCACGACGGCGAGCGGGTTGATCTCCACGAGTTCCGCGTCTTCGCGCTGGAACAGCGTCCACAGGGATTCGAGGAGACGGTCCAAGGACTTGGCGGGGCCCCCCGTCAGACCGAGGGTCTGTCCGGCACGCCGCTTCTCGTACGACGCGAGTCCGGGGAACGGGTGAACGGGAATCTTGTCGATGGCGGAGTCGTCGACCGATTCGATCTCGACTCCCCCCTGAGGGCTCACGATCAGGATCGGAAGCCGAAGACTGCGGTCGAGTGTGAGCGAGAGGTAGAGTTCCTTCGCGATGGGGAGCTTCTCCTCCAGCAGGAGCTCGCGTACTTTCTCTCCCTTGAACTCGAGCCCGAGGATCGCGGCGGCCGCGACCCGCGCCTCGTCGGGAGTGTTGGCGAACTTGACCGCCCCGCCTTTTCCCCGACCGCCCGACAGCACCTGTGCCTTGATGACGCACGGAAGCGGTACCGTTCCGTTGCGCGTCAGCGCTTCCGCTTCCTCCGGTGTCCGTGCGACCTGTCCCTTCGGAAGCGGTAGGCCGTACTTTCGAAAGAGATCCTTCCCCCGCCACTCGGCGAGCTTGACCATTGAAATCCTCGGCGCGCCGAGGCGGGCGGTCTATTAAGGCCGCCGGGGGGAAGTGGGTTCCGAGACCCATTTCGCTGTCCTCATGAACTCCAAGATCCGATCCGGCCCGGAGTTGCCCCGACATTCACATTGTGAAGTTCATACCGTACATGTTCACGGCGGAACTTAAGTACCCGTCGCTCCCGACGGCCCCGAACTCTGCATGTCGAACTTCCCCGAGCTGCTCGCGCTGTCGGCGGTGATGGGCCTCTCGATCTACCTCTCGCTGCCGATCGTTCTCGCAAAATCGGTCCGCTCCCGCACCGTGATCGTGCTGAACGCGGTCGCGATCGGGATACTGATCTTCCTGCTCGCGGACGTCTTTTCCGACGCCGCCACGATCATCTACACCAACCCGGCGAGCCCGTACATCGCGAACTGGACGTACGCGTTCGCGTTCACCGCTGCGGTCGTCGTCTGCTTTCTCCTGCTCTTCTTCGCGGAGCACCACTCGAGGGGCAGCGTGCTCAGCCCCCGGGGACTCGCGCTCGTCGTCGCACTCGCGATCGGGTTTCAGAACCTCACCGAGGGTCTGGTCTTCGGGGCGACCTGGGCGGCGGGGACGCTCGGTCTGCTGACCGTCATCTTCGTCGGCTTCTTTCTCCAGAACGTCACCGAAGGCTTCCCGATCGCCGCCCCCCTGATCGGAAAGAACGAGCGCGGGCTCGGAGTGCTGGCCCTGCTCTTCCTGGTCGGCGGCCTCCCGACGGTGCTCGGCGGCGCCGTGGGGTACTTCTACAACAGTCAACTCCTCGACGTGACGTTTGACGCCCTCGCGATCGGCGCGATCCTCTACTGTATCCTACCGATGTTGCGGAACTCGTTCCGCCCTGCGGAGACTCCGGAGGCGTCCTACCTCAAGATGCGCCTGACGTACCTCGGAATCCTGCTCGGGTTCATCCTGGGATTCCTCGTCAACGCGGTCTAGTCTGGACGCGATGGCCCCGCCGGCGCGCGGCGCGGCGACCGGCGGCCGGGTCCCCGATTCGAGCGGGCGGGGATCGAACGATGGGGCCGGGACGATCCTTTCGTCGGCGCGGCTCGCGTCGTGGAAGCGGGGCCGGCGAGCTCCCGGCCGATTTCGTCCAGCAGACGGCCCGCGAATACGGGTTTCGAGGCACGGATCCAAAACTTCGGCCCTTTCGGGGGAAGGATGAGGGCGTTCGTGTCGGTGCTTCCCATGGTCGCGACGTCGTTCGCCACGACCCAATCTGCCCCCGTGTCCTTTCGAAGTCGACGGCCCTCCTCCTCGAGGCGGGCCGCTGAATCGCCGGCGAGGAGTTTGAACGCGACCAGGACCGCCGGCCGGGGAGACAGTCGGCGCAATTCGGGCAACACCTTGGGAGCTAGTTGCAGGGTGACCGACAACGTCGCCTGTTCGGCGGAGCGGATCTTCCCGGGTCGCCGGTCGACGACAAAGTCCGACAGGGCGGCCGGGACGAAGACGGCGTCCGCGGCCCGGAGCTCTGGGCTCCGTTCACGAGCGAGCGTGATGAGGTCGCCGACGCTCCTCCACGCCACCGGACGCAAATACGGCGGAACAGTCACTTGCAGAGCGCCGGTCCAAAGAGCGACCTCGGCGCCTCGAAAGAACGCCTGGGACGCCAACGCCACGGCCGACGCTCCCGAGCTTTCGTTCGTGAGCGAACGGACCGAGTCCAGTGACTCCCGGGCCGCGCCGCCGATCACGAGCACCCGTCGACCGGCCCAGGGTCCCCGGGCGATCCGGTGGAGCACCGCCGCAGCGACCTCCTCCGGCGTCGCGATCTTCTCTTCTCCTTCTGCCGACGCTCCTTGGACGATGCCAACTCCCCACGACCGCAGCTTGTCGATGCTCTCGCGAACGGCCGGGTTGAGCCCCATGTGTTCGTGCATCGCCGGGGCGATCAGCAGGGGGACGCCCCCACCGAGCGCGACCGACGCGAACGAGGTCACGGGAGTGTCGTCAATCCCGTGGGCGATCTTCGAGATCGTGTTCGCGGTGGCAGGGGCGATGAGATAGAGGTCGGCGCGCCCCTCTCCGGGACCAAGTAAGGTCACGTGCTCGACGTTTCCCGTCAGCTGCACGATCGCCGGATGACCGGTCGCGAACTCCAACGCTTCCGCCGTGACGATGCGGGTCGCTTCGGGACTCATCACGGCGCGGACATCGGCCCCGTGGCGGATGAGTTCGCGAATGATCTTCGGGACTTCGACCGCGGCGATCGACCCGGAGACCCCGACGAGAATACGGCGACCGGCGAGGAGCTCGGTCGTCCGCCCGCGGATCACGTGGCTTGGGTGCATGGGACTCTCTCGCCGGGGGTCGGCGGACTCCGGAGATAAGACCCGGCCTATTAGGGAGGCGGCGGTCGGCTCCCTGCCTTAAAGAGGCGCGACTCCTCGACCCCAGCATGCCCGGCGCGATTCCGCCCGTACCGCCCCCCGCGCCGGATGCCTCCTCTCCCGCCGAGCCTCCGCTCCAGGAACTCGAACTCCCGACCATCGGGCCCACGAGCCAGTTTGCCGAGATCGGCCACGGCGTGGGGCGGCCGAAGGAAACGATCGCTCCGGTCCGCGTGGAGCGCGGGCTGGTCGTCTTCGACCTGGATGGGACGATCCTCGACGACTTGGGCCTCATCAGCGTCGTGGCCGCGGACGTGATGTTCAAGGCGTTCGGCACACCGCTCGACGAAGCTCGGATCCACTACCTGGCCACCACGGGGATGCCGTTCGAGGCCCAGCTCTCCCAGCTCTACCCAACCGCCCCGGTCGCACTTCGCGCGTCGACCGCTCGGACGTTCCATCAGCGCAAGGTGACGGAGGCCTACACGAAGGCGAAGCCGTTTCCCGAGATCCCGAAACTTCTGAAGCGACTGGGGACGGAGCGGTGGACCCTCGCAGTATCGACCGGCGCGGAGACGGAAATGGCCGACGTGCTGCTCGAACGGGAGGGACTCCGCTACTGGTTCGAGGATGTATTGGGCTCGGCAGAGGGGACGAAGCGGGAGCACCTCGCCGAGTATCGACGTCGATTCCCGGAGGTCCCGATGTTCATGGTCGGTGATTCCCGATTCGATATGGAGGCGGCGCAATCCGTTCCCGGTGTCGCAGCCCTCGGTCGTGCCTCCACGCTGAAAGGATGGGGGTTGACTCCGCTCGACCTCCGGCAGTGGGGGGCGAAATGGGCCGACTACTCCCTCTCCGGGCTCCCGGAAGTGCTCGCCGAGTTCGAGCAGGCCACTCTCGATCCTGTGGGGCTCAAGCCTCGGCGCCGAGCGAAGCGGTCGTAGGGCCGGGACCGAGAGTCTCAGGGCGCGGGGTTCGGCCCCACGCCGCTTTGAACCCGGGTCGAGGGATCCACAGTCCCCCAGGATAGGCCAAGCTACCCCATCCCGGCCACGGGAGTTGGAGGAGGCGGCCGGGAGAAAAGGTTTCGCTCGAGGCCGCCGACGTTCGGGGGCAGGGAACAGTAACCCACTCAGCGGTACGCCCAGACAACGGCCTGGCCGAAGAACCGCCACGGAACCCCGACATGCCGGAAGCCCGCGCGCTCGAGCGCGGCGAGCTCGGCGGTCAGCGTCGACGGGTGGTCGAATTTTTCGTGACCGTGCCAAACTTCCTGCGGACTCGTCCAGGCGCCGGTGCGACCGCCGGGGGCTGGGAGCATGGAGGCGATCTGGGCGTAGCGGGTGTCGAAGATCGAATCCTCGGGAAGGTGGTCGTCGGCGTCGCCAAAGTATCCTCCCGGAGCGAGGCAGCGATACACGCGCCGGAATAGACGCCACTTTTCCACGTCCGAGAGATGGTGGATCGCGAGGGCGGAGACGACGACGTCGTAGGTTCCTTCTTCGAAGGTGGCGAGGTCACCGGCGCTGAGCTCGAACCGCTCGCGGTACGGCCGGAGCTTGGTTCGCGCCCGGGTGATCATCTGAGGCGACAGGTCAATCCCCGTAAGATGGGCGTGCGGGAACCCCTCCAAGATCCGGGCGGTGAGGGTGCCGGTTCCGACTCCCAGCTCGAGCACTCGGAACGACCGGGTAGCTACGAACGGGATGCCCCAAATGAGCGTTCGATGGAGGTCGCTGTACCCCGGCATCGACGCGCGGGCGGTTCGGTCGTACGCCGGAGCCTCGCGGTCGAACTCGCGGCGCATCCCCGTCGGGGTTCCGCGAGTGACCATGGATTCGCTCATCGCCGCGAGTCCTTAGGGTTTCGCAGCCGCAGGCCATCGGCCCGCGCAAGGGTAAAGACCTTCACCGGCAGGGCCGACTACCTCCCCGCGGGGCGGAGCAACGCATGACGGCCGACGGGGACCGCAGACTCGCCCTGATCTTCGGGGTCATCGCCGCAGTACTCCTCATCGCCGACGCGATCCTCCGCTTCCTGGTCAGCATTCTCTTTATCGCGACGGGGCGAGAGCTCGCCGCGCTCGGCTCAGTGAACGAGGCGGTGATCTTCCTGGTGGTCGGCCTCGTCATCGGTTTCTTTTCCGTCATGGGTCGGAGCCGGACCGCCGACGGGAGCCTTGCGGTGGGAGTCATCCTCGTCGTCCTCGCGCTCCTCGGCTGGCTCGCGCTCGGGTTCTCGGGCAGCCTGCTCGCCCTTCTCGCGGCCGTTTTCACGTTGATCGCCGGCATCCTCTTCCTGGTTGCCGGTCGTTAAGTTCGTCGTCCGCCCCAAGAAAGCTCGGGCAAGAAAAAGAGAGGGGCGGAGGAGGGGCGAACCCCTCCTCCGCGGGCGAGGGTTGGCGTTACGGGCAGGTCGTCGCGCTCGTGCAGCTGTTCACCGTGATCACGACGTTCGTGATGGACGGAGGGGTGATCGACGGAGTTCCGAGGCCCACAAACAGGAACACCGAGATCGTGGACGAGGTGTCGGCCGAAGTCTGGGTGTCGAAGTACCCCGAGCCAAAGGCGTAGACCGTGGTAAGCGGCGCGGTGCTCGGCGAGTAGATCACTTCCACCTGGACGTCAAAGCCCACGGCCGTGGCGCCCTGGAGGGCGAGCACGACGACTTGGAGCGCGGTCTGGCTGGTCACGAGACCGAAGGTCGCGTCCACGGCGGAGAAGTTCCCGGAGCAGCTGGCCACGGGGCATGAAGTCAGTCGGACGTTCGTTCCGTACGTCGAGTTCAGGCCATTGCCGGTGCCCGGCTGAGTGCCCGCGGCGCCGAGGCCAGCGGTCCAGCCAGACGCGGTGATCATCTGCGAGGACTGCACGATCTCTGGCGCGCCGTTCGGCGTGACGACGGTGACCGTCGAGCTCTGGGGCGGGGGGTTCGCCGTTACGACCGTGGCCGCGAACGCCCAACTCCCCGCGAGCGCGAGGATGGCGACGAGGGTGATCGCATAGACTGTTCTTCGTTGCATTGCTTTTTGCATAGATTTCCCCTGAGGGGATAACGGTATTTCTTCGACTACGTATTTATACGTATTCAATGAAGTATATCGCTGCCAAAACTCGGTTCGGGCGAGGCAACAAGTACAATTGCCCGCACGATACATTCGACTAGGTATACACGGAGCGCGCACCTCGATTCCATGACCCACCGCGACGCCGCCGCCTCACCCGAATCCGAGCCGCCGCCGAAGTCCGGGTTCGTCGCCACCCTGCCCCTCCTCGTGTTGACTTTCGCCCTGTTCCTCGGCTCGTACTTGGTGTACCTGGAGGCGCCTCACTTGGGCCCGGTCAACTTCCCCCTCTGGGGGTTGATGCTGACGCTCGGGTTCGTCGCCGCCATCGGTTCCGTCGTCTCGTGGTTTTTCGCAACGGATGACCGCGGCTCGACGGTCGAGGAGGAAGAACCGACGTCGAGCGACGCCGCCCCCGACCCACCACTCCCCCGCAAGGCGTTCGGGCGGCCCGCGCCGGAACTCGTTCCTCCGATCGCACCGCTGGGGCCGTCGAGCGGACTCGGTCACGCCGCCGCGGTCGCCGGCACGAAGCCCGCCGCTCCCTGGGACGAAGACGCGCTTCCGCCGGTTTCCGCCCGTGGACCGCGCCCCGTGCTGACGACGTTGGACGACCCGGGGGAGATCGGACGCGCCCTCGAAGAGATCGCGGATATCCAACGCCAGCTCACCACGCGCCCCTCGCCGGCCGCGGGCCGAACCGAGGCACCGGCGCGCGCTTAAGACCCCCTCGCGCGCTGAGCCGGTCCATGGTGCTGGCACCCTTCGATTCGGTGGACGCGACCTCGCTGCGGTGGCTCCGCCAAAACGAGAAGCCGCTCGAGTTCGACCTGCTCGCGGGCGATCGGGCCATCGCCACCTTGCGCTGGGATGCCGCGACGGGCACCCTTGCGACCGTTCAGACCGCCCAGGGCGCGTGGACCCTGAAACGGGTCGGCTTCCTCAACCCGCGAGTGACGCTCCGAGCCGCGGGCGCGACGGAGGATCTCGCGCGTCTCTCGGTGCACTGGAACTACCATCAGATCGAGGTGACCGGGGGCCCCTCGTATAAGTTCCATCGCGCGGGCGTCCTCGTTCCGGCGTGGCAGGTGACCGACACCTTGGGTCACGAGGTTCTGCACATCGAGCCGGTCCGGGAGGGCCGGAAGCTCGCGGCCGGGGCGGTCATCGCTTCGCCGACGGCACCGAAGCGACCGGAATTCCCGCTCCTGGTGGTCGTCAGCTGGTACTTCATCGTCCTCGCGTGGTTCGAAGATGAAGCGCTCATACCGCTCGAAGGGCCGGACGCCCCCGCGACCGGTTGAGCCCGTTCCCCGACGTTTAGCCTCGGGAGACCGATTGCTTCTCGAGCGCGAGGAAGCAGGACGAGCAGAGGTTGTGCATCGCTTCCCAACCCGTGGGGGGTGCCTCGGTGATGCGCGATATCAGCTTCTGACACGAGTCGCAGAACAACTGACCGTCCCGTAGCATCGTGTCCTCCTTCGACCGAGCTACCTGAGCTACTAAAGCCGCAGGGCCCGGCTACCGCATCGGGAAACCGAGCGCCGCGAGGAGTCGGGGAATCATCACATCGTACCGGGGACCCTTGTCAAAGTGCCCGCCGTCGAACTCTTCGAAGTCGACCTTGGCGCCGTGCCGTCGAGCGGCCCCCGCCAAGATGCGCGCGCTCACGTCGAGGCCGAACTCGTCCCGCAGCCCGCCGTCGAGGTACAGATACCCGAGCTTTCGCACGGCCTCGGCGTACCTCGGTGTTTCGAGCATTCGCACCGGATCCCAGGCGAGCCATCGGGACCACGTCTCTGGGACGATCGCCCCCGTCTCGAGGTCGAACGGCATATCGAAGCGACCGGGCTCGGACTCTCGCGGGGAGTAACACGATGCGTAGGCCATCGTCGAGAGTGTCCGCGCCAACGGATTCGTGGGCGAAAACCCCGGCGTCGTACGTTCGAAGATCGCTCGGAGGAACGCCTCGGGTCCGCCCGCCTTTCGGATCTCCCGGAAGGCGACGGGAAAGTCCGGTGGGTAGCAGTACTCGAAGTAGGCGTCCCCCGCGTTCGAGCCGACCGCCCGGAACACATCGGGGTGACGGAGCGCCAGAACGACCGCTCCGAAGCCCCCGCTGGAGGTCCCGAAGACCGCGGTGGGGCCCGTTCGGTACCGCCGCTGAACCCACGGGACGAGCTCCTCCACGACGTAGTCCTCATACCGACCCGTCGCGGTCGAGTTGAGGTATTGGCTGCCGCCCAACGTGGTGAGGCAATCGGGCGCCATGAGCACCGTCTCCGCCGCTTTCCCGGTGCGGACCAATCGATCGAGTCTTCCCACGAGGGAATCCTCGAGGTACCTCGGTCGCTGAAAGTGCGCGAGGCCGGTTCCGGAGTAGCCGCTGAGGTAGACGAGGAGAGGGCATCCCGCCGTTTCGCCGGACGGAGGGAGGTAGACTGGGACGTCGCGCTCGGTGGGGTCGTCCCACGGATTCCCGAGGAGCACCTTGCTCTGATGGCGATGAATCTCCGTCGCCCCGGCCCTGGGCCGGGGGAACACCTCCTCGCTTCGTGCTTCGACCGGGACCCGCCAAGACTCCATCAGGCCCTCCACACGCCGAGGCCGGAGAGGTTCAAGAAGCATCAGTTCGTGCGCGGAGGCGACCGCGGGCCAACGTTGTCCGGCTCCCGTCACCTTGATTTCAGCGTGGGGTCTGCAGGGCATATCGGGGGCGGCGGGGGCACGGTCTCGGTTTCGTGCACCCGAAGGAAGATGGAACGGATCGGAGCATCGGAGTTCGAGGAAGACCGCCTTCGCCGGCCCGGAGTCTGGGCGATTGCCTTTCTGGCAGACTGGTGTCCTTTCTGCCGGGACTTTGACCCGAAGTTCGGCGAGCTGGCTGGTGACGGCCTCTACCACCTCGCCGTGGCGAACTTGACCGATGAGGAGAGCCCGCTCTGGGAACGATTCAAGATCGAGGTCGTGCCGACCGTCATCGTCTTTCGCGACGGAAAGTCGACCTTCCGGCGCGACGGCCGACTCGGACGAGGCCTCGGTCCAACCGACCTGAAAGCGATTCGAGACGCTCTCCCGCAAAAGTAGTCGAACACGCCCGGCCCGTCGAGCCGTGGTTCTTCGAGAGGATCGGGAGTTCGACCCGCGTCATCGATTTAGACCCCCATCGACTTGGTCGCGACGTGACGAACGGCGCGACGTCTCCGCGCACGGACGCGAAACCCGTCGCCCTCATCACCGGAGGCGGAACGGGGCTCGGCCGCGCCATCGGAGCGGCGCTGGCGGCGGACGGTTTCAACCTCGTCATCGCCAGTCGTTCCGCGGAGCATCTCGCCGCAGGCGCCGGCGAACTCCGTGGCAAAGGGGCGAGGGTCCTGGAGGTTCCGACCGACGTACGCGACCCCGCCCAGGTGGACCGCCTCCTCGAGGCGGTGCGAAAGGAGTACGGACGGCTGGACGTCCTCGTCAACAATGCCGCGGGAAATTTCCTGGCCCCCGCGGAAAATATCACCCCCAACGGCTGGAGGGCGGTCGTGGGCATCGTGCTGGACGGGACGTTCTTCTGTTCGCGTGCCGCGCTGCCGCTGCTGCGCCAGTCGCCCACCCCCTCCATCGTGAACATCATCGCATCCTACGCCTGGATGGCCGGTCCCGGCACGGCACACTCGGCCGCCGCGAAGGCCGGCGTGCTCGCCCTGACCCGTACGCTCGCAGTCGAATGGGCGCAGTACGGCGTCCGCGTGAACGCGGTCGCTCCCGGGCCGGTCCGTACGGAGGGAACCGACCGTCAGCTCTGGGTTTCGGAGGAGATCGTCGAGTCGGTCCGCCGCGGCGTTCCGCTCGGCCGATTCGGCACTCCCGAAGAGATCGCGGAAAGCGTACGATTCCTCGCGAGCACCCGAGCGAGCTACATCACCGGACAGGTCTTGGCTGTCGATGGGGGCCAGTGGCTCGGCAAGGGTGTGATGGATCTGCGGGGGCAGGCGTTCCCGCCCGACCCGAAATCGCCCTGACGAGCCTGCGTCCGCCGCCAGTCAGCTGCCGGGAACGTTCCTCTCGAGCAGGAAGGTGACCAGGATTCCGTTGTACTGGTGCGGGCGCACGATCTGGGGGACGCTCCCGGCCCCCGGGATCTCGAGGACCTGACTGTTGCGGAGGAGCCCGCCCAATTCGCGAGCGATGTCGTGGAGGAAGCCGGGGCTCTCGCTCCCCACGGTGAGCAGCGCGGGGAGCATCAACTCCCGAGAGGCGGCCCGGTCCGGCGCGCGGGCCGCGGGGTCATTGAACTCCTCCGACCAAAGGTAGAGGCTCCGAACCACGCTCTGCTGCGCCTCGGTGGGAAGACGGTCCCAGGCACCCCGCTGGTCCGAGTACATCCCGACCAGCAGCTCCGCCGCCCGAGTTCGCTGACCGGCGCGGATCATCTCCTGGAGCCGACGCGCTCCATCGAGCAGTTCCTGGCCTTCGGACTCGGTGGTCGGGTCATCCGCGAGTAGTCCGATGAATGGTGGCTCGTGGATCGCGACGCTCCGGACCATTTCGGGACGCTCGCTGGCGAGGCGGAGCGCGACCGCCCCCCCGTACGAGTGTGCGACCACGTGCGCGGGGAATACATTGAGCTCCTCGAGCAGGGCCGCGAGATCGGCGGCGTCGTCGCTCACCGGGTGGGGTCGGGGGGCTGTCCCGCTGTCGCCATGGCCCCGCCGGTCGTAGGTGACGACCTCCATGGACTGCGAGAGCCCCGGGACGACCTGGTCCCAGGATCGTCGGTCGGCCAACGATCCGTGGACCAGCACCACGGGGTCGCCGGAGACTCCGTGCACCTCGTACGCCAGAGGGATTCCGCGGACAGTTCGCATCGGCACGATCGGATCGATCTCGAGCGGCACGCGAGCGTCGGGGCGACGCGCGAGATGGCGGCGAGGGCCGGCCGCCGTCTTAGCTTCCCGGGCGGGCCGCCGAGCCGAAGCCCTTTATGCCGCGGTCGCGGCTCACGGTCCGGTCACAGTCCGTGAGCGCGATCTTCCAGCGGCCGCTGTGCGACATGGGGAAAGCGTACGACTATTCGTTCCGCTCCTACGTCGGAGACCCGGACACGGGGGCGGGAGGTCCGTGCGACGATCATCCCCATCGGGTCGAGATGTTCTTCGCCACCGCCGACGCGAACTCCTCCACGGCGGAATGGCAGATCTTCTCGCTCTGCCCGGGACACGAAGACCAGTTGCGCGTCTACGACGCCCGGTTGCGTCCGCTCGGCGTCTCGACCCGATTCCGCTCGACCGACCGCTCCGCCGGCCTCCCGCCGCGCGCGGGAGCGAAGGCCCGAACATGAGCCCGCTTCCACTGGACGCCCTCTCGAGCCGGGTCCGGCTCAATCAGGGAACCGAAATGCCCGTGCTCGGACTCGGCGTCTTCCAGTCGCCTCCGGGTTCGGAGACGCGACAGGCGGTGGCTTGGGCGCTGGCCGAAGGCTACCGGCTGATCGACACCGCCGCGATGTACGGGAACGAGGCGGACGTGGGAGCGGCGGTCCGAGAGAGCGGCATCCCCCGGGAGGAGATCTTCGTCACGACCAAGTTGTGGCATACGGACCACGGGTTCGAGGCGGCCCAGCGGGCCGGTCGGCGGAGCCTGGAGGCGTTGGGGATCGAGTACATCGACCTCTACCTGATCCATTGGCCCCGGGCGAACCCACCGTCCCAACGGCTGGACTCTTGGCGCGCCCTTGAGCGATTGAAAGAAGACGGAGTCTGTCGTGCGATCGGCGTCAGCAACTATGCCATACGGCATCTCGAAGAGCTCGCCGGTCACAGCCATGTCACTCCGGCCGTCAACCAGGTCGAGTTCCATCCGTTCGTCTACGATCCGGAGCTGCTGACGTACTGCTCGGCGCACGGGATCCAGCCCGAAGCGTACAGCCCGCTCACACGCGACCGCCGGTTGGACGACGCCACGATCGCGGACGTTGCGCGCACCCATGGGCGGTCTCCGGCGCAGGTCCTGATCCGCTGGGGGCTCCAGCACGGTGTGGTCGAGATCCCGAAGTCCGTCCGGCAGGAGCGGATCCGAGAGAACGCGAGGGTGTTCGACTTCACCCTCACCGCCGAGGAGATGACCCGACTCGACTCGCTTCGGGATCGCCGGCGGATCACGCAGTGGGACCCTGCCGAGATCCCCTGAGTGCACGCGCTGACGCGGAGGGAGGTCCGCCCGGGTCTCGCCGACAGCGGTTCCGGGGCCTATCCCCGGAGGGGTAGCGGGATCGAGCGCCGAGTGAGCCTGGGGGAGCAGCGCGGGGCACACCCTGCGTGTGTACGCTCTTAGCTGTCGGAGGGTTTTGCTCGGCCGTGTCGGTCCCCCAACGATCGAAGCCAGCGAGGGGAGCCGACGCTCGGCCATCCCGATCGGGACGGAGATCGAGGGCGTCTCGCCCGCAGGCGGAGCTGCGCGGGCTCCTGAGGGAACTCGCGGGGGGGGATGCCCTGGCGGCTCGACGGGCCGCCGCTCGGCTCGGAGTGCTGCGCGACCTCCGCGCCCGGGTCCCACTCGAGACGGCGCTCACACGTCCGGACGTCGCGCTTCGGGTGAGTGCCGCCTCCGCGCTCGCTGAACTCGGTCAGCTGGAGAGCCGGGTCCCCCTGGAATCGACGTTAGGCGATCCGGACTGGCGCGTCCGCGCCCAGGCGGCCTACGCCCTTTCCCGGTTCCACGACCCGAGGTCCACCGTGCTGCTGGCCGAAGTGCTGTCCAACGACCCGAGCGCTCTCGTCCGGAACGCCTGCGGCTTGGCGCTCGGACGGATCGGGGACCCGAGGGCGGTGCCCGCGTTGGTCGCCGCCCTGGATGACCCGTCCGACCGCGTGCGACGGGAGGCGATCCTTGCCCTCGAGCGGTCGCACGATCCCGATGCCGCCGAAAGGGTCCGTCGCTTCCTCCGCGACCCGGTCCGCCGCGTTCGGATCGCGGCGACGGTAGTGATCGGGATCCGGCGTGACCACGGGGGCGTGGAATCCTTGCTCGCACATCTTCCGCGGTCCGACACGTGGGAGAAGCCGGCGCTCATGGTCGCGCTCGGACGTATCGGTACTCCCGAGTGCGGTGAGGCGCTCGCTCGGGCCACGGAAGACCCGATGCTCTGGGTCCGGGTCTGCGCGCTGCACGGCCTCGCGGAGATGCGCTCGCCTCGCACTCCCGCCGCCGCGGCGGGAAAGCTGAGGGACACGTCGTGGGCGGTCCGGGGCGCGGCGGCGCTGGCTCTCGGACGGGTCGCGGCTCGCGACATTCACCCCCAGCTCCTTCCGCTCCTCCAGGACGGGAGCCCCTGGGTTCGGCGGTGCGCGATCTACGCCCTCGGGCAGTTGGAAAGGTCGGAGACCCTGCCCGAGATCCGCGGTGCGCTCGGCGACCCCGACGCCGAGGTTCGACTCGCCGCGATCTGGGCGCTCGGCCACCTCCGAGACGTCGAGTCCGCGCCCCGTCTGATCGGGCTCCTTCGGACCACCCGGCCCAGCGCCGTCTCCGATCGACCGGTCTTGATGCAGACGGAGGGAGCCGTCCGGCTCGTCTCCGACGCGGAGGCGCGACTGTTCGATGGACTCGTGGAGGCGGTCGGATCTCTCGCCATCGGACCGACCCGACCGGCCGCACGCCGGGCGCTCTCCGCCGCGCGTAAAGGCCTCACCGCGGCAGAACTCGACCGACTCGCGCGACTGCCGACGCCCCTCGGCTCGGGCGAGGACCGTCGGACGCTTCGCGACGTGTTCGACCCACCGACTCCCGCGCCACGCCCCCGGGCCCCTTCCGGCGGTACGTGACCCGACCCGCGGGAGCCGAACTTAGCACGCAAACCGGAGCCGAGACTTCGCCGGAAACCGGGGTTTGCCGGCGACCGGAACGCCGTGGCGGCGTGCCTTAATATACCCGGCTTTCGTCGGCGAACTAGGTAAGCCATGGTCAGCGTCGATGTGGCTCTCGAAAAGTGCACCGGGTGCGCCCACTGCCGCGATGTCTGCCCGGTCACCGTCTTCGAAATGAAACCGCGAGACAACTGGCCGGACGTCGTGGACGACCCCGGGGTCGCCGCAAAGTTCCAGTTCCGAGGAGAGCGGTCGGCGGTCATCCACGGTCCCGACTGCATCATGTGCGAGGCGTGCCTGTTCGAGTGCGAAGGCGAGTGCATCACCATCGTCGACGACGAGGGGACGACGCACCTGTCGACGTACAAGTAGACCGGCGTCCGCGCCCGGACGGACGAACCGCGTCCGGTCAGAACGCCGGGTGGGTCGGTCGATAGAACGCCGTCTTCAGTACTGGCGATTCTCCTCCGGGGGGAAACCGCACGCGGACCGCCGAGGCCCGGCCGAACGCCGTGAACTCGAGCGAGTACCAGACCGCGCTCCATTCTCCCGCCGCGGAGACGAACGCCTCGCCGAAGTGGTACGTCGATTCGATCACCTCGCTCTTCCGGCGGGCGAGACCGTACGACCAGTCGAGCGCCTCTTCCGCGGAGTGCGGCGCCCCGGCGTGAGGCGGCGGCTCGATCGGGGCCTCGACCGTGTACGGGCCGTCCACGATCCCCCGCCCGAAGGCGTACCGTGCCCAGCGCGTCCTGACGCGTCCGCCGAGGTTCTCTTCCGAGAGCATCACCCAGTTGAGCGGGTTCCCCGTGGGAACGACGGCGGAGTAGCCGCCGTCCTTCATCCGTCTCCCGACTACGTAGCGGCCGGCGAGACGTATCGCGAAGTACGCTCCGAAGAACGCCATGAGCCCGTAGACGGTGAGCAGATACCAGGCGAACGGCACGTGGTTCCGCTCGACGCCGAGGAGGAGGTAGAACGACGCGATCGAGATCGCCATCGTGAGGAAGTTGATCGCGCGGTCGGCGTCGAGGTGGAGCGGCTTGTTCGAGAACGGCAACAACGGCGGGACGGCGAAGTTCGTGAACCCGTCCTGGAGGATGTGGGCGCAGCCGCCGACCTCCATGACGAGAAAATAGATGTACGGCGACCCCGGGGCGAGCATCGGCGCGACGATCGCGCCGACGACGGCGACGATCGTCACCCCGGTGAGCGAGTGGGTGATCCCGTGGTGGCGGAGGATCGGAAAGCGCCGCGCGATCGGGAAGAACAGGGCGTCCGCGTCCGGGAGACCGCCCGCGAGCGCGCCGGCCGCGAGGTACGACGGCTGGAACCCGACGATGCCGAAGGTGACGAGGTAGGCGACGAGAACGTGGGTGAAGAGGTCCACGGAGAGGAGGTCGGGCCGCTGGCTAGAGCAGTCCCTCTTCCATCACCTCGACTGATTCCACGTGCGGGATCTTGGCGAGCGCGTGCTCGGTCGAGTCGAGGATCCCTCCGGTGTCGTCCATGGTGACGGAGATCAGGAGCGACTTCAGGCCGTAGGCGATGTCCTTCACCTGCATGCCGCGGATCGTGACCCCCACGGGCAGCGAGGTCGTGACCTGCTTCGCCACGTCCTGAAGGTCGGTCTCGACGCCGTGGGGCATCAAGCGGAACAGCACGGCGACTCGACCCATACGCGACCCCTCAGGGACCTTCGAAGTTGCACTTCGGGCAATGGTAGGGAACGCTCTGGTCGCGGCACCGGGCGCAGCGGCCGATCACCGCGTCGCCGCAGCTCGGGCACGGGAACTGCGTAGCGCCCTTCGCGGGGACCGCCCGACCGCACGACGTGCAGCGGAGATCGACCCGGGTTTCCATCATGAAATCGCCTACTTGCGCGCGGGGTTGCGCCGGCGGGCGGCGACCCGGGTGACGAATATAAAGATGGCCCCGAAGAACGCCACCGCTCCCGCCACGTACCAGAGCGTGTAGTCCGGCGGGGGTCCCGGAATGTAGAACGACGCCGAGAACGATGTGGCGCCTCCCTTGAAGGTGACGAGGCCGTGTTCGTTCACGAGCGACACCGTGAACGTGTGGGTACCGGCCCCAAGGCCGAGGGTCGCGTACGAGAACGTGGCCGGGTACGTCTCTCCGGCCGTCAGGCTGGGCACATGGATCGTCCCCACCGGAGTGCCGTCGAGCGCAACGGTCAGCGGGAACCCGATGATCGTGCTCGCGCTGTTGGAGACCAGGGTGACGCTGAGGGTGTACGGTTGCACCACGGACACTACGTAGGTGAGGTTGATCGAGTCGTTCTCGGCCTGGTAGGTCGAGCTGACCTCGACCAGGATCGTGAGGACCTCCGCGATGTTGCCGACGGCGAGCAGGGTCGGGTGTCCCGAGACGTTGGTGATCGCCGACTCGGAGGGCGTGACCGACACGCCGGTGAGATTCTCTCCGGTGACGGAGGCGAAGTAGGTGACGTTCCCGATCAGGGTGCCGTTGGCGGCGTACGCCGGGCCACCCGTCCCATTGATCGTGTAGTACTTGTTGGTGTTGTAACCGAGCACGGTCGGGCCGGTGATGTTCCCGACGAGTGAGCCCGTCGCCGCGGGCGTCGGATGGGCGGTCGCGACCCCCGGAGCGCCGAGTACGATGCCGCCCGACAGGAGTACGAGCGCGACGATCACGAAAGCGGAGGCGAGCCTCATCGGCGCGTCCACCTCCGGCTGCGCCACCACCGGTACGTGATAACTCCCAAAACGAGCGCGAGGGCCGGGATGAACGAGAGGAGCGGCACGACCCAGTCCGGGAGCACGGACGGTACCGGTCCGACCGACGGCCCCGTGACGGTGATCGCCGAAGTGCCGTTGGTCGTCCCCGTGCCCACGGAGACGCTGGGGACGGCGAGCGTCGTGAACGCCTGGTACGACCCGCTCTGGAAGACGACCGATGCCTGGACCGTCACCTCGCCGACGGGAACAAAGATCGGCTCGACGGCGGTGAGATTGACGGAGTAGGTGTTGTTGGTGAACGCGGCCACGGTGACGGTCGGGCTGCTGAGCGGCCCCGAGACGCTCCGGAACGCCACCTTCCAGCCGAGGCTCGCGAGCCGCGACCCGTCGACGATGCTGAGGGTGACCGTCTCGTTGATGTTGCCGGTGTTCGCGAGATAGAACGGCACGAGCGCGTAGGCGACCCCGATCTGGGCCGGCGAGGTCGCCGTCGACCCGATCGAGACACCGTAGTACGCGACGATGTTGACCGTCGGGGAGATCGCTCCGACCACGGTGCCGTTCGCGAGCTCGATGTCGATGATCACCGGCGGATGCACGCTTTCCGTGCTCGCGCTGACCTGGATGACGACGCTCGCGGACAGAGTGTTCCCACTGGGGCCGGGGAGGAGCGTGGCGTTCGTGAACGTGAAATTGAAACCCCAGAACGCCGGGCTCCCGACCGCGTGCACAACGACCGGGACATTTCCGGTGTTCCGCACGGAGAACGCGAACGACGCGGTCCCGGGCGAGGTAACGGTCGCGTGATCGGTTCCCACGATCGACGCTTTCACGGTGTACGTGAACTTGTACGTCAGCGCGAGCGCGGTCGCGACGTTCCCGTTCACGACCTTGACGGTCTGCGACGCGGTGGCATTCGCGGGGAGTCCGTTCGGGGCGCCGAACGACGATGCGCTCACGGTGTAGCCCCCGACCGGGAGGGCCACGAGCAATCGGGTCGACGGCGTGACGCCCGAGAACGAGGTGCCGACGCCGAACGCGTTCGTCACGGTCACATTGATGTTGCCCAGTAACGCCGACGATCCCGTGGGCGGTGCGACAGAAACGGTATCGGTCCAGGTCGATGCGAGCAACAGCGTCACGGGCGCGACGGTGTTCAGGGAGACGGCGACCGAGGTGAAACCGGCGAGCGGCTCGCTCCCCCCACCTCCCGCGGCGTAGAGGGAGTACCGGCCGGGGAGGAGGCGAACGGTGAACGTCCCATTGGCCGCCGTCAGGACGGTGAGCGTCGGGTCGCCCGACGGCCCGTAGAGTCGTACGGTACCGCTGATGAGGCCGGGGACCCCAAGCGACATCAGATCGCCCGTGAGAGTGACCAGCTGGGTCGTCCCAACGACCGTCACCGTGCACGGAGCTCCGGCCGCGGCGAGAACGCAGCTCGCGCCGGGCGCCTCGACCCACGACGTCGCATAGGTTCCCGTCGGCCCCTGCGCGAGCGTCGTGACGGCGAGGCTGACCGCGTAGGTCTGGTTGCCGGGCAGCACCGCCGCGAACGACCCGTTCGTCACCGGCACGAGAGCGCTCGCCCCGGACGGCGTCGTGAGGCTCAACGAAGCGTTGAAGAAGACCGGGAGGCCGTTCGTGTTCAGCAGCGACCCCGTGACACGGTATCCCGGCGTCGTGAGGGGAAGGGCCGGTGAAACCGTCCCTCCGGCGGCGATGGTGACGGGCAGGAGCGCGGCGTAGGTCGTCGTGCCCGTTTCGACCGTGGCGTACGCGGAGTAGCTGCCGACCGGCGCGAAGAACCCCTTCGTGTAGTTTGTCCCGTTCAGCGTGTCATTGAACAGGGCGGAGGAGAGGGTCACGGTCACATCCGGCAGCATCGCGCCGCCGGGAAGACCGATCGTGCCGGTGGAGTTGGTCTGCGCGACGAGCGTGAGCGAGAGAGAAGCCGCGGTCGCTCCGAACGGTACCGACTCCGTTCGCGCGCCCGTGGGCAAGTAGAGCACCGACCCGCTCCCCGTCGGCGCCCAGCCGGTGACTTGGTACGTCCCCGGGGCGAGACTGACCGTCCACGTCGGACCGCCGGAGAACGTCTGGTTCACCGCGGTGACGCTCCGCGCCGTCAGGTTCACGGTGATGGACGTTCCCGACGGGACGCCGGTGGCGACGACCGTCACGGGCACCGAGGCGAGCGCGAGCGAGAACCGGGTCATGGTCTGGAGGCCGTTCGGCGTGATCCCGCACGCCGAGGCGTTCGTGAAGCCGACCGATCCCGCCGCCACGCAGTAGGAAGTCGCCGGTAGCGGGAGGGATGCCGGCACGTAGACCACGGCGGTACCGTCGAGCCCGGCGAGGGACGTGACGGTCGGTCCGCCGCTGCCGGCGGCGACCGACACTCGGGCCCCGCTGGCGGGCACGAGGACATTCCGTGGCAGCGTCGTTCCCACGAAGAAGCGCGCGGCCACAGCGACCGAGGGCCGCAGGTTCACGTTCGTCGGGTAGGAGAGCGAGACCGACCCCAGGCCGGCGTAGACCGTCCCGATCGCCGACCGGGGCCCCTCGAGCGCGAGCACGCTGTACGTGCCGCGCGGAAGGTAGAACGCGTAGGAGCCGTTGGACGCCCAAGTGGTGACGGGAGTCCCGGCCGCGTTGTAGGCGAAGACGACCGTTCCGGTCGCGTTCGTCGACGACCCGACGGGGGAGACCGACCCCGACAGCCGGATCGCGGGTCCGAGCGACAGCTGGATCGCCGCGTTGGGGGTCAAGGGCGACGCCGCGACCTCCCCGACTCCGGCGTAGAGCGTCGTGCCGACGTACCCGAGGGCGGTGACCGAGTAATTGCCGAGCGGGAGCGAGATCGACACCGCGCCGTTCGGGCCACTCAGCGCGGTCGTACCGTTGTTGCCGGCCGAGGCGATCTCCGCGAGCGGAGAGACCGAGCCGTTGTTGTACGACGGGATCGGCAGGAACTGGACGGGGATCCCGGCGACCGGGGCGCCGTTCGCCTCGACCGTCGCGGAGACCGTCGACATCGGGGTCAGCGTCAGGTTTCCACTGAAGCCGGCGCCGGGCGAGTCGATCGGGACGCGCAGCCCGAGCGAACGCTCGTTAGTGCCGGGCAAGGTCGCCGTGAGGGTGAAGTTGCCGGGCGTGTAGCCGGAGATCGAGAACAGCCCGGTAACGTTGGTGACGTTCGTGCGGACGACCCCGAGGGCGTCACCGAGCGTGACGACCGCTCCGTTCGCGGGAGTCCCGGCCGGGGTCAGCACGGAGCCGTGCACCTTTCCGACCGTGAGGCCCACGGTCGCGTTCGCCGGCGCCGCGGGAGGGGGCGAGACGGTCACCGCCGATTCCGTGAAGTTGTACCCGCGATAGATCACGTTGTAGTTGTAGACCCCGGGCGGGATGTCGGAGAGCACGAAGGTTCCGCTCGCGTCCGTGGTCGCCGTGAGCTTCGTGAGATTGCCGGACCCCCAGAGGATGACCTGGGCGCCCGGCACGACCGGGTCGGTCGGCTGGAAGGCCGAGTTGTTCCCGTTGTTGAAGTAGACGAACCCTTGCACCGAAGCGGCGGGGAGCGTGATCACTTCCTGCAGGCTCGGCGCGTTGTACGAAAGGCCGACCGCGTTCGGGACGGTGATGTTGACGTGCTTCAGCAAGAGGTTCCCCTGCTGGCTCAACCCGAGGAACGTTCCGGTCGTGACGTTCAGCGAGTCGTTCCCCGGGGGAAGGACCACCGAGAACGTGCCGGTCGGCGAAGTGACGACCGACTCGTGGGGGATGCCCCACTGGTCGAACACGGTCACACGCGCGCCGCCGACCGGCGCACCGTTCGGAAGTCGGACCTGCCCGTAGAGGGACTGACCGGGGTAGTACTCCAGCATCGACTCCCCGCCCGAGAAGTACATTCCGGAGGAGGTGTTGGCGGTCCCGTTCGTCCGGGCGGCGAGGGAGAGCGCCTCGGGCGTGTTGAGCGGAACGAAGCAGTTCGAGTTGGTGCGGGCCTCCGTTGCGTTGGAGCAGTAGTAGGCGGTCTTGTAGACGACCTGGAAGTGCTGCAGCATCCATCCCGGCTCGATCGGTTCGGAGCCCGCGGCCCCCTCGAGACCCGGGATCCCGCCCGACAGTCCGATGTCGGTGCCGTTGTAGCCGAAGTACGTTCGGTAGATCATCGAATTGTAGAACGGCGAGAAATAATTGATGTAGTAATTCTCCGGGGAGACATCGGCGGGGACCTGGCCGAGCGGGTAGTAGTTCCCGTCCGAGCCGAGGACCGTGACGTTGAAGAACGACGCCGGAAGGCCGGCCGAGTCGATGATCCGGCCCGTGAGGTCGGCCGGCGCGTAGAAGATCCCGGTGTTGTCGCCGCTGAACGGGATCAGCCGGCTGTCGGCCATGTCGTACCGGATCGACCAGCCGGTGTACGCCTGCACGTCGTTGTAGATCTTCGCGACGCCATTCAGGGTCTGCGACGTCGCGAGGAAGTACGACATCGCAAGGTACATCGCGTTGTCCGCCGTCAAGGTGTTCGGATTCACGGGGAGGTACCGCTCGGGGTGGCCGACGACGAGAGGAACGTCCGTGCTCACGTTGGCCAGCAGGTTGTGGAGCTGGGTGAGATTCAGGCCGTCCCCGGAGAGGATCGCGTTCAAGGTCGGAGGGAGGTATCGGTCCCCGGACGCCGCCTGTTCGGCCTGGAGCAGCGTCGTCGTCAGGACCGCGATCGCGTTCGACTCGTTCTGGGCGAGCAGGAACTGGCCCGCCGGGTCGATCCCGTTCTGGAAGTTGTCCGCGACGCTCGGGTGGTTGCCCTGGTCGATCGCCTGGAACCCGTAGTCCCACCAACTCACGAACGCGGGCCGTAATGGAGGCGGCGTATTCGAATCCTGTTCGGCCAGCCAGTTGTATCCGGCGCTGTCGTACTGGTTCGACGTGTCGATCGTCGTGCCCGCAGCTCCGAAGTAGTTCGATTCGGTCGTGGTGTTTCCCTTCAGGAACGGCGGTAGGGTGTCGTAGACCTGGGCGGAGAGCTGGGTCTTCGTGTTGCCCGGAATCCCGGCGTCGATCGATACCCAGACGTTCGGGAGGATGATCATGAGGATGAGCAGCATGATCAGAACGTGACGGGGTTTGAACGCCTTCCGGAACGCGGCCGCCTGGCTGCGTCGGTCGGAGAGCGAGGCGACGGTCCGACGGAGTTCCGGATACCCTCCGACGTCCAGCGCCCGGCGGATCGCTTCGGCGGGGAGGAGCGCGAACGCGGGCGAGCCGAGCAGGAAGAACTTCGCGGCCGAGATCGGCAGGTAAATGGAAAGGATCGCGAAGACGAGGAACACCACGTGATGGCGCTTGAACTTCCCCCGGGCGAGGACGTAGATGAAGATCGCGAGGCCGGCGAATGCGAGGAAGAAAGTGACGACGCCGTAGCCCACGACCAGTTCATCGATCGAGGGCGCCTGTGCCTCCGCGACGGTCGAGTAGATCAGTGTCTTCGCGAAGTACCCCTGCCCGGTAATGATGTTCAGGAAGTACGTCGGTTCGAATAACGCGAGGAATCCCGCGGCGCCGAGGACGAGAAGGAAGAGGGCCGGGATCGAGAAGACCCACGGAACGTCCCGCAGCAACAGGAACGGGAACAGGAGCGCCAGGATCCCGAAGAACAAGAGGAGCGGCAGGTCGAACCAGGCGGCGAACTGGTGTTGGACGATGTAGTACGGCATCGCCATCGGGAAGCCCACGAGTCCCACGATCCAGGTTGTGACGTAGAGCCCGAACGAATCGACGCGCCGGATCCGCTCGACCATCATCACGATGAGGAGCGAGATGCCGATCACGACGACCGCGTACGTGTAGCCCTGCCACGCGAGCGCGAGCGCCCCGAGCGAAACTCCCGTGAACACCGCCCACTTCACGGCAGTACGTTCGGTGCGGAGGAACGCACGTAACCCGGGCACGTACTGCGACGGATGGCGGTAATCCTCGACCCAACGCCGCGACCCGACCGCTTTGACGGTCCGGATGTACGAGTAGACCGTGACCAGGATCACGAAAGTGTAGAAGGAAAGATAGTTCGCGTAACCGAAGATGGACGAATCGATATTCGCACTGAGGAACGGGAAGATCAGGGCGGCGATGAGCCCCATGCGCCGGCCGCTGACCTCTCGCCCGATCAGGTAGACGGGAAAGACGCCGAGCGCGGCCCAGAGCGGCGCCTGCAGGTCGAGGAACCAGGCGCCCGCGACGACGGCGTTGCCGCCGAACAACGGGGCGAAGACCATCCCGAGGATGGCGTTCATCCAGTCGAAGAGCGGCTCCCGCGGGTTGTAGCCGCCGGCAGGGTAGTGGAGCAGCGGGTCGAAGACGAGATTCTGGTGGTTGAGGATGATGTACGTCGTGACGCGGGAGTGGTAGTACGAGTCCGACCCGCCCGCGTAGCTGAACAGCGGGCCGAACTGCTGGATGATGGGGTACGTCCAGATCGTTCGGACGGCGAACGCCATACCGAACGCAGCCAGCAGGATGGCGACCGTCCAACCGTGGCGGCCCCACCAACCCGAATGCGACGACTCCATCCTCGCGGCTCTCCCCGAACCGGCGGCGCGCGAGACCTGGGGCGGGTATAAATAGCCTGCCTGTCGCGGGGCCTCCGCCCGTCAGAAATCGGGCCGTCCGGGCGGTTTCCGAGCGAGAACGATCGGGACCTTAGTCGATCGTTCGAAAACGGTAGAAGACACGTCCGTCGCCGAGGTCGTACGGCTCCACCCGGACCGAGTCACCGACGTGGAGCTCGGGCCAGGGTCGGCCCTCGATGCGGCCGAACAGACGGAGCGGGACCCCATTCAGGTCGACGAGCCCGACCGAGAACGGCACGTCGGCCTCCATGCCCATCGGTGCGCCGCCGAGCACCGCACTGAACGCATAGATCCGACCACGTTCGGGGAGGTCCTTCCACTCGAGCTCCTCGGAGTGGCATTTGGGGCAGGCGACCCGAGGGGGCCAGTGCCACTCGTCGTCCTTCGGACACCGAGTGGTGGAGAGCCGCCCCTCGCGAAGGCGGTCGTAGAATCGGGAGAGCCGGGTCTGGTCGGGGCCTTCGAGCGGGAAGAAATCCAGAAGGAACGGGCGCTTCTCGCGCGGCCGCTCTGTCGGGGGCACCGCCCGAGGGACAGACCGTGTCTCCGTGTCCGACGAGGCGGGCGTCGGTGCGATCCGCCGCGATTTCGCCCCCGCGCTCACGATGCTCCACCCCCATGGTAGACCATGACGGAGTGAACGTTCGCGCTGCCGGAGAGGTTGTGGACCAGCGCCCACTCCGGGTCCGGAACCTGGCGGGCCACCGGCACCTGCTTCGCGAACTGCTGGTAGACCTCGACCGCCTGCGCGATACCGGTGGCGCCGAGCGGATGCCCGCAGCCGAGAAGGCCGCCCCTCGGGTTGACCACGAGGTCGCCGCCCAGGTCGCCTCGCCCGTCCGCGGCAAACGCTCCACCCTCGCCGGGAGAACACAGTCCCAACGCCTCGTACTCCACGATCTCCGAGATCGTGAAGCAGTCGTGGATCTCCGCGAAATCGATGTCGCCGATCGCGACCTTGGCGCCCCGCAGTGCCTCGCGCGCCGCGTGGGTCATCCCGGTCCACTTCGTGAGGGACCCGGCGTTCGCGAGGTTGTGGAAATCCGAGTACTGTCCGGTGCCCCGGACCCACGCCGGGGTCTCCGTGTACTTCCGGACGAACTTGTCGGCCACCAGAAGGACCGCCGCCGCGCCGTCGGTCATTGAAGAGCAGTCGCCGAGGCGAAGCGGGGGCGCAACGACCGGCAAACCGAGCAGTTTCTCCTTCGAGAACTTCTTCGCGTAGAACTGAGCGTGAGGGTTCGAGTTCGCGAACCGATGATTCTTCTCGGAGACCGCCGCGAGCTGCTCTTCGGTGGTGCCGTACTCCATCATGTGCCGCTGCGCCACCATCGCGAAGAACGGCGGGGCGGTCGCACCGTGCGGGCCGTCCCAGGGTCGGTCCATCACGCACCCCATCGCGGAGTTCGCCTCCGCCATCGAGGGCAGATTCATCTTCTCCACTCCGACCGCCACGGCGATATCTGAAAGTCCCGCAGCGATCGCGGCGTACGCGGAACGTATGGCGCTCTGGCCCGACGCACAGGCCAGTTCCGTGCGCTGAATGACTCGGTGCGGTTGCAGTCCCATCTGCTCGGCCGCGAGCGGCGCCACGTGCGACTGGAACGCGAACCGTTCGGGCTCGGCCGCGCCGACGAAGAGCGAGTCCACGTCCTCCGCACGCAGCGTGGGGATCGCACGGAATAGCGCGGCCCCGACCTCCTGGGCCATCTCGGCCCAGGTCGTCGGACGTACGCCAAAAGCGGTGGTGACCCCGCCGACCAACGCCACCGGTCGTCCGGTCATCTCGGCTCCGCCCGCAGGGTCGCGGCGAGCAGGTCACCCGCGCCGCTGGTGGTGACCGTGCCTCCCTGGTCGTACGTTCGCCCTTGTCCTTCCCGCAGCGCGGTCGCGATCGCCCGTTCCAACCGGTCGGCCGGGGTGAGGAGTCGTGCGTCGTGGTGTCGGTCTCCCAGCCAGCGGAGGAGCTGCTCGACCGCGAAGAACGTCGCGAAGGGATTCACCTGGTTCTTCCCGGCGTATTTCGGCGCACTACCGTGCACCGGCTCGAACATCGCATGCTCGGCCCCGATGTTGCCACCGGAGGCGAACCCCATCCCCCCCTGCAGGACGGAGGCGAGGTCGGTGATGATGTCCCCCATCATGTTCGTGGCGACCACGACGTTGTACCGCTCCGGATTCCGCACGAGCCATTGAGTGAAGGCATCCACGTAGGCGTAGTCGCGCTCGACCTCGGGGTACTCTGCCCCCACGCGGTCGAACGTCTCACGGAAGAATCGGCACCCTTCCATGACGTTCGCTTTGTCGACGCAGGTGACCCGGCGGACCCCGTCCTCCGGCGCGCCTCGAGGTCGGGCGCGGGCGAGTTCGAAGGCGTAACGCACCACCCGCTCGGCGCCTTTCCGGGTGATCACCCGGGTGTCGATGGCGAGCTCGGTGTCCCCGGCGCGCCGGAGCCGGCCCCGAATGGGGGTGTATAGGTCTTCGGTGTTCTCGCGCACGATCACCATGTCGACGTTCTTCGGGGTCCACACCTCGCGATACTCTCCGCTGATGCGATGCTTCACCCCCGGGTAGAGCCGGCACGGCCGAACGTTCGCGAACAGGTCGAGGGATTCCCGCAATCCGAGCACGAGGGCCCGTCCAGCGATGTCACCGTTCGCGAGGGTCGCTCCCGGCCAGCCGACGGCCCCGAGAAGGACGGCGTCCGCGCGATGCGCGGCGGCTTCTCCCTCGGGGTCCCACTCCCGACCGGTCTTCAGGAAGTACTGTCCTCCGCCGGAATACTCCGTCGCCCGCCACGGAGCCGCGCCTCCCTCGGCGAGGACGTTGAGGATCTTCACTCCCTCCCGGATCACTTCCGGGCCGGTCCCGTCACCGGGGAAGATGGCGAGCTCGTACCCGGCGTCCCTCATGGCGGCGCCGCGGCGGCCGCCTTTCGCGCGGCGAGCTCGGTCCGGACCTTCTCCACAAGCCCGCCTGCGTCGAGCAGGCCGAGTAAGTGGGGAGGCAATGGGGGGAACGTTACCGTCGCGCCGGTCCGAACGTTCGTGATGCGACCGGCGCGCATTTCGATGCGCGCGGTGTCGCCCTGCTCAAAAATCGCCCGGACCCCGCGCGCTTCCACCGTGGGGAGACCGAGGTTGATCGCATTCCGGAAGAAGATCCGTGCGAACGAATCGGCGACCACCGCGCCCACCCCGATCGCCTTCATCGCCTGCGGCGCGTGTTCCCGGCTCGAGCCCGAGCCGAAGTTCTCGTCCGCGACGAGGATGTCCCCGGGGCGCGCCGCCTGGGCGAACTCCGGGAGCGCGATCTCGAAGACATGCTTCTTCAGCTCCTCCGGATCGATGATCGTAAGGTATTTTCCGGAGATGATGCCGTCCGTGTCCACGTCGCGGCCCAGGGTCCACACTCGACCCTCGATGACGTCCTTCACGCCGCCCCCCGCCTACAGGTACTCCCGGTGGTCGGCGACCTCACCGCGGATCGCCGCGGCAACGGTCGCCGCCGGCGACATCAGGTAGATGCGAGCCTCTTTGGCGCCCATTCGGCCCGGGAAGTTCCGGTTGGACGACGACGCGCAGACCTCGTCCGGCGCGAGGATCCCCATGTTGCCTCCGAAGCACGCGGAGCAGCTGGAGTTCGTGAAGACGGCGCCCGCGTCCGTGAACGTCTGGATGATCCCTTCTTTGAGACATTGGTCATAGATCTTCGTCGACGCGGGAGAGACGATGAACCGGACCCCCTTCGCGACCTGGCGGCCCTTCATCAGGGCCGCCCCCTCCCGCAGGTCCTCGATCCGGGCGTTCGTGCAGGAGCCGAGGAACACCTGATCGACCTTGATGTGCTCGCGGACGACGTCCGGGAGCGGACGCACGTTGTCCGGGGAGTACGGGCACGCGACCATCGGAGGCATCCCGTCGAGGTCGATCTCGACCACTCGCTCGTACTGTGCGTCGGCGTCGGGGGTGAGCGGATGCATCGCGTGCTTCGCGATCGGGGCGAGATAGTCGAACGTCTTCTGGTCGGGGGCGACCATCCCGCACTTCGCACCCATCTCCGTCGTCATATTGCAGATCGTGAACCGCTCGGGCATCGAGAGGGCTTCGATGGCCGGACCGGAGTACTCGACCGACTTGTACGTCGCACCGGTCGTCTTGATCTCACCGAGAATGCGGAGGACGAGGTCCTTCGCCGTGACGCCGCGCCCCATCGTTCCGTGTACCTTTACCTGGATCGTCGGCGGGACCTTGAGCCAGAGCTGCCCCAACGCGAGGACGGCGGCCATCTCGGTGGGACCGATGCCGGTCGCAACCGCTCCCATCGCACCGAGCATGTTCGTGTGGGAATCGGTGCCGACCGCCAGGTCGCCGGGGACGACCCATCCGTTCTCGGCGAGGATCTGGTGACAGATGCCGTGCCGGCCGACGTCGTAAAAGTGCGGTAGCTGCGTCTCGGCCGCGAACTTTCGAAGGATCCGGTGCAACACCGCGGCCCCTTCCGTGGAGGCGGGTACCCAATGGTCGATGGCGATGACCACGCGCTCGGGGTCCCAGACCTTCTCCGCGCCCATCTGATGGAACGGGCCGACGGTCTGCGCGCCCTGCTCGTGCATCATCGCGAGATCGACATTGCCCTCGATGATCTCGCCCGGTACGACGCGTTCCGCTCCCGAGGCGCGAGCGAGGACCTTCTCGGCCAGCGTCATACCGTGGCCGTTCGACGCGGTCATGTCGTCACCGCCGCGATGCCCAGTGCGTCCACCATGGTCCAGAACTCGTCATCGGACAGACCGGGACGCTCGAAAAGGTGTCGGTACTCCCGGAGGAAGCGCCGCAAGTCATCTTTCGAGCGGGACTCTGTCCCGGTCTTGATCCGGTGCAGCAGCTCCAAAAGGAGCGGGTCGGGTGCGGTGATCCCCCGCTCCTTCAGCTTCTCGACGACCGCGGCTTTCCCGGTATGCTTTCCCAGGATCATCTGCCGACGCGCCCCCACCGTCTCCGGCTGTAGCGGCTCGTAGGTCAGCGTGTTCGCGAGGATGCCGTGCGTGTGGATCCCCGCCTCGTGCGAGAACGCGTTGTACCCGACGAGGGCTTTGTTCGGTGCGACCGGGATCCCGGAAAGTTCTTCGACGAGTCGCGACAGCTCGGTCAATCGTTCGGTCTGAATGCCCGTATGGATACCGTAAAGCGCCTCGAGCTCGACGACGACCTCCTCCAGCGAGGCGTTGCCGGCGCGTTCGCCGAGGCCGTTGACGCAGACGTGGGGAGCCCGCGCGCCGCATTCGATGGCGGTGAGCGTGTTCGCCGCCGCGAGCCCGAGGTCGTTGTGACAGTGGACGGAGAGGTCCTTCGGATGCACCCGCCGCTGAAACTCCGTCAGGTACCATCGAAAGGTGAGCGGAGTCATGATCCCGACAGTGTCCGCGACCACCAACCGGTCCGCCCCCGCGTCCTGGACTTCCCGGTAAAGTCGTTCGACGAAATCGAACGGGGCGCGCACCGTGTCCTCGGTCACGAACGCGACATGGAGACCGGCCTCCTTCGCCTGACGGACCGACTTCAGGGAGACCGCTAGAACTTCCTCCTGCGTCATCCGAAGTTTGTACTTCAGATGGACTTGGCTCGCGGCAACGAAGATCGCGATATGGGTCGCCCCGCTCCGGATCACCGCATCCACATCCGCGGGCACGGTCCGCGCCGCGGCGAGCACTTTTGCTTTCAGGCCCGCGGACGCGACCAGTCGGACCGCGCGGGCTTCCTCCTCGGAGACTACCGGGATCCCGGCGTTGACCACCGACACCCCAATCTCCGAGAGCAGGGTCGCGACCCGGAGCTTCTCCTCCGGTGAGAAATGGACCCCGGGGGTCTGCTCCCCGTCCCGGAGAGTTTCGTCCCAGAAGACGATCGACTCGGGGATCCGACGTTGCGACGCCGTCTGCGGATGATAGTTCTCGACGAGGCGAGGCTCCGCCATCCCGAGTTCTACGGGTTTCGACCCATTAAGGCTTAGCCGCCCGGGACCCCGTTCTTCGCGACGCGACGACGTTCCGCCGACTCCGGGGGCGTGACTGCTTAAATACGGTTCGGTTCTCAAACCGGACACAAGTCCGTTGCGACCTGTTTCCGGTGAAGAATGACCACTCCCGCTGCACGCACCACACCCCTTTCCGGGGAGTCCGGACCGAGCGTCGCTCGACCTCCCACGGAGCTCACTGACCTCAGCGTGATGATCGGCGGCCAGGGCGGAGACGGCACGCTCACGGTCTCCGACCTTCTCGGCCGATATTTCCGGAAATGCGGTCTCTACGTCTACACCTCGCGTAACGTCCTCTCCCGCATCCGGGGGGGCCACGCCGACGCCTCCGTCCGCGCCTCCCGCGACCCGATCGCGGCGATGAAGCCCGAGGTGGATGTGCTGGTCGCGTTCGATAACGAAGCCGTGGAGATGGGGCGGACCGAGCTCGCCTCGCACGGCTACGTCATCTACGACTCGACCGCCTTCCACGTGGAACTCCCTAATGCGTCGGGCTTCCCGTTCGCTACGCTCGTCGGCGGGCCGCTGGGCCAACCGATCTTCAAGAACACGGCGGCCTACGGTGCCCTCTCCGTCCTGCTCGGTTTCGACCCCGTCAAGACCCGGGAGGTCATCGAAGACCGCTTCAAGCGACGCGGCGGCGAGGCGCTCGAGAAGAACCTCAAGGCGCTCGAGATCGGCCGGAAGGCGGCGCTCGAGGTGAGCGACATACCGAATCGCTTCTCGGTAGCCGACGGCGA
This sequence comes from Thermoplasmata archaeon, assembly GCA_022750375.1. Taxonomy (GTDB): domain Archaea; phylum Thermoplasmatota; class Thermoplasmata; order Lutacidiplasmatales; family UBA184; genus Lutacidiplasma. The sequence goes on from JAKIVU010000008.1 coordinate 49,147, forward strand.
TGCCCACGACCAGATCCTGACCACGGGCAACCAGGCCGTCGCACTCGGATTCGTGGTCGGTGGTGGACGTTTCTTCGCGGGCTATCCGATCACACCGGCGACCGAGGTGATGGAGTACCTTCAGCGATACCTTCCCGCATTCGGAGGGATCGTCCGGCAGGCCGAGGACGAGCTCGCCGCGGTGAACATGATCATCGGAGCCTCGTACGCCGGGGCTCGCGTGATGACGTCGACGAGTGGGCCGGGACTCTCTCTGATGACCGAGGGAATCGGACACGCCGGCACCGCGGAGATTCCCATCGTGGTCGCGGACTGCCAACGGGTGGGACCGAGCACCGGCCAGCCGACCCGTCACGAGCAGTCGGACCTATCTCACCTCGTCAACCTCGGCCACGGGGAATACCCGCGGTTCGTGATCACCCCTGCGACCCCAGAGGATTGTTTCGAGCTCACGATCGACGCGCTGAACCTCGCCGAAAAGTGGCGTCTCCCCGTGATCCTGCTGTTGGACCAGGCGCTCTGTCAGAATACGACCACGAGCGCGCGGTTCGACCTGGGAGGGGCCCGGGTCGACCGGGGTAAGCGCCTCGGGCCGGCCGATGCGGCGGCGCTCACGGAGTACAAAGCGTACCGATTCACCGACGACGGAGCCAGCCCCTACGCCCCGCCGGGGACCCCCGGCCTTTGGGCCGAGATCACGGGCAACGAGCACGATGAGTGGGGCCACGTATCGGTCAACACGACCAACCGCGTGCGGATGATGAAAAAACGGATGGGAAAGATGGTACAGGCCCGGGACGAGCTCCCGCCTTCCCGCTTCTTCGGCGACGCCGATGCGAAGATCGGGCTGATCGGCTACGGAAGCACCTCGGGACCGATCCGCGAGACACAGGCGATCCTCGCCGCGCGCGGGATCAAGACGCGGTACCTGCAGGCCCGGACGATCTACCCGGTGCCAGTCCATGAGATCGACCCGTTCTTGAAGGGCGTCGACGTGGCGTACGTCATCGAGCACAACTACACCGGGCAGTACGGCCGCCTGCTGCGCGAGTTCCTCCCGTGGCACCACGCGAAGCTCCGGTCGATCGTGAAGTACGACGGCTACTCGTTCCGAACCCCGCAGATCATCTCCGAGATCAAGGAGGTCGCCTGAGATGGTGCAGTCCGCGAAACCGGTACCCCCGATCTGGTGCCCGGGCTGTGGGGACTTCAGCCTGCTCGCGGCCGTGAAAAAGGCCGCCCTCAACCTCAAGATCCCGACCCACGACCTCGTGCTCGTCGGGGGGATCGGCTGCTCGGGGTCGATCCACAACTTCCTCGAGGTCAACGGGATCCACGC
>JAKIVU010000015.1 GCA_022750375.1 Thermoplasmata archaeon
CCGGTCGGGGTCGACTTCGTCTTCTGGCCCATCTGGGAGGTCGGGCTCGCCTGGCCGGTGGTGAGCCCATAGATCTGGTTGTCCATCGTCACGTACGTCAGGTCGACGTTCCGTCGCATCGCGTGGACGAAGTGGCCGGCGCCGATCCCGAATCCGTCGCCGTCGCCCCCGGTCCCGATGACGGTCAGTCCGTGGTTCGCCCAGCGGATCCCTTCGGCCACGGGCAGGCTACGGCCATGGACCCCGTGGAACCCGTAGGAGGAGAGAAAGTGCGGGAGGTTCGACGAGCAGCCGATCCCCGACACGATGACGACGTTGTGCACGGGGATCTGCAGCCGCTTCAACGCGCTCTCCACTGCCGCCACGACGCCGAAGTCGCCGCACCCGGGGCACCAGGTCGGCTTGGTGTCGGACTTCCCGATCACCGGTAGCGCCGGACCGGTCGTCACCGGGCTGGGATGAACGCCGCTATCCGCCATGGTTCAGGACCTCCAGGGCACGAATGACGATCTCGTGCGGGTAGAATGGCTCGCCGTCGTACTTGAGCAGTCGCTCGGACAGGTGCACTCCCGTCTCCGCCCGGAGGAGATGGCCGAACTGACCGGAGTAGTTCGCCTCGACGAGCAAGGTGCGGCGTGCCTTCGCGAATTCCGTTCGGACGCGGTCCGCGTCCAGTGGGTAGACCGTGGGGAAGTGTAGGAGGTTCGTCTTTTTCCCCTGGGCGGTGAGCATCACGCGCGCGTCGCGGATCGGCCCGATCGTCGAGCCCCAGGCGACGAACGTCAGGTCCGCCGCCGCGGGGCCCTCCCAGGTCGGAGGCTCCGTGGCGGCGGCGATGCCGTGGAGTTTCTTCATCCGCTTGTCCATCATGCGCACGCGTTCGGTGACCCAGATCGGGATCCCGGACTTGACGTCCGAGACGAGATGCCCCTTCTCGTCGTGCTCGTCCGAACCCGCGACGTGCTGGAGTCCCGGCTGCCCGGGGATCGCCCGAGGGGAGACGCCGGATTCGGTGTACTGGTAGCGCTTGTATTCGTGGCCGTTCGGCTCGACCGTGAAGAGGGAGGGGACCTCGATGTTCGTCGGGATCTCTTCGCGGTCGACGGTCATCATGTTCTCGCTGAGATGGAGGTCGCTCGCGAGAAGGATCGGGGTCTGCCAGGCCTCGGCCAGCTCGAACGCGCGGATCGTCGCCCGATAGGCTTCGGCCGGATGGGACGGCGCGAGGATCGCCCGAGGGAATTCACCCTGGCCGGCACCGAGCATGAGGTTCAGGTCCCCCTGCTCGGTCTTCGTCGGAAGTCCGGTGGACGGACCCGAGCGTTGCGACTCTACGACGACGAGCGGGGTCTCGGTCATCCCCGCCATCCCGAGCGCCTCCACCATGAGACAGAAGCCCCCGCCACTCGTGGCGGTCATCGAGCGAACGCCGCCAAAGGAGGCGCCGATCGCCATGTGGATCGCGGCCAACTCGTCCTCGGCCTGCTTTACGACCACTCCGAGCGCCTGGGAGTGCGCGGCCATCCAGTGCATGATCGAGGACGCGGGAGTCATCGGATACTGGGCCAGGAACTTGCATCCCGCCGCCGCGGCGCCGAGGGCGATCGCGGAGTTCCCGGTCATCAGGAGCTTGGGCGCTCCACGTTTCGAGACGGCGCGGTCGCTCGCTCCGGCATGGAGCTTCGCGTACTCATAGCCGGCGGTACTCGCTCCGAGATTCCAGTCGACGACATCGCCTGCCTTCTTGCCGAACGAGTCCCGGAGCACTTCGTGCAGAAGGTCGAGCGGGATCCCGCCGAGGTAGGCGGAGGCGCCCATGCCCGCCGCGTTCTGGAGGATCGACTGGTTCGTGTACTTGCGGGCGAACTCGAGCGTGGGCACCCCGAGCGCCGTCACCCCGGCCGGCAACTCGCTCTCGGCGACCGCGAACTTCTCCGGGTCGTGGACCACGATCCCACCGCGGCGAAGGGACGCGGCGTGGACGGCTACCGTCTGCTTGTCGAGCGCGTAGAGCACGTCCGCATGGTCGCCCTGCGAGTACGGACGGTCTTCAGAGATACGCGCCTGGAACCAGACGTGACCGCCCCGGATGACCGACTGATACGCGTTGAGCCCGAAGACATGCCAACCCAAGCGCGAGTAGCAGCGGGTGATCGTCTCCCCGATCGAAGCGATGCCGTCCCCGGCCTGACCGCCGGCGCGCACGGCGAGATCCGTCATTTGGGCTTTGATTTCCTCGACTGTATTAATGGGTTGTGCGCTGACTGGCTCGAGGGCAACCCTTAGACGACCGGCCGGGTACGGAGAGTGGATGGTCCGCCCGGTTCGGGTCCTCCTGTTCGCCACCGCGAGAACGGCCGTCGGACGATCCGAGATGGAGTGGAACGTCCCTTCAGGGGGCGTGACGGCGCGGGCGTTGGCTAACGAGCTCGCCGCAGCGTATCCGGCGCTCGCCCCGACCCTGCGAGTCAGCAGGTGGGTGCGGAACGGCCGCTACGTGGATCGGCCGTCCGAGCGCGTGCGTCCGGGCGATGAGTTTGCCATCCATCCACCGTACGGGGGGGGCTGACCCTGACGCTTCGATTGACCCGGCGCCCGCTTTCGGTCGCCGCCGCCGCCCGCGAGCTCGCCGTCCCCGGCCTTGGAGGGATGGTGCTGTTCACCGGGAGGGTCCGCGGAGAGCGAAACCACGGCGGCTACGTAGTGGCCCTGGATTACGAGGTGCACGAGGACCCGGCCCTACGCGTCTTGCGGGAGCTGGACCTCACGGTCCGTCGAAAGTTCGGAGTCGAACGTACGGTGCTGTGGCACCGTGTGGGCCGGGTCAAAGCGGGCGAAGTCTCCGTTATCGTCGGGGCGGCCGCCGGCCACCGCGCACCGGCGTTCGCCGCAGCCCGGTATCTGATCGACGAGCTGAAGCGGACCGTCCCGATTTGGAAGACGGACCGAGCACGATCCGCGCGTCCACGGCGACGACCCCCTCACCCTCGGGCCGCACGATCATCGGATTGAGGTCGAGCTCCACGATCTCGGGAAGTTCGACCGCCAGCTGCGAGACCCGCTCGATCGCTTCCGTGAGCGCGGCGAGGTCGCCGGGTCGCTCTCCGCGGACTCCCTGGAGAACGGGGAACGCCTTCACGGTCTCGATCATGTGGCGCGCGCTCAGGGGCCGCACGGGCGCGAGTCGGAACGTCACGTCCCGTAACACCTCGACATAGATGCCCCCCATCCCGAAGACGACGACCGGTCCGAAGTTCGGGTCGCGCTGCACTCCGAGCAGCACCTCCTTGCCGGCCGGTACCTGCGCTTCGAGCTCGAAACCTTCGATCCGGGCTCGGGGAGCGCGCACCGCGAGCGCCGCCTGCATTTGCGACCACCCCTGTCGGAGTGCGGTCGCGTCCCTAAGTCCAAGGGCGACCCCGCCGACGTCGGTCTTGTGAGAGATGTCGGGGGACGCCACTTTGAGGACGACCGGGTAACCGATCTCTCCGGCGGCGTCGACCGCGTCCGCGACCGTGCGGACCCGACGTGCCTCCGGGAAGCGGAGGCCGTAGGCGCTCAGGATTGCGCGTGCTTCGTACTCTGGAAGGACCGTGGTCCCCGAGGCGCGCGCGCGTCGCAGCGCGCGCCGGACGGCGGCCCGGTCGACCGGGAAGGCCCGGACTTCCGTCCGACGTCGCGTGGACCAGGCACGATATCGGGCGAGGCTGCCGAGCCCCTGGACCGCCTCTTCGGGGAACGTGAATGTCGGGATCCCGTGCGCCTCGAGGTCGCCGACCTCACGGGAAAGGTCGGTCAATCCGAAGAGGCAGGCGGTCACGGCCTTTCGGCTCGAACCTCGGCCTTGCACGACCGCACGAGCGGCCGCCTCCGCCGTGAGGGTCCCGGTCGGCGTCGCGATGACCAGGGCCCCGTTCACATCGGGCTCGTGCAGCAGGAGTCGCAATGCGTCCCGGAATTGCTCGGGACTTGCGTCAGCGGTCATGTCCACCGGATTCGCCACCGACGCCGAGGGAGAGAGGCGGCGCGCAAGCGCGGTCCGTACGCTGGCGGAGAGGCTCGGCAGCTCGAGCCGTTGACGCGCCGCGGCATCGGCCGCCACGATGCCCGGACCCCCCGAATTCGTGAGGATCGCGAGCTGCGGGCCGTCGAGCCGGGCACCGGACGAGAAGACCTTCGCCATCCGGAAGAGGTCCCCGATCGAGTCCGCCCGGATGACCCCCGACTGCTCGAACAGCGCGTCGTAGAGTTGGTCGCGACCGGACTGCGCGAGCGATCCCGTGTGACTCTTCGCTGCCCGCTCGCCGGCCGGGGTCCGTCCACTCTTGATCACCAGCACGGGTTTCTCCTCGGTGACCTCGCGCGCGACCTCCAGGAATCGTCGCCCGTTGGCGAGGCTCTCGACGTAGAGGAGGATCACTTTCGTGGCCGGGTCGTGCGCCAGCGAACCGAGGAGGTCGTTCTCGTCGATACCGGCGCGGTTCCCGACCGAGACGAATCGCGAGAATCCGATCCGCTCGGCGATCCCGTACCGAAGGATACCGGCGCAGAGCGCGCCGCTTTGGGAGACGAACGCGATGTTGCCTCTCGGGGGGAGGGTCTCGCTGAACGTAGCGTTCAGGCTCACAGCGGGGTCGGTGTTCAACAGTCCGAAGCAGTTCGGACCGACGAGCGCCATTCCATACTTCTGCGCTCGTCGGATCACGTCGTCCTCGAGCGCGACCCCGGGTCCGCCGACCTCACGGAACCCGGCGGAAACGACGATCACGCCCCGAGTCCCTGCAACACCGAGCTCCTCGACCACGCCCGCCACCTCGACCGCCGGGACGATTACGACGGCGAGTTCCGGCGTTTCGGGGAGCTTCGTCACGCTCGGGTAGCAGCGGACCCCGGAGACGCTCGACCATCGCGGGTTCACCGGGTACGCGACCCCCCGGAACCCCGCGGCGATCACGTTGCGAAACAGGCTAGCGCCGACGGTGCCGATGCGATTGGAGGCGCCGATGACCGCCACGGACGGCGGTCGGAACAGCTCCGACAGATCGGTGGAACGGCCTTTCGTCATCGACTTCGTCTCTGACCGTCGTCGGACTGTCCCCCGTTATATAGCCGCCTCGGCGTCTATCGGCCGTGACGGCCGTGCCGGGGTCCAGCGGCGGCCATCCACCGTCCTCGCCTCCTCAGTCCGGGCCTCCCCGCGGCCGTCCCGGCGGAATACTTCAACGAATGGATAAGGGGCAGATCGAGCACGTCATCGCTGTCGGCAGCGGGAAGGGCGGGGTCGGAAAGTCGTCGGTCACGGCGCTCCTCGCGATGGAACTTCAGCGGCAGGGCCACACGGTCGGGATCTTGGATGCTGACATCACCGGGCCGTCGATCCCGAAACTCCTCGGGATGCGCGGACCCCTCACCGACGCCGGCGAGGGGATCGAGCCCGCGCTCTCTCGCACGGGGATTCCCGTCGTCTCTTCCCAGTTCATGGTCGAGGACGAACAGGCTCCCGTCATCTGGCGCGGCCCGCTCGTCACCCGCCTCATCACCCAGTTCTTCGGAGGCGTTCACTGGGGCAAGCTCGACTACCTGCTGATCGACATGCCACCGGGAACCAGCGACGTTCCCCTGACGGTGTTCCAGACGGTCCCGATCGACGGAATGGTCTTCGTCCTCACGCCCCAGGACCTCGCCGCGATGATCGTCAAGAAGGCGATGAACATGGCCCGCGACCTCCACGTGGCGCTCCTCGGGGTCGTGGAGAACATGTCGTGGATCGTCTGTCCCCACTGTCACGAACAGATCCATCTCTTCGGTCCGGGGACGGTGGCGCGCGTCGGGGAGGAGTACGGCGTTCCGATCCTCACCCGCCTGCCGCTCGCCCCCTCGATCTCCGAGCTCGCCGATGCGGGGCGGGTCGACGAATTCCGCTCGCCCGAGCTGACCGCACTGGCGGAAGCGCTGGTGCATCAGGTCGACGAGGTCACGAAGAGCGCGGCGACGGTACTGTAGCGCCGCGCAACTGCTGGAACGAGATCGACTCCACCGGCACTCCCCGTCGTCCGAGCGCCGCCCGCAGGCCAACCAGGTGCGCATCGCCCACGACGACGGCCATCCGACCGTACCCCCGGCCCCGGAGAGCCGTGAGACGGTCCGCCATGTGTTCGTTGCGATCGTCGAGCAAGACCTTCGCGAGCGTCGGGCTCGCTCGACGCAGTTCGGCGGTGTATGCCGCCGGTTCCTCGGTGTATCGGTCCATCTCGCGCTCGACGACCCGCGCCGGCACGAAGAGGGCCACCACCGCGCTCGCGAGCAGGGTAACCCGTTCCTTGAACGGCATCGTTCGGACGAGCTCGAGCAACGTCGCGCGAATCGGGTCGTCGATGAGGAAAAGGGGAAGGTCGCGTTCCTTCGCCAGGCGGGCGGCGACCTTCATCTCCGCTCCCGGCTCCCCGCCGCCCATCTCGGCCCCGAGACGACGTTGCACGTGTCCCCAGAGCCGGGCGAACAGGGGAGCCCCGCGCGAGCTGCGTTCCCCGCCGTTCTCGGAGAACAGCGCGGCGGCCCGTTCGGCATCGAGCTCGATCGCGACGCCGTCGAGCGTGCGCGTCGCCAGCTCGCGCCGCAGCGGCTCCTCGAGGTCGATGACGTGGGCGGCGCCGAGGAGCAGCACCGGGCTCTGGGTCGTCGACGCGTACACGAGGGGACTACCGTGCCGCCCCGTATCTCCCTTGGCCCACCCCGCGCGCACAAGGCCCAAATAGCGAAGCGCGGTCGGCCGACCACATGGCGTGGACTCTCTTCTCGGTCCCATCGGCGAAGCGCGCGGAGCTCGACACCGTCCTCAAGGACGACATCCTCTCCCGCCAGAGTCAGAAGATCCGCGATGCGAAGGCGGTCGGCGGACCGGCGGAGACGACGTACGTGCTCCTGGAGGGGGGACCCGAGGCGATGCATCGGGCCGACGAGCTGCTCGCACCCGTGGGCACCAAGCTCCCGCCGGCCGAGGCGACGCCGCTCTACCAGCGGTTCAAGGACGAGGAAGAGTCGGCGTCGGCCGGTATGGGACTGTTCTTCACCGAGGGCTAGGGCCCCTTCTCGGGCGACGGGGCGTGGGACGGGTCCAGGTCCTCCCCTCCGGCGAACACGCGCTGGGCGGATTGGTAGAACGTCTCGAGGCCGGTGCCTTCTTTCGCCGAGGTCGGGACCAGTCCGGCGAGCGGTCCGAGCGATTCGATCGCTCGGAACAGCTCGGTCGACAGCTGTACGTCGGGGGTAGGGGAATCGCGCGTGATCGCTTCGTAGAGCTCCCCGGGGTCCGAGGCCCAGCGAGCGAGCTCCGTGAGCTGGTCGGCGGTGAGCACGTCGGCCTTGGTGAGCACGTTGAGCATCGGGAGCCGGAATCGGAATTCGACGGTCGCGCTCAACATGAGGAGCGAGGTGAATCCCGCGGCGGTCCGCGCGAGCGCGGGGTCGAAGAGGAACGCGATCTGGGAGCGGTCGCCGCTCAGGGCATCCACGATCGCCTTGGACGCTTCTCGGAACGCGAACAGCTCGATCTGCCCGGGAGTGTCGACCAGCACGTAATCGGTCTTCAACTCGTCGATCGCCTGCTTGATGTCGAAGATCTTGAGCGCGATCATGTCCGCGGCCGCGATCTGGGCCCCGTTCGGCCCGAGGCCGTACTCGTCCTGGATGTCCGCGAGCTGGACCCACTCCCGGACGTCCACCGCCGGGTCGAGCGTGGTCGACTCGCTCCCCGGGTCGAGGTTGACGACGGTGGTCTCGTACCCCGCGCTCTTCATCCAGTCGGCAAATGCTCGGACGAACGTGGTCTTGCCGGCGCCCGCGGTCCCCGTGAAGTAGATCGTTCCTGGTTCTTCCATCGTTACTTCTTCACCCCGGCCGGACGGTGCTTGCGCACCTCCGCGGCGAGCGCGCGGAGGAACGCCGTCTTCGTCGTCCCGCTCCGTTTCGTCACTTTGACTCGTCCGGCGTAGGTGAAGAACTGGCGGGGGTACTGCTTCCCCGATTCGACCTCCGCCTTGAATCCGAGTCGTTTCGCCGCTTCGAGGATCTCCTCGGCGGTCAGGTCGGGGACCGTCTCCGCCTCGGGGAGGCGACGACCGTCGCTGCGGGAGAGCCCCCGGCCGAGGTAGGCGGGGTAGACGTAGAAGTGGTCGGGCATCGGCGGTGCCGCCGCGGGCTCACGCCGCGGTCGGCGCGGCGGGCACGCGCACGCCGTTCAGGACGCCGTCTTGGCCGGGCCGCGAGCGCACGCGAACGAGCCCCACGTCGGTCTCGAGGATCGCACCCTTGGTGATGATGTTCCGTTGAACGAAGTTCGGATTCGCCGGATTCTCCCGGACGGTGATGACGTTCGCCGGCTGGGTCTTCTTCGTCGCGGGGTCGTACACGTTGATCGTGTGGGTGGTGAGGATGCGCAGCTTGACGTTCCCGCCGCGGACGCGGTAGCGCTTGACCGTTCCCGCTCCGAGCGTGGCGTTCTGCAACTCCCGACCGATCTCGAACCGCCGCTTCTTCCGGATCGGGCGGAGGCGCCCACCGGTGCGCTTGCGTCGGGAGCGGCCCTGCCAGATACCCATCGTCGTCCTCGGAGGAGGCGTCCGAGTGGGGTACCGTATATGAGGTTTATCGAGAGGCATCGGCGGGGCGGCAGCGACCGAGCGCTCGGACGGTTCGTCGCGTCTTAATCCCCGCCCGCGGTAGGGGGAATGGGGACGAACGACGGCCGCGGAACAGGTCCTCGGTATCGACGAGGCCGGACGCGGGAGCGTGCTCGGCCCGCTCGTGGTGGGCGGGTTCTGCTGCTCGGCGGACGAGCTTCCCAACCTCATCGGGCTCGGGGTGCGGGATTCGAAACTCCTCTCGCCCGCCCAACGAGACGCCGTCTACGGGCGCCTCGCTGCCGTGGGCAAGCGGTGGTCGATCGCAATCCCTCCGCGTACGATCGACCGGTACGTCGGTCGGGGCGGGCTCAACGAGCTCGAGCTCGAGACCTTCGCGCGCCTCGTCATCCAACTCCGCCCGGACGTCGCCTACGTCGACGCATGCGATACGAACGCCGCACGATTCGGCCAGCGATTGGCGGCGATCGCGGGGAGCGGAACCCGCGTCGTGAGTCGCCACAAGGCGGACCGAGATTTCCCGGTGGTCGGCGCGGCGTCGATCGTGGCGAAAGTGCGACGGGACGGCGCGCTCGCCCGACTCCGAGCGGCGGCCGTTGAAACGCTCGGAAGCGGGTACCCCTCCGACGCGGAGACGCGCTCGTGCGTTGAACGTCATGCCCGGGACGGCGGCCAAATCCCGTCGTGGATGCGGGCGTCGTGGGCGACCGTGCAAAGGGTTAAGCGGGCTCGGCCGGCTCGCACCCTGGAGATCTACGTTCCATGACCGTCGAGGACACCCTCGCGTCGCTGGTCGACCGGTTCAACCGGAAAGCCGATGCGACTCCGGCGATGGGGGAGGAGCTCGACGGGCTCGAGCGCACGATTCGGATCCACCTCACCGACGAGGGAAGCTACGCCGTCGACCTGAGGAAGGGACGGCTCACGAACCTGAGGACCGCGGTGGAAGGTCCGGCCGACGTCACCATCACGACGGATGTCGCGACGTTCCACGGCCTCGTCAAGAAGGACATCGGCCCGATGAAAGCCCTCGTCACCAGGAAGCTCGCGATCGACGGAAGCCTCGAAGACAAGCTGCTGTTCCGCAAGCTCCTCTGACCGGACGGGGGTGCCCAGGTGAGCCCGACGGTGGTCCCGTACCCCGAATGGACCCCGGTCGAGGGTCTCGAACGGCTGACACCCTCGGAGAGCGCCGCGGTGGCGGCCACGCTCCCGGTCACTCCGTATTACGTGGTCCCGTACGCCGGCCTTCGGCGGGGGCTCGACCGCGCCTTCTTCTCCGGGTCCCGCTCGAACCCGGAGGCCATCATCCTGCAGCACCCGAGCGACCCGGCGGAGCCCGAGTACCTCGGACGCAACGTCGAGGCGGGCTGGTCCGTTCTCTCACGGATCCCCGGCTGGTTCTGCCTCAACGGTTCGACCGACGAGATGAACCTCTTTGCCGAGATCTTCTCGCGGGAAATCCCGCATCCCTTCCACCGTCTGGGAGACCTGTTCTTCACGCTGGAGACGCCGCCCAAGTCGCAGCCGAATGCCGCGGTACGCCGGCTCCGGCTCCCGGATCTGCCGCTCGTCCAACGGTACCCCGGAAATGTATGGGGCAACAGCTACCGAACGTTCGACGAGTTGCTCACGGACGGTGTGGTGACGGGGGCGTTCGCCGACGACCGCCTCGTTTCCGTCGCCATCCTCAGTGCCGACAATGGCCGGTACGCCGACGTCGGGGTGCACACCCTCGAGGCGTACCGGCGGCGAGGACTCTCCGCCGCGGCCGCGGCTCTGGTCGCCGAGGAGGCGCGGGCCCGCGGACTCATCCCGATCTGGAGCACGGGGAGCCACAATCTTGCGTCGCAGCGCGTCGCGGAGAAGCTGGGATTCCGACGTTACGGCCAGTGCGAGTATCTCGTGTTCGACGCGCTGCGGGGAGCGAACGGATATCGACCGATTCAGGGAAGGAACACGCACGCCGCGATGCACACACCGTAATGGTCCATCGGGATCGAGAGCTCCTCCGTGCGGTACCGGATCCGTCGCAGCTCCACTCCGCGGTAGTGGGCGATCTCCTGCATCCGCCAGCGCAGGAACTCCTTCAGCGATTTCTGGGTCCCGTGGAGGTGCGCCTCGGCGACGTACCCTCCCTGGCCGTCGGCCCGGAACCCGTACGCGATGCCGGCGCTGATCACTTCCCCCTCGCCACCCGAGTAGCGGGCGAGCACGGCGTGGGTGATCGCCCCGCGGGCGATCGGCACGCGGTCAACCTGGCGGATTCCGATCGGGAGCACCGAGGAGACGCTAACGAGGTTCTGGTCGCCGATACCGGCTTGGAGCAGGGCCAGGTCGAACGCGTTCAACTCGCTGGTCTTGTTGATCCCTTTCCCGCTCGTGACGAAGAATCGGGTCGGGACGGGGAGGAGGGTCGACGTTCCGGCGGCCGGCCGTGGGGGCACGTCGCGTGGGAGCGGCGCGCGACTTTAACCTTTGGCCGGACGCGGCCGTCACACCATGATGGCGTGGCGTCGTCGCATCGATTCTTCGGTCTCGCCCCGAGCGCGCAGGAGCTCCGCGATGATCGCGTCCGTGAGCCGGAGGCTCGCCGATTCGAACAGTGTGCCGAGCGGCGCGTACCGGGGCCGCTCGGGGTCCTCCGGGAAGTCGAGGGTCAGGAGCGCGGTCGCGATGTGCGCGAGCTTCGAAGAGGCCCGCCCCGTGAACACGACCAGCTCGGCGCCCTCCCGCCGAACGATGTTCGCCGTCTGGATCGAGGAGGAGCTCTCGCCGCGGCCCGAGAGGATGAAGACGGCGTCGCCACGACGGACGATCGGCGTCACGCTCTCCCCGATGACGTACGCGGTCAGACCGAGCTGGACGAGGCGCATCGCGAACGCCCGCCCTATGATCCCGCTGCGTCCCGCGCCGTAGACGAACGTCGCGGGCGCGCGAGCGAGGATGTCGACGGCGGCCGCGATCGCCGAGGGTTCGAGCCGGTCGAGTGCCTCGGTCACGCGCTCGGCGATGTACCGCTGGGCGCGGTTGAACGTCACGCCCCTATCGGCGTCGTCCACCACGGCGGCGGGCCTCCTTCGGCCGGGCGGGGGAGTGACGGGCAGGAGGGGAGGGCTTCCCCCGGACCGGCTTCGCGCTGCTCGGGGTAACGGTCTTGCCCTTGACCGGCGCGACCGGCACCGGCTTCTTCACCGGTTTCGGGGCCGGGGGCGCGTGCGCCTTCACCCAGCGCCGGGTGAGCGCCCGCTCGTAGAGGAGCTTCATGTACATCGCGTCGTGCTCCAGCAGCGGAGAGCTCGAGATCACCGACACGTCGTAATCGCGCTCGGCGAGCAGCTCCCCGAGCGGGTCGAACCGGACGAGTCCCCGTTTGATCGGCGTCAATCGGAACTCTCCCGACCCGTAGAACTCGACGCCCGAGAAGTTGAGGTAGAGGGGTCCGTCTGTCGCCGCGACGAATTCCTTCAGGATCGGCTCGAGCTGTTCGGGCTCTTCGAACGACTTCCGCTCCCGCGCGGCGAGGTGCGGCAGGTTCAGGACCGGCACGGTCCCTCGGACACGGTGGACGAGGTCGAGGACCTCTTCGCGCGAGCCGAAGACGTCGGGGTGACCGCTCGGCTCGATGGCGAGCCGCACCGTGCCGCGGGAATACTCCTTCAGCCACGCCGCGAGGTCGGTGACGATCTGGGTGAGCTCCTGGATCGAGTCGGCCCGGTCCCCGCCGCCGTAGAACCCGAGATGGGTGACGGCGAGGCGCGCACCCAGCCCCTGCGCGAGCACCCCGGCCCATTGGATCTGACGCGTGGACTGCTCGCGGGCGTCGCTCGACCCGAAGAAGTCGACGTAGTACGGCGCATGGAGCGTGAGGTCGGTGTCGAGGGCGCGGGCGAGCGCCTTCGTCTGCTGCAGGTCCGGATAATCCTTCGCGAGGCTCCACGTGAGGGTCGTGAGCGAGTCCCGCTTCTTGATTGGGGAGGTGAGCGCAGCGAGGGACGGGACGCCGCCCTGATGGTCGGGCGAACCGACGTTCACCGGAAGCTGCAGGAGCAGCTCGCGCGCGACCTTGCCGACCTCCTCGTCGAACGCGAGACGGGTCAGCGGATTGACCTTGATGAACTGCACTTCCATCGCAGTGAGACCGAGATGGTGGACGTCCGCAATGCCGTCCCTCAGCGTACGCCCCTTGCAGGAGAGAGGGATCCCCGCTGGTCCGAACCGGATCACGAGTAACCAGACCTCAAAAACGGCGGACCCGCGGGAAGATGTGAACCTATATAGCGGGAGCCGGCGGAGCGCCGGTCTCGCGTCCGGTCGGCAGAACAACGCCGCGCCCGGGTCGAAACCCGAGTCCGACGATGTATATCTCCGACGACGGCTCGCGCGAAGCGGTCGGCTTGGTGCGTCGAACGCGAACGAACGAGGGCTCGAGCTCGTGCTCGAGGTCGACGACCATGTCGCCGTCGAAGACTTTCGCGACGAACGCCCCCCGGCGGGCGAGGACGACGCGCGCGAGGCGGAACGCATCCCGCACGAGGCCCACGCTGCGCGCGTGGTCGGTCGCGTAGGCGCCGCTGATCCTCGGGGACATGTCCGAGACCACGACGTCGAACTCCGGTGATCCCAGCCGCTCCGGCAACGACGGGTCCCCCACGCGGCCGCGCACGACGCGTACCCCGTCCATCGGCTCGATCGTGCGCGGGTCGACCGCGACCACGAGCCCGCGGGGACCGACCCGTTGTCGGGCGACCATCGACCAGCCCCCGGGCGCCGCACCGAGGTCGAGGACGCGTGCCCCGGGGCGCAACAGTCGGAACCGGTCGTCCACAAACGTCAGCTTGAACGCGGCACGGGAGCGCAACCCCTCCCGCTGCGCGGCGCGGTAGTACGGGTCGCGCCGCCGTTCGGTGACGAAGCGGCGCGGCATCGCAAGCGACGGAGGCGAGGGCCGTACATGACGGGGCGCCCGCGGGTCGGCGGGCGCGGCGAATGGGGCCGTCCGAATTTGAATCGGAGTCTCTTGCACCCCAAGCAAGAAGGATGG
>JAKIVU010000016.1 GCA_022750375.1 Thermoplasmata archaeon
TGCGACGGGCCCGAGGGGATTCGAACCCCTGATCTTGCGGTTAAGAGCCGCCTGCTCTACCGGGCTGAGCTACGGGCCCACGGACGGGTCGGGCCGACTTTGCCGTGAGAGATAAAGCCTCGGGCTCGGAGGCGGGGTTACTTGCGAATGCGCTCGAGGGCGGCGCCGACCATCAGCGGGAGGAGGACTGTCACGTCCCCTTCGACGGTCGTGTGACGCGCGGACGGTTTCACCTTTCCCCAGGAGATCGCCTCCCGCGTCCGCGCGCCGGAGAGGCTGCCGTCCCACTCGACGGCGGTGGTGATGTAGAGGGCCGCATCGAGCCCGTCCCGGAACTGATTCCACCAGATCGTGTGATGCTTCGAGATCCCGCCGCCAAGCATGACGGCGCCAGTGCGCTTCGCCTCGAACACGAGGTCGGAGAGCGCCTGTTCGTCGGCGAAGAGGTCGAGGGTGAGCTCCCTGTGGTCCTGCCAGAACAGCCAGAGTTGCGATCCGACGGCACCGTCGGTGATCCCGGGGACGATGACCGGTACGTTGCGCTCGTAGGCGGCGCGCAGGATGCTCGAGCGCGCGCGGGCAGGAATCGCCCCGCCGATCGCGTGCGCAAGGGCCTGCGTCGAAAGCTTCCGCGTACCGTCCGCCCAGAGTTGCTGGAGGATCCCCCGCATCTTGCGCTCGACGATCGCGCCGTAGTTCGCCTCGGGAATCACGAGGTTGCCGAGTCGGTAGAGGTGGCGACGATGCAGGTCCGCGTCATCCAGGTCCCACGCACCGTGGTAGTAGGGCCGGAACGCGCGTGCGAGGTCATGGTCGAGGGTGCCGCACGTCGTGATGACGACGTCCACGTAGCCCTCGCGGAGGAGGGTCGCCAGCACTCCGCGGGTACCGGTCGCGACGATATCGGCGGGGAACGATAGGAACCGGGTCATCTTCCGGTCGCCGAGGATCCGGGCCAGAAGGTCAACGCCGGCCGCGACCTCCTTCGCGCTGAACCCTCCGGCGGCTTCCATCCGGCGGACGAGCACGTCGAGCGACGGGTGGTCGTCGATGCGGATGTCCTCGACCTTCCGCGGCACGTCGCCCTCGAAGCGGGGGGGCTTAAAGCCCTCCCGTGAGGCCGAGCGAGAACGAGTGGAAGACGAGCAGGTACGCGACGATGTACCCGGCCAGCGCGCCCCCGTTCAGGAACGGGAGACCTGCCTGCGCGTTCCCGCGCAACACGATCCGCATCAGGATCGCGTAGCCAAGCAGCGAGCCGACCAGCGCGCCGACCCCGGCCCAGAGGTTGCCGCCGATGCCGAGGACCATCGGGTGGACCGGGAGCCAAATGAACGCGGAAACGACGAGGGTTCCCGGGATCACCACGTCGCCGAGTCCCATGAACAACGCTTCCCGCTCTTCGACCGGGTGGGCCCGCTGTTCCTGGAGCGTGCCGGAGTGGGCATAGTCATACCCGACGGAGTCCGGCATGACCAACAGGATCGGGAGCTTCATGTCGGTCACGACTTCGGCGAGACTGACCATGTGCTTCGTGCCGTAGACCGCGATCGCGTCGTAGATGAGCAGGGCGATGAGCAGGATGAACGCCGGCAGGACCGCGAACGAGATCCCGAGGATCGCGATCAGCGAACCCGCCGCGAGGAAGCCGACCAGGTCGACCACGTACCACTGCGGTTCCATCAGGAGGAGGAGGTAGAGGGTGGCGGCGATCATCGCGGCGATCGTGAGGGCCGGTTCGAACACGAGCTCGGCCCCGTATGGGGGGGGAAGGATCTGCCCCGGCGGAAGAATCGAGAATGTGGCGTACAGCGTGACGTAGAGGGACGCGGCGATCCCGAAGAGGATCAGGTGGCGGAGGGTCGCGAGCCCGCCCTTCCGTTTCGCGACCCAAAGGATGAGGAGCGGCGCAAGTACGATGATGATGATGATCTCGAGGGGCGCGGTGGCGCTCTGGGGGTTCGCGTTCGTCGAGAGGCCGGCCGAGCGGAACGGGTCGGCGAGCAGGAGCGCGACCGCTTGGGCGCCGACGTAGAGGGCGAGCAGGCCGATCCAGCGGAGGCTCCGCATGGGACGCTACGGTTGGACGACGGCGTACGCGTTGTTCCCGAGGACCTTCGTGATCTTCGCGTTCACGGTCGTGCCCCGTTGGGTCGCGCCGGTGACGAAGATGACGAACCCTTCCTTCTTCGCGACACCGTCCCCGCGGCGACCGACGTCCTCGATGGTCAACCGGTAGACCTCACCGACGACGACGGGCGCTTTCGGCTTCTCGGGAGCCACCACCCGTCGCACCGTCACGGGGCGCTGCGCCCCGCACGCCTCGCAGATGAGGAGCGTGAGCCGCCCCTCCTTCTGGAGGTGGGTGTCCGGGCGCTTGCACTCCGAACAGATGACAAACTTCGCGGTATATTCGCGCAGACGCTGGGCGATCTGGTCCTTCGTGAGGCGGGACTTCAGGACGCCGCGAGGGAGGTCCAGCACCCCCGGACAGCCAAACTCCTTGGCAAGGAATTGAATGACGTGGTCGGGTTCCCGCCGGAGGACCCCGGTGATCTCCTGGAAGTTCCGTATGACGGTGTTCTTTCCGTCCGTCATCACGTCCGGTTCGGGGACCTGGAACCGCTCGCCGCCGGTGCGGACCGGGGGCAGTTTGGCGTGCGCGCGCTCCAGCAGCGCCTGGTAACTCTCCATCGGGACCGTAGGAACCGGGGGCGCGGGTAAAAGCGCTTCCCTCAACTCTCGGCCCGACGGGCCCCGTCGGGGAAGTCGCGCAGCGCATCGAGCACCTGGGTGAGGTCCGAACCCGGCACGATCACCGTGGCCGTCCGACGCACGATCTCGTCTTCGGGCCGGAACGCGACGCCGACCCGGCTGCGGCGGAACAGCCCCGCGTCGATCTCGGAATTCCCGACGGAGGCGGTCTCGTCCGTCGAGATCCCCAGTTGGGATTGGAGCGTCGCGAGCACCTCTTCCTTATGGTGGATCGGGACCCGAACGATCCCCTCCCCCGTGAGTCGGCCGTCCGAGTCGACCCGGAAACCGTTCGCGAGCACGACGTCGATCCCGAGCTCTTTTCCTATGCGGCGGGCGAGGAGGTCGATCCCCCCACTGATGATCGCCGTGCGAACTCCCCGCGCCCGTAACCCCGCGGCGAGCGCGTGGGCTCCGGGCATGAGCGGGACGGTCGAAAGGATCTGTTCGAGCTCCTCGACATCCAGGTCCGGTCGATGCTTCCACCAGATCTGAATGTCCGACCGGATGAACTCGAGGTCATCGATCTCATTGGCCATGAACCGACGAAGTCCCTCGGCGTTGTGTTCCCCGAAGTGTTCGTGCACGCTCGCCCACGAGCTCGCCACATCGACCAGCGTGCCGTCCATATCGAGCGCGACGAGCCTAAGCACGGTCGCCCCGCGCGATCGCATCCGCGCGGTCGAGCACGGCGTCCGAGGGCCGAATCCCCCACACCGTGAGGTTCGAGTCCACCTGTTCCGGACGGCTCATCCCGACGACCGGGGCGGCCCCCATCTTCGCGAGCCAATGCAGCGCGATCGATGCGAGAGGGACCTTCGACTCCTTGGCCAGCGCGCGCAACGACCGGGCACGCTCGAGGATCCCGGGCAGCCGGTCCGGCTCGAACAGGCGGTGGGCAAACTTGCGCACTTCGGGCGGGATGCCCTTCCCGTCCAGGTACCGGCCGTGGAGGACGCCCCGGGCGAGCGGGGTGTACGCCTCGAGGAGGATCTCGTGCGACCGACAGTAGTCGCGGACGGGGTCGGCCTCGTCGCGGTCAAAGAGGTTGTACCGAACCTGATTCACCGCGATCCGCGCCTCCGTGAGCCCCTTGGCCGCCGCCTCGAGATCCTCGACCGTGAAATTCGACACGCCGATGGCGCCGACCTTCCCCTCCTTCCAGAGCGCTTCCAGCACCCGCATCGTATCCGCGAGAGGCACCCGCCGGTCCGGCGCGTGCACGAGGTAGAGGTCGACCGACGGGCGCCCGAGACGCTCGAGGCTGTTGATCAGACTCGCACGCACTTGCGCGGGCCGCAGGTGTTCCCAAGAGACCTTGGTCACTACGAACGCGTCCGGTGCTCCGGCCGCGGCTCGTTGCAGCACCTCGCCGAGCACTCGCTCGGACCGGCCGCTCCCGTACACCTCGGCCGTGTCGAACCAATGCAGTCCGAGCTCGTACGCACGCCCGATGGTCGCCTTCGTCCGGGCCTCGTCTTCGGCCGTCCAACGGCCGAGCCCCCAAAGACCGACCCCGAGCGCCGGGTGCGGTTTCGCCGAGCCGGGCATCGGCAGGGTGGCGATCGGAGCGAACTCGGGCCGCGCGGGGGCGACCGGTTTCGGAGGGGGCGGGGGTGGTGACTTTCGGGTCGGAGGAACGGACGATCTCCGGGTGGGTGGTGTCGCACGTTTGGGCGCCGGTGGCGGCGAGGATTTCCGGACGGGAGGGGGCGTTGGCGGTGGAGCGGGCGGTGTCCGAGCGCGGCTCCGAGACTTGGTCTTCATGATCCCCCTGCTCCCGAGCCTCCGGGATTCATGTGTTCATCGATACGACGGATCCGTTCTTCCAGCTCCCGTGCCTTTTCTTCTGTCTCGGCTACGAGCTCGGGAGGGGCCCGGGCACGGAAGCCGGCGTCGCCCAGACGGGCGCGCGTTTTCTCGAGCAGCGCGGAGAGTTTCTCTCGTTCGCGCGTGAGCGCCTCCGTGTCGACCGGGCGCGCGGCCGGACGCTCGACGTAGCATTCCCCGAGCGGCGCTACCCGGCTCCCCGATCCGGCCGGGGTCGGCGAACCGGCCCCGAGGATCGTCAGCGGATGCACCCGGGCCAGGTGGGAGATCGTCGAGAGTTGCTGGGTCAGGAGTCGCTCGACCTCGGGCCCGGCAGGTCGGATCCAGCCGGGCGGGATCGACCCGGACGGTACCTGCTCGTCCGCCCTCAAGTTCCGGAGGAGCCGGACCGACTCGAGCACCGTTTCCATCTCGACCTCCGCCACCGAGTCGGTCGGCGCTTCGTCTTCTGCCGGCCAGGTGGTGGTCGCGAGCAGCTCGCCTTCGTGCGGGAGGGCGTGCCAGAGTTCCTCGGTCACGTGCGGGACGAACGGGTGCAGCAGCCGGAGCGTCCGCTCGACGACGAACAGGAGGGTCGCACGGGAGGCGCGGAGCGCGGGCTCCCCGCGTCGGCCGTTGAGCGACTCCTTCGCGATCTCCACGTACCGGTCGGCCAGGTCGTGCCAGACGAACGAGTGCAGTACCGTCGCGGCGCGCGTGGGGTCGAAGTCCCGGAGCGCGTTGTCGACCTCCTCCACCGCCCTTCGGTATCGGGAGAGGATCCACCGGTCCTCGAGCGCGTCGGCGAACGTGAGCGCCGGTGGGCCGGTCACGGGGCCGACCCCGGGGGGAACGTAGGGGAGCGTGAATCGGACGAGGTTCCATAATTTCGTGAGGAAGTTGCGCGCCCCGTCGAGCGCCGGGCGGCCGAACGGTCCGTCCTCCGAGGTCGGGTTGGGGAATACGAGCCCGAACCGCATCGCGTCCGCGCCGCGTTCCGCGATCAGGTCGAGCGGGTCGGGAGAGTTCCCGAGATGCTTCGACATCCGGCGGCCGTGTTCGTCCTGCAGCATCCCGGTGAAGTAGACGTCGGAGAACGGCCGGGCGCCGGTGAATCGGAACCCGGACATCATCATCCGCGCGACCCAGAAGAACATGATGTCGCGGCCGGTGACGAGGATGCTGGTCGGGTAGTACGCGGCGAGGTCGGCGGTGCGTTCGGGCCAGCCGAGGGCGGCGAACGGCCACAGCCACGACGTGAACCATGTGTCGAGCACGTCGGGGTCCGCGGTCAGCGCGTTCGAGCCGCAGTGCTCGCACTTCGTGGGGGGTTCGACGGAGACTGTGTCCGTTCCGCACGCGCTGCAGTGGTCCACCGGGATCCGGTGACCCCATAGCACCTGGCGTGAGATGCACCAGTCCTCGATCCGTTCCATCCAGCGGAAGAACGTGAGCGTCCACCGTTCCGGATGGATCCGTATTTCCCCGCTCCGTACGGCTGCCACCGCGGGTTCGGCGAGCGAGGACATCCGGACGAACCATTGCGTCGAAAGCCGCGGTTCGATCAGCGCGTCGGACCGCTCGGAGCGGCCCACGGAGTGGCGGTACTTCCCCTGGCCGACGAGGAGCTGTTCGCGTTCGAGCTCCTCTACGACCCGGGTCCGTGCGGCCTCCCGGTCGAGTCCGTGGAAGGGCGTAGGCACCCAGGCGCCCGTCAGGCGGGCCCCATCGTCGAAGATCTCGACCGGGTCTGCGAGATCCGGGTGACGGAGTGCGATCTCGCGGTCGACCGGGTCGTGCCGCGGAGTGATCTTCAAGGCGCCCACGCCGAACGTCGGGTCGACCGAGGGGTCGGCGATCACCGGCACCCGCCGGTGGCTCAGCGGTACGATGACGTACTTCCCGAGGGCGTCCGCATAGCGCGCGTCGTCGGGATGGACGGCGACCGCCACATCGCCGAAGATCGTCTCCGGTCGCACGGTCGCTACCTCGATCCCCCCGATGGTCCCGTCCGCCCAGACGTACCGGAGTCGGTAGAGGGTCGCTTCCTCGTCGGTGTGCACGACCTCCAGGTCCGAGATCGCCGTCCGGAGGCGAGGGTCCCAGTTGACCATCCGCTCGCCGCGATAGACCAGGCCCTCCCGGAACAGCGCGACGAACGCCTCGCGGGTCGCGCGGACGCTGGCGGGGTCCATCGTGTAGCGGAACCGAGACCAGTCGACGGAGAACCCGGCGCCCCGGGTCTGCTCGACGATCCGACGCTCGTGCTCCGACCGCCACTTCTCCACCTCCGCGAGCGCTTGCTCGCGGGGGAGCTCCTCGAACCGGATCCCCTGCTTCGCTAGGCGACGGCGGACCTCCACCTGGGTCGCGAGCCCGGCATGGTCGAGGCCGGGGACCCAGAGAGTGGGGATCCCCTGCATCCGGTGCTGTCGGGCGAGGATGTCCATCACCGTGTCCCCGAGCATGTGGCCGAGCGTCAGCACCCCGGTCACGTTCGGCGGAGGCAGTACGAAGGAGAAGGTCGGACCCGTCGGTGAATCGGGCCCGTGGAAGGCGTGGCTTTGCTCCCACGCGGTCTGCCATCGACCCTCGAGCTCCTTCGGCTCGAAGCGAGTGGCGAGCGTCGGGGAGCTCATGCGCTGCTCCCCCTTCGGACGCCCAGAGCGAACGGGGCGCATAGGGCGAGCTCGCCCATCGCGACGAGCGCCATCGCGGCCACCCCGAGCCAGACCGTGGTCGCGCCGAATGCTCGGAACGCGATGAGCGGCGCTCCGGCGACCAGCAGGCCGGGGATCGAGACGAAGATCGCGTACCAAGCGCCCGAGTACAGATTCACGATCGGCAACCCCTTGGATCGGGCCCGCCGGAACAGGATGCCCAGCTCCAGGAACGCGGCGGCGAGAACCCCCGGCAGTTCCGCGAACACGAACGCCAGGAAGATCGCCGGCTGGAACACTCGAAGTAGCGTGATCCCGAGGACGAGCCCCGCCGCGGCCAGAAAGATCGTGGCGACCAGCGCCACCTTGCCGCAGATGATCGACCGGTCTGCGAGGGGGAGCGTACGACCGTACGAGTACGCGATCACTTCGATTGCGAAGAACGCGGGGCCGAAGAAGGTTGCGAGTAACGCCGCCGTGGTGACGGCGGCGAGGGCGAGCCCAAAGGCGGCGGCAGACCCCGGCCCCGAGACGTACGTGAAGAGGCCGATCGCGACCGCATCCAGGATGGGGAAGATGACGAGAAAGGCATACCCGGGCATGCGGCTCGCGATCCGAAGGTCCTTCGTGAGCACGGCCCGCGCGGGTGCCTGCGGGACGAGGTCGAACTGCGCCACCGGAGCGCCGACGGAGACGAGCGGAGGGGCCAAACCGACACGACGGACGGCCCCCATCATCCACACGATCGCCCATCCGGCGAGCAGCAGGTAACCGCCGACTGCCACCGCCAGGACGACCGTTCCGGAGGCGTCGAGCCCGAACGCCCCGGCGCCGTGGTTGACGACCGCGGGGAGGACGGCGAACGAGATCGGCCATGTCGAGACCAGCAGGTCGAGGAGGGGGGTCGGACCG
Organism: Thermoplasmata archaeon; assembly: GCA_022750375.1. GTDB lineage: Archaea > Thermoplasmatota > Thermoplasmata > Lutacidiplasmatales > UBA184 > Lutacidiplasma. The sequence goes on from JAKIVU010000016.1 coordinate 8,136, forward strand.
CCGCCGACGGCACGGGCCATGACGGCGAGGAACCCCGGTGCCGCGACGACGAAGCCGAACATCGCGAAGGCGGGCAACACCCAGAGGACCAGGTACGCCCACCGAACGATCGCCCGCCCCCCGCCCCCGCGCGAGCCCTGAACGCGTCGGACGAAGAATCGGCCGGTGAGGAGCGCGAGGGCCAGGGCGAACGCGACCGCGGCGATCGTCCCCGGAATGATCGCCACGCCCGCCGCGGCGCCGAGCGTCCAGGCGACCAGCAGTGGGGTGCTGACGATCACCGTCAGCGCGGGAATGTCGAAGAGGCGGAGGTAGAGTAGACCGGCGACGCGACCGAGCGTCCGGTCGTCGATGGGGAGCGGTTCGAGGACCGGTAGCACTCCCGACGCGAGGAACGTCGGCAGCGCCTGCAGTCCCGACCACCAGAGGAACGCCACCTCCAGGGCGAGCAGCCCCGAAAGCACCGCCGTCTGGAAGACGTCGACCGAGACGACCACCCCGAAGAACGGGCTCGAGAGGAGGCGTGGAGCGACGGCGAGCAGCAGACATGCCCCGGCGATCAACATCCCGAGGACCGCGGCGACGATGATCTTGCTCTGGACGACCCGTCGACGCGCCTTCGATGCGACGAGGCCCGGCGGGCCGGACGGCGGCAGGTTCCCCTGACGAAACGCGTAGATCGCCTGGAGCGACAACTCGGTGAACGCCACGCTGCTGATGCGCCACGCCTCCCGCCACCCCACGTTACGTCCCTTCCAGCGCCCGGACGGCGTCCGCCAATCCCTCGTCCTCGCGGGTCAGGCGCAGGAACACTTCCTCGAGCGTCGCGTCTCCGGTCGCGGCGCGCTCGCGCAATCCGCCGAGCGTCCCTTCGGCGCGCAGCACGCCCCGGTCGAGGATTCCCACGCGGTGACAGAGCTGCTGGGCGACCTCCATCGTATGGGTCGAGAACAGCACGCCCCGGCCCGTGGAGGCGACGTAGCGGGTGAGCACTTCCTTCATGATCCGCACGGAGCGCGGGTCGAGACTGTTCAGCGGTTCGTCGAGCACCAGGAGCGGCGGTTGATGCAAAAGCGCCGCGATGATCAGGACCTTCTGCCGGGTCCCGTTGGAGAGGGAGGCGATCGGCTCTTCGAACTCTCCCTCGAGCCGGAACGCCGTGGCATAGCTCTTCGCCCGGGCGGAGACCGATGCCCGTTCGAGCCGCCGGACGCTCGCGACGAACTCCAGGAATTCCCGGGGGGTGAGCGCCTCGTAGAGCAGCGACGTCTCGGGAACGTACCCCAGCCGCTCCTTGGCGCGCAGTCCGTCCGTGACGGCGTCGATGCCGAACACGCGGACGCTCCCCTCCGAAGGACGCACCAGCCCCACGACCGCCTTGATAGTGCTCGACTTGCCGGCACCGTTCGAGCCGAGGAGGCCGTAGATTTCTCCGGGCCGCACCGTGAACGAGAGTCGTTCCACCGCTCGGTGCTCCCCGTACGCCACCGTGAGACCCTCGATCGAGAGCGGGGTGGGGTCGGGTCCGAATGCGGGCAGAGCCACGCCGGACGTATCGGTGCGCCGAGAGTATAAGCGGGTGGGGGCGCGGCCCCGTCAGCGGGAGCGCATCTGGGGAAAGAGGAGGACGTCCTTGATCGATTCCGCGCCGACCAGGCCCATGATGATCCGGTCGACGCCAACCCCGATCCCCGTCGCCGGCGGCATCCCGTGGCGCAGCGCCCGGACGAAATCGGCGTCGTAGGCGTAGGTGTCTCCGCCCTGACCTTCGAGCTGCTCTCGGAATCGGCGTTCCTGTTCGTCGGGGTCGTTCAGCTCCGTGTAGGCATTGCCGAGTTCGGTCCCCCGGTAGAACATCTCGAATCGCTCGACGCGCCCCGGCTTGCTCCGGTGCCGCTTCGCGAGCGGCGTGGTCAGCGCCGGGTGGTCGACGACGAACGTGAGCCGTTCCAGGTGGGGTTCGACGTAATGCTCGAAGAGTTTGTCGAGGAATACTCCGGGCGGAGATCGATCCGGGACCGTCGAGCCGATCGTGCGCACCAGTTCGCGGAGCTCGCCCGGGGTCTTCGAGAGCAGGTCGTTGATCCCGCTACGACGCTCGAGTTCGTCGACGAAATCGACCGTGGCGAACGGCGGGGTGAACCCTTGGGCCCCCCGTTGGGCCGTCGGCGACTCCGGCAGGAGTTCGAGGACGCGCTCCGCGAGATGACCGTAGAGTCCTTCGATCAGGCGGCGCATGTCGTGGTAATCGGCGTACGCCCAGTACGCCTCGAGCTCGGTGAACTCGGGGGAGTGGCTCGTGTCCATGTCCTCGTTGCGGAACGTTCGACCCAACTCGTAGACCCGCTCCAGCCCACCGACGAGCAGCCGCTTCAGGGGAAGCTCGAGGGAGATCCGGAGCTGGAGCTCGGCATCGAGGTACCGGGAACGCGTGACGAACGGCTCCGCAGCGGCACCGCTCGCCACGGGGAGCAGGATCGGCGTCTCGACCTCGAGGAACTGCGCCGCATCGAGGTAGCGACGCATCTCCCGGATGAGCATCGTCCGTGCCCGGAACAGTTGCCGGGTCTCGGGCGACGACATCAGGTCCAGGTAGCGTCGGCGGAGTCGCTCTTCGACGTCCTGGAGTCCGTGATACTTCTCCGGAGGAGGGGCGATCGCCTTCGCGAGGAGGGCGAGGGAACGAACGTGGACCGACGGTTCGCCGCGCTTGCTGACCGCGGGAAAGCCCTCGGCGCCGACGATGTCGCCGGGGTCGAGGTCGCGCATCCACGACTGGAACTCCGCCTCGCCGAGCGTGTCCGCGCGGATCAGGAGCTGGACCGAACCCTCGCGGTCCTCGAGGTCGGCGAACGCGGTTTTGCCGTGGAGGCGCGTCGCCTTGATCCGTCCGGCGACCCGCACCGGAGGATCCCCCGCCTCCTCACCCGCGTGGAGGCCCGCGCACCGGGCGCGGACTTGGTCCGTCGTGATGCGACCGACGAACGACCACGGGTACGGTTCCCGACCTTCCGCGCGGATCCGCTCGACCTTGAGTCGTCGTTCGTGCTCGAGAGGAGTCTCTTCGGTCACAGATGTTCCCGGGTACGGTCCGGGGAGGGAGCCGGGACGAAAAGGCTGTCGCGCTACGCGGAGAGACCTTCGAGCGAGAGTCGCTCGACCCCGCCCGGGCGCATGAGGGCGAGGTGCTCGGGGACCGCCGGATCTTTCCCGGCGGGTCGGGCCGGCTCGTGGAGCAGAAGGAACGTGCCGAGGAAGAACTCGGCGGCCGCATCGCCGCCGCCAATCCCGTAGCTCACGTAATCGGAGAAGTAGACGTGGATCGAGCCGGAGCGCCGGCGGCGAAGGGCCTCTAGGAACTTCGCCGTCTCGCCCGGTCCCTTGCGCTCGAGTTCGTCGATCAGGTCGCGAAGGAGGGGGCGTTGGCTCAGACCGGCGAGACCGTCGTAGGCGAGATAGACCGCCGGCCGGGGGTCCAGGGCGACCACGTCGAGTCGAAGTACCCCCTCGACCGGTTTCGTGCGCATGGGAGGCGGCCTACCCCTCGCTCGTTAAGAAGGCTTCGGACCGGCAAGCCTGCGCTCGCCGGTCCGCGAAAGGAGTTTCGGCCTAGTGGTCGTGTCCGCCGCCAGCTCCGCCCGGAGCCGGGGAACCCTTCCTCGACGCGATGACATCGTCGATCCGAAGGACCATCGACGCGACTTCCGCGGCGGAGCTCAGGGCCTGGCGCTTGACCCGGAGCGGCTCGACCACGTGGAGCTTCCACATGTCGGTCGCCTTGCCGTCCGCGAGGTTGATGCCGATGTTCTTGTTGGCGGTAGGACCGTCGTGCCCACGGCGCAGCTCGATGAGGGTGTTAATCGAGTCGAACCCCCCGTTCTCGCTGAGCGCCCACGGAACGACTTCGAGTGCCTGAGCGAACGCCTCTACGGCGAGCTGCTCTCGGCCGCCGACCGACGGGGCCCACTTCCGGAGCTTGACCGCGAGGTCGATCTCGGTCGCGCCGCCCCCGGGGCAGACGACCCCGTCTTCGAGGACGCTCGCGACGACCTTGAGCGCGTCGTTGAGCGAGCGCTCGACCTCCTGGGTGACGTGCTCGGTGCCGCCGCGGATCAGGATCGAGACCGAGCGGGGGTTCGAGCAGCCGGTGACGAACGTCATGTCGTCGTCGCCGACCTTGCGCTCATCGACCTTGGCCGCCGACCCGAGGTCGGCAGGAGTGAGGTCCTTGAAGCCCGTCACGATCTTGGCGCCCGTCGCGCGCGCGAGCTTCTGCAGGTCCGACTCCTTGACCTGCTTGACCGCGAAGATGCCTTCCTTCGCGAGGTAGTGTAGAACGACGTCGTCGATCCCCTTCTGGCTGACGACCACGTTCGCGCCCGAGGCTTTGATCGCCTCGACCATCTTACGGAACGTCTTGTCTTCCTCGTCGAGGAAGTTCTGGATCTGGCTCGGGTTCTTGATGTTGATCTTGCTCTCAATCTCGGTCTTCTTGATCTCGAGGGACGAGTTCAGGAGCGCGATCTTCGCCGGGGATACCTCGCTGGGCATCCGCGGGTGGCCCCGTTCCTTGTCGAGGATGATTCCTTCGATGAGCTCAGTGTCCGAGATGGTCCCGCCGTGGCGCTTTTCGACCTTGATCTGGTCGACGTCCGCCACAATCTTGTCGCCGCGGTGTTCGGAGATCCTCTGGACCGCCCGGACAGCAATCTTGGCGAGCTCGTCTCGGGAGCCAAAGACGCCCTTCGACCCCATGGCCGTGGTGGCGCAGTCAATGAGGATCGAATCGTCGTCGGTCTTGACGGTCGTGCCGATCTCCGTCTCCAGCAGGCGTTGAGCTTCTTGGACCGCGAGTTGGAACCCGCGAACGATGACCGTCGGATGAACGTTCTGCTCGAGGAGCGACTCCGAGCGCTTCAGCAGCTCGCCGGCCAGGACGACCGCGGTGGTCGTTCCGTCGCCGCACTGTTGGTCCTGGGTCTTGGCGACCTCGACGATCATCTTGGCCGCCGGGTGCTCGACGTCGACTTCCTTGAGAATAGTGACGCCGTCGTTCGTGATGGTGATGTCGCCCATCGAATCGACGAGCATCTTGTCCATGCCCCGGGGTCCCAGGGTCGATCGTACCGCATCGGCTACGGCCCGAGCCGCGGCGATGTTGTTCGAGGTCGCACCCTTGCCGCGCTCGCGTTCGGTCCCTTCCTTCAGAATGAAAATCGGCGTGCCCTGGAGCATTCTAACTCACCATCAACAGCTAAATTGCCCTTCTATATAAAA
>JAKIVU010000002.1 GCA_022750375.1 Thermoplasmata archaeon
ATCGTCGCCGAGGCCGCCAACGGCCCGACGCTTCCCGAGGCCGACACGATCCTCTTCCAGAAGAAGATCGTGGTGCTCCCGGACGTGCTCGCGAACGCGGGCGGCGTCACGGTCAGCTACTTCGAGTGGGCGCAGGACATCCAGGGATACTTCTGGAATCTCGAAGAGGTCAACACTCGCCTCGAACGGGTCATGGTCCGCTCGTACAACGACGTCCACAAGGTCGCGACCGAGAAAGGGGTCCACAACCGGACCGCGGCGTACGTCCTCGCGATCCAGCGGGTCGTCGACGCGATCAAGATCCGCGGGATCTACCCGTAGTCGGGCCCGGTCGTCGCGACCGATGGCCGACCTCCCGCGGTGCCGTCTCGCAACGTGGGCCGATGTCGACGGCTGGGCCGACCGCGTCGCGGCCGAGGTCCGCGCGCGCTCCGCCGTTCCCGGTACGATCGTCGGTCTGACCCGGGGCGGGTGGGTCCCCGCCCGGCTCCTCTGCGACCGCCTCGGGGTGAGGCGCCTCGTCTCGCTCCGCGCCCAGCACTGGGGCGTCACGGCGACGCCGACGGGCGCCGCGCAGCTCACCGAGGGGTTGAGCGGACCGGTCACCGGCCAGCAAGTCCTCGTGGTCGACGACATCACGGACACCGGCGAGAGCATGGCGCTCGCGGTCGACCACGTGCGGGCCGGGGGACCGAGCCGGGTCGAGAGCGCGGTCTTCCTTCACATCACGCACGCGGCGTTCGCGCCGACGTACTTCGCGGAGGAGATCCCCCGCGACGCCTGGGTCTGGGTCGTCTTTCCCTGGAACTACTGGGAGGACCTGATCGCGCTGTCCGCGCGGGCGGTCGAGTTCGGGAGCGGGATCGACCGGGTGCGGGCGACGCTCCGCGAGCGCTGCGGCCTCAACGTCCCGCGGTCGGACCTCGAGAAGATCGCCCCGAACGTCCCGTTCGGGTAACTCCGTCCGCGCCTAGCCCGGTGTGGCGGGCTCGGAGATCGGTCGGGCGGCGAGGGCCTTGAAGTACTGCTGCAGAACGCCCGCGCCGATCACGAGGCCGAACCCCGCGACGAGGAGGCCGATGAGGATCGGGAGCTCGCTCGACCCGCTGACGCCCTGCAGGTAACGGACCAGGAGGAGGATCCCGAAGCTCACGAGCCCGATCCCGATGATCGAGGTCGTAGCGACGGCGAACGAGCGGGGGAACCGCCCGCGCGAGAGCATCCGGCGGATCGCGCGTCCGCATTCCCAGACGATGGCGCCGATGAGCCACCAGAGCAGTGCATCCTGGAGGAAGTAGAGGAGCCGGTCGATCGGGGGGCCGACGCTGCTCACGTAGATGTTGTAGCCCGAGAGAAATCCGACCCCGACGAGCGCGATGGCGAAGAGCCCGAAGCCGAACGCGACCGACCCTTGCCGGATGTCGGTCGACGCGCCCCGCAGGGACTCGATGATCGACTCATCGATGTCGAACGTCCAGAAGATGAGGTAGACGCCGAGGAGGATCGCGAGGCCGATGAATCCCCAGATCAGGACCTGGGCGGCGGCCGCGATCCCGAGGATGAGCAGCACGAGCGCGACGGGCAGGATCGTCTTCGCCCGGAGCTTCGGGTCCTTGAGCGCGCGGACGACCGTGTAGTACGTCGATTCGATGCTCGCGTTCTGCCGGACGTAGACACGTCGGACGCCGTCTACCTTGACGCGCGACGCGAGGATCGGGAACAGGAACTCGTCTTCCGCCCCATCGCTCACGAGATAGGCGGATTGGGCGCCGGTGCGACCGAGCACGTCGTCGAACTGGTCGGCGACGCGTCGGTCCGACAGCACGCCGACCTTCCCCGAACCGGTGAGGATGCAGACCTCGCATTCCTCGCCGGCTCCCTTCAGCTCATCGAGCAGACTGACCGCCGCGAAGAGCGCGTTCGTATCGGAATCCTCGGGGTCGGCCGTACCGAGGCGGACCGCCGCATCGAGAACGTTGGCACGACCGACCACCGGACCGGCGACGGACGCTTTCCGGCCGAGGTCGTCGTCGCGGTCGATGCAGACGACGAGGCGCATGGCCCGCGTTGTATGTTCGCCCAAGACCATAATGGCTTAGGTGCGGGGCGCCCCCTCGGGGTGCCGCGCCGCACACGCTATTACGTACCGGCCTCCCCTTCGGGCGGAGCGATGGCCGAACTCCCCGACAAACGCACGGCATTCATGGACTGGTACCTCGCCGTCGTGGACGGCGCGAACCTCACCGACAAGCGGTACCCCGTGAAGGGGATGAACGTCTGGACGGCGTACGGCTTTCGGGCGCGCCGGAACCTGGACACGGTCCTCATCCGGGAGATCGAAGCGACCGGCTCGGAGGCGGTCGAGTTCCCGACCCTGATCCCTGCGACCGAGTTCGCGAAGGAGAAGGAGCACATCAAGGGGTTCGATGCCCAGGTCTACTGGGTCACCAAAGGCGGGCTGTCGGAGCTCGACGTCCCGCTCGTGCTGCGGCCGACGAGCGAGACGGCGATGTACCCGATCTTCGCCCTCTGGGTCCGATCCCATCGCGACCTACCGCTCAACGTCTACCAGATCGTGAACACGTTCCGCTACGAGACGAAGACGACCCGTCCGTTCCTCCGCGTCCGTGAGATCCACTTTTTCGAGGAGCATACCTGCCAAGCGAACGAAGCGCATGCGACCGCCCGCGTCGAGTCCAATCGGGGGGCGTTCCGAAAGATGGCCGAGGCGTTCGCCCTCCCGTACCTCCCGATCCGTCGCCCCGAGTGGGACAAGTTCCCGGGGGCGTTCTACACCGTCGCGCTCGACATCCCGGTCGGTGAAGCACGTACCCTCCAGATCGGGAGCATCCACCATTACCGCGAGAACTTCTCCCGGCCGTACGGGATCCAGTACGAGGCCGCGGACGGCGCGCAGCAGTTCGTGCATCAGACGACGTTCGGCCTTTCCGAGCGGCTCCTGGGCGCAATCCTTGCGGTGCACGGCGACCAGAAGGGGGCGGTGTTCCCGACTGCGATCGCGCCGTACCAGGTCGTCGTCGTACCGATCCCGGGCACCGACGCGGGCGACGGTCCGCTCCGGGCTGCGACCGAGATCGCCGAGCGCCTCCGACGGCACGGCGTGCGCGTCCATCTCGACGGGGGCGACGAGCGGCCGGGGGCCAAGTACTATCGTTGGGAGATGGCGGGTGCCCCGTTGCGACTCGAGGTCGGCCGGCGGGAGGCCGAATCCCGCAGCGCGACCGCGGCCGACCGGCTCGGCCGGAAGAGCAAAGTCTCCTTCGACCATCTGGAGCACGAGGTCGGGGAGCGCCTCGCGGAGTTCGACCGGGCGCTCCTCGAACGGGCCCGCTCGGCGTTCGCCTCGTCGTTCTCCGTCGCTCGTTCCGTGGACCAGCTCGTCGGCTCGACGACCGTCCGGGTCATCTCGTGGTGTGGCAGCGAGGAGTGCGGCCATCGGATCGAGACCGCGATCGATGGGGCGCTGCTAGGAACGCCCGAGGAACCGCTGCCCATCCCGGTCGGCGAACCCGGCCCGTGCGCGGTCTGCGGGACGGCGGAGAGCACGCGCTGGGCGCTCGCCGGGCGACCCCTCTAGGAACCGACGTTCCACCGACCGATCGCGGTGCTCGGCGCCGTAGTCGGCACGAGCCCCCCCCGGGGGATACCGAAATTTAGCGGCGTTTTCGGGGGCGGGCGCGCGGCTTCGCCGCCGCGCGTTTCGGGCTCAGCGCCCTCGAGTTCGATGTCGCCCGCACCATCCGGCTCGGCATCTCGAACAGCCAGAAGATGTTCCCGTCGGGGTCGGCGAACTTTGCCGACTGGCCCCACGCCTGCTTCTTGAGCGGCTCCGGGAACTGGACATTTCCCTTGATCATGCGCGCCACCAGCGTATCGATCGCATCGGTCACGAACGCGATCCCGGTGTCTCCGGGCTCGAGGGGAGCGAACCCTTCGCACAGGTGGAGGACGAAGCGGTCCCCCGGCGGGGCGACGAGGATCGCGTGGCCGCTCGAACCGATCGTATGCGTGGCGAATCCGAGATTATCCGTCCACCACTTGGCGGACGCTTGGGCGTTCGATACGACCACGGCGACATCGGCGAGTGCGATCATCGGTCGTCGGATGCGCCCGCCACTATTGAACTCGCAGGGGAGGGGCCGAAACGGCTCCCTTCAGGGTCTAACGTTCCCACGTGCGTTCGTGACCCTTGGGCGACGTTACGAGGGAGGGACGGAAGGCACCGGTGGGTTGGGCAGGACGAGCCACATACCGGCGAGCCCGAATAGCAGGAGGGTGATGGCGACCGCATAGACGCCGTTGTCGAGCCAGATCCCGAAGGAGACGCCCCAGCCGACGTAGAAGGCGACGGCGAGCACGACCAGGGAGGCGAACGCCCAGAACGACAGACGACGGCTCAGGGACATCTCCCGGAACCGGGTCGGTTCGGGAACGGCAGGCGAAGTCGTCTCATCGGCCATGAACGGCCGTCGACCCGGACCTCGTTAGATAACCCTTGCGGGGTTTGGGCGGCGTAACCTGACGTGCAGGCCCCCGCCGCCCGGGCCACAGTTTTAACCGATATCCCGAGCTAGAACCGTTCCGATGCCCGAACCGCCCGCCGGGGAGGGGGACCCGTTACCGGAGGTCTCCCGCTTCGACCAACTCACCCCCGAGCAGCATCGGATCCTCGCGTACGCTAGTTCGATCGGTTCCGAGTTCGATTTCCCCCTGCTGGTCGCCGCGATGGCGGTCGAGGAGGAACAGCTCGCCGAACAACTGGAGCGGCTCGTGCACCTCGGGATCCTCCGAGAGCGGGCGGGAGGGGACCGGTTCATGTTCGCGCAGGAGGAGTTCCGGGCCCGGATCTATCGTTCGTTGACGGAGAGCCGGTTGCGCGTGCTCCACCGCAAGATCGCGGAAGCGATGCAGCGGATGTATCCGACCCCGGCGGCCGACGTGGTCGCGGAGCTGGGCCGCCACTACTTCCTCGGGAAGGTCCCCGAGAAATCGCGCCTCTACAATCGGCTCGCCTCCGAGAATGCGCGGAGCGCGGACGACCCGGATTCGGCCGCCCATTATCTCGAGCGGGTCCGTGTCGACCTCGAGTCCGCCGAGGGGGACCACCGGCACGAACTCGCGGAGGTCGACGAGGCGCTCGGCGAGCTCTACTACTCCACGGGCAACTTCGCCGCTGCCGACCGGTACTTCACCGAAGCGCTCGAACGGCTCGGGAGCGACGAACCGAGGATCCGCGGCCGGCTCCTCCTCGCGCGGGCCGAGGTCTCCCGCGAGAACCTCGACATCGAGACCGCGACCCGGCAGGCGCTCGACGCCCAGAAGCTGTTCGAAACGGTCGACGATCGGCTCGGTCGGGCCCAGACGTACCGGCTGCTCGGGAGGGTCGCGTTCCATCGCGGCGCGTATCGAGAGGCGTTGGACGAGAGCATGCGCTCCCTGGATGCGCTCGGCGACCTGCGGGACCCCCGCCTGATCGGCGAGCTCTCCATCGATATCGGCAACTCGTTCGCGCTCCTCGGACCTCAGGTGAGCGCGGAGGCGATCACCTGGTACGAACGGGCGATCGACCGTCTCACGCAAGCCGGCGACTGGGTCGAGCTCTCCCGCGCGTACCACAACCTCGGGGTGTCGGTCGGCGAGAGCCGGCCCCAGGATGGGCTGGACCAGCTCGACCGGGCCCGTGAAATGGGGGACCGCGCCCACGACCCGCGGTCGGTCGGCCGGGCCCTCCACTCGGGGGTCGAACTCCGGCTCATGTTGGGCCAGCTCGAGGAGGCGACCCGGGACAACGAGCAGGCCGGGCGTCTCCTCGAACGGCTCGCCGACGCGCTCGGCCTCGAACAGGTCGAGATGAATCGGGGACTGATCGCCGAAAAGCAGGGTCAGTGGGAGGACGCGGAGCGGTCGTACGAGAAGGCGATCGAAGCCGCCCGGCGATTCCACTTGCGGGCCGAGGAAGCGGAAGTCTACTTTTATCTCGCAAGGCTCCGATTCAAGACGCGGAACCTCGAGGGCGCCCGACATGCGCTCCGCGCCGCGACCAACCTCGGGGTCTCGGAGCTGCGTCCGGTGCTGACGCCGCTGATCGACGACCTCCGCCGGCAGCTCGGCGCCTCCGGGGACCGACGCCCGCCGGCGGACCCGGCCCCCTCCCCGCCCCTCTGACGGGCGGAGCTTGGATTATCTACGGAGTCCTCGTCGCACGTGTCGATGGCCGGGACCGAGACGGCAAAGGGCTCCGCAGTCCCTCCGATCTTCGGCCGCGCCGAGGCGGTCACGGAGATCGACCGTACCCTCGACCGGGCGCGCGCCGGGGCGGGGGAAGGGCTCCTCCTTTCCGGTGAGGATGGGTCGGGGAAGAGCCTGTTCTTCCGCACGACGATCCAGCACGCGCGGCACCGGTCGTTCCGGGTGCTCGACGGCCGTGCGCTGCCCGAGGAGATCCCGCAACCGTTCTCGCTCGTCCGTGCGCTCGTTCGTTCGGCCGACCGGAGCCCCCGGCCGGAGCGGGCCGCGCCCGAGACCGCCCTCCCGCTCTTCTTGGCTCCGTTCCTGGGCGACGACCCGAGCGGCGGGGGCCTGAGTGCGGACCGCGTCGAGCCCACGATCGAGTCGGACAGTCTGGCGACTTCAGTCATCCCGTTCGACGCCACCGGGTCGTGGACGGGGACCAGTCGGGACGAACTGTTCGCTACCCTGACCCAGTACCTCACCGACCTCGCGCGGGATCAGCCGCTCCTGCTCGCTATCGATGACCTGCACTTTGCGGACGCCTCCTCGATCGAGTTTCTCGGCCGGCTCGCGCCGGAGCTCGGACATCGGTCGATGGCGGTCATCGCGACGGTGGCGACCGGTAGCCGGATCCCCGCCGGGGTGCGCGAGGCGATCGAATCGTTCGCCCGCTCCACGACCCTGCGGACCGTCCCGCTGCGTCCGCTGACGACCCCCGAGGTCGGCGAGTTCGCCCAATGGGTCCGACGGGGGCTTCCCCCCGACCCCGCCGACGTCCTCCGCTGGCACGCGCAGACCGAGGGGAACCCGCTCTTCGTCGAGCAGCTCGTACGCTCCACGACCGGCGTCGGGGTCCGTCCCGCCCCGGCCGCGCCGGAAGGGACGGTCGACCTCAACGAGATCCTCCTGGGTCGCGTTCGTCAGCTCGACGAGACGGAACTACGGACGTTGACGTACTCCGCCCTGTTGGGCAAGGAGTTCGCGTTCTCGAATCTCGTCGCGATCTCCGAGTCGGACGAGGAGCGCGTGACCGAGAGCCTCGACCGCCTGGTCGCGGGCGGACTCCTCCGGGAGAAGGGAGATGAGGTCTGCGAATTCGTGACCGAAGGGGTCCGCGCGGCCGTCTACGCGGAGCTGACGGAGACCCGCCGCCGCATCCTCCACCGTCGCGTGGGCCGCTCGCTCGAAGCGAAAGGGCTCGCGAGCGAGTTCGAGCTCGCGCGGCAATTCTACCTCGGACGGGACGACGCGAAGGCCGCCGAATACAACCTCCGCGCCGCGGTGACCGCCATGCGGGCGTTCGCCTTCGACACCGCGGTCCCCCACTTCGAGCGGGCCCTCGAGGCCGAACGGCGACGGCCCGACCGAAGCACGTCCCGCGAGATCCGCACGCTCGTCGACCTCGGGCGTGCATTCGACGAGCTCGGCGAACTCCACCGGTCGGACGTCGTGCTCTCCGAGGCCGTCTCCCTCGCCCGGACGCGGCCCGAACTCGACCCCGAACTCGGACGGGCCTTGCTCGGGCTCGCCCAGACGCGCCAGAACCAGAGCGAGTACCCGTCCGCGGAGGCGTTGGCCCAAGAAGCGTACGGACGGTTGGAGCACGTCGGCACCCCGCGGGAAGTGATGACCGCCCATCGAGTGCTGGGAGTCGTCTGCTGGCGGCTCGGCCGGTTCGCGGACGCCGAGCGGCATCTGCGGCTCGCACTCCAGATCTCCGAGAACGACGGGACGCCGATCGAGCAGGGCCATGCGATGGTCGACCTCGCGAACATGGTGCTCGAGCAGGACGGAGCGCAATTCTCCCAAGCCCTCCAGCTGTACGAGAAGGCGGCGGAGCTGTTCGGCTCGGGCCAGGACCTATCCGCGCGGGCGCGCGTGCTGATGAATCGCGCCGAGCTCCTGCGCTCCGCCGGACGTCAGGACGAGGCGCTCGCGGGCATTGGGCTGGCGATCGAGGCCGCCGAGCGCTCCCGATCCCCGATCTGGATCGGATACTGCTACCTGAACCTCGCCCTACTCCACGCAGAGCTCGGGCAGCCCGACCGGGCCCGCCCCGCACTCGAGCGGGCGGCGACCCTCCTCCTCCCGCTCGGCGACCGACTCGCGCCGGAGCAACTCTCCCTCGCGCGCGGTCTGCTCGCCGAGGCGGAGAAGAACTACTCCGACGCGGAGACCCATCTCACGGACGCGCTCCGGCAGGCCCGCGAGCTGAACGCCGAGCCTGAGGTCTGCGAGATCCTGTTCCGGCTCGCTCACCTCGCCTACTCCACCGGCGACCTCCCGGGGGCCCGGACGAAGCTCGCCGTGGCCCGGGCCGCGGGCCTCGAGGCGAGCCGGAGCGACCTCGCCGTCCGGGTCGCCGCCCTCGACCGGGCCCTCGCTTCGGACCCCTAGCCCCTACCGTTAAGGCGGCCCCCCTCGTCGTGCCGCACATGTCGGAGATTACCGGAGCCGAGCGTCCGGCTCGGGACGGCTCTCCGTTCCCGGACCGGCGGGACCCCGTGTTCGAGCGGGACGTGCGCCGCATGTTCACCCACATCGCGCAGCGGTACGAGTGGTTCGACCACGTCGCCTCGATGGGCAACGACCTGCTGTGGCGTCCGCGGGCGCTCTGGGACCTCGACCGCTTTCGCGCCCCGGGCCCCGTGCGTCGGGTCCTCGACCTCGGCTGCGGCACCGGTGAACTGACCCGGCTCACCGCGCATCGGTTTCCGTCGGCCCAGGTCGTCGGCGTCGACTTTACCGCGGCGATGCTCGCGGTCGCCCAGCGGCGGACGGGCACCCCCGGCACCGCGGGAAAGATCTCGTACGGCCGTGCGACCGCGATGCGACTTCCGTTCCCCGACGGGACGTTCGACCTCGCGACCAACGCATTCCTCGCGCGGAACCTGCTGGACCTCGAGGCGGCCCTCACGGAGATGCGACGGGTCCTGCGGCCCGGCGGCGTGCTCCTCATCCTCGAGATCACCGAGCCGGTCTCCCCCGCGTTCGGCTCGCTCTTTCACGCGTACTTCGACCACGTCGTCCCCTGGCTGGGGGCCGCGGTCGATAGCGCGGGGCCGTACCGGTATCTTCCCGAATCGCTCCGGCGCTTGCCGCCGCGGCCGGCGTTCCTCGACGCGCTCCGGCGGGCGGGGTTCCCCCGCGCAGAAGCGCACACGCAATCGATGGGGATCGTCACGGCGTTCCTCGCGGAGGCGGGCGCGCGTGCTCCCTGACGGTGCGGGTCGGACGAGCCAAAGCCATTAAGGCCGCCGGCGCTCGCTCGATCTGAGGGGGGACGCACACGCCGTTCGACGCCTTCCGTTACGCACACGCCCACCGGGCCGAGGTCGCCTGGCTGAGCCAGAACACGAACCACCTCGTTCCGCCCGAGGTGATCCGCGGAGGGCTGGAGGAGGCGATCCGGGAACGACGGTACGAGGGGTACCCGTACGGCCCCGGCGACCCGGAACTGCTCGACCTCGTCGCGAAGGACTTCGGCCTGAAGGGGGCGAGTCCGTTCATGACGGCGGGCGGCACCGAGTCGCTCTACATGATCGCCCGCGCCCTGCTCTCGGCCGGCGACGAGGTGATCGCCTCGGACCCGAGCTATCTCATCATCCACCGGTTCATCGAACTCTCCGGCGCGAAGACCGTCAATCTCGACATCTACGCGCCGCCGTACCGACTCACCGCGGACCGGATCCAGGAAGCGATCGGACCCCGGACGCGGATGATCCTTCTGATCGATCCGCTCAACCCGCTCGGCTCGGGCTATCCCCGGGAGGAGGTGCGCGCGATCGCGGAGGTCGCGCACGACCGCCACCTGCTGCTCCTCAACGATGTGACGTACCGGGATTTCGCGGACGCCCCGACCCTCGCCGCGGAGTTCGCGCCCGAGTCGACCATCACCGTCTGGTCGGTATCGAAGAACTGCGGGATCGCGGGCCTCCGGATCGGCGGTTTCCTCGCTCCGCCGGAGCTCGTCCGAACGATCGGTCGGTTCAACACCAACGACCTCGGCGTCAATATCCTCGCCCAGGTCGCGGCGCTCGCCGCGCTCCGCACCAAGTCGAGCTGGATCGGGGAGGTGCGACGTCAGACGCGGGAGAACGGCGCGCGCATCCGCGCGACCGTCGGAGGCATCGATGGGGCGGAGCTCCCCGTCTACCCCTCGCAGGCGAATATGATGGTGATCGACATCGCCCGGCTCGGGATCTCACCGGAAGCGGTTCAGCAGGAACTTCTCGAACAGCACGGAGTGTTCGTCCGCGCGGGCAACTACCTTTCCCCCACGCACGGCCAGCGGTTCGTCCGCGTCTCCTTCTCCAATCCTCCCGCCGACATCGACCGGTTCGTACGCGCGTTCCCGGAAGCGATCTCGAAACTCGCCGTACACGCTCCCGCACCCACCGCTTAGACGGCGGGCCGAAGTCGCACGTCCACGACAACGTGCGTCCGCCCGGGACCGTACGGCTTGACCTCCCGCGCGACGCTCGGCTCCCGCACGGTCGCGCCGGCCGCGACGACGGCGCCTTCGACTCGGAGGCGGCCGTCCCTCACCGCGGTCCGCGCGTCCGCGACGGTGTGCACGTGGATCCAACCACCCTCCGGCCGCACGAGCTCGACCGCGGTCGGGACCCAGGGGGTTGCGTCGGGGAGGTAGCCGAGGAAGACCCGGTCCGCGCCGTGCGGTTCGAGCGGAACGGTCCGGTTGTCTCCGAGCACGCAGACGACACGACCACCGGCGGCGTTCCGTTCGACGTTCTCTTGCAGGTAGTGGTACGCCACGGGGTTCTTCTCCACCGCCGTCACCCGCGCCGCGCGGCCCCGAACGGCCGCAGGTATCGTGAAGTAGCCAATACCGGCGAACAGGTCGACGACCGTCTCCTGCGGCTGCACGAGGGTCCCCGCTCGTTGGCGTTCGGTCCGGTTCCCGGCGGCGAACATGATGCGCGCGGCGTCGAACCGCCACCGGATCCCATGTTCGACCACTTCCGTCTCGGTCTCGATGCCGGCGATCCGTTCGACTTGGGGGCGCCTCAGTTCGCCGTCGATGGGGCCGACGCGTACCAGCACGGTCGCGACCCCGAGCTCCTCCCGCCACGCACGACCGAGGAGCGGGAAGTACGGGCGATACTCCGCGGGAAGCCGAAGGAGCAGTACCCGCCCCATCCGCTGATACCCGGAAGGCAGGGCGGCGGCGAGGTCCCCGCCGGCGACCGCTCGAAGTCGATCCCGAACGCGGTCGGCCGGAGAGCGTAGGGCGCCGCGCCGCGGGCGACGGTCGGCCATCGGTGCGGGAGCCTCAGGGTGCGGAGCGCTCCGAACCGGCCTCGAGGATGACCTCGAGGAACTGCTTCAGGTGGGCCGTGAGGATCGGGTTGTCGGTGAACCCGCACGCCTCGAGGCCCGGGGCCGCGAGGAGCGCATGGGCGCCGTCCGCGAGCACCTCGGTCGCGAGCAGATTCTCTCGCGGCACGTATTCGACCCCCTCGGGCACGCGCTGGAGCGGCGCGGTGACGAAAGTGACGTGCACGCCGCGCTTCACCGCGTGCTGGATCTTCTTCGTGAGCTCGTCCCGAACCTCGGAGACCTGCGGCGTGGTGAGGATGAACGTCTGCGTCGACTGGTCGAGCAGCTCGCCGATCTTGGCGACGACCTTGTCGTGCCCCGAGAGGAGGTAGACGAGCTGCGGTTCGCCGTGCTCTCCGACGACGCGGTGGAGGTGGGCGAGCTTCTCGAAGACTTCCTGGATCGCCTCCTTCAGCTGTTCCGCGACATCGAGCGGGGCCGTGGGGCGGAAGAGGATCGGCTTCCCGCCGGTCGGTTGCGCGTACCCCTTCTCCGCGAGCGACTCGAGCACCTTGTACGCACTGGTACGGGGGATCCCCGCCGCGGTAGCGAGGGTCGCCGCGTCCCCGACGCCGCGCGCGACGAGCGCAATGTACGCCCGCGCCTCGTAGTGCGTGAGGCCGACCTTCCCGAGCACGTCGGTCGCCCGACGGAACTCTTCCGAGGTCTGGTTGCCGAGGGCGACGGCCGACTCTTCGATCGTCGACATACGCGCTGGGCGGGAGGACGGGACGCCGGCGTCTTAACGGTGCGCCCGAGCGAAGGAGCTCACGGTACCGGCTCGGCGAGCCTCAGGAGCGCGGCCGGCCCGAGGAGCGCGTCGACCTCCTCTCGAGTCAGCAGTCCTTTCTCCACGATCAGGTCCGTCACCGGCCGGCCGCTCTTCTCCGCCTCGTGCAGCACCTCCGCCACCTTGAGGTAGCCGAGGCGGGGAGTGAGCACGGTCGCGAGGGCCGCCGATTCGGCGAGGTACCGCTCGAGTCGCTCGCGGTTCGCCGTGATGCCGTCCACGCACGTGCGAGCGAAGACCGGGAGATAGCGCGTCAGGATCTCCGCCGCGAAGAGCACCTCGTAGGCGGCGAGGGGCATCATCACGTTGATCTCGAGCTGTCCGGCCTGCACCGCGTAGGCGGTCGCCGCGTCGGCCCCGATCACATGGAAGGCGACCATCGCGAGGCATTCGGCCGCGGACGGGTTGACCTTCGCCGGCATGATCGACGAGCCCGGCTGGATCTCGGGGAGGCGGATCTCGTCGAGTCCCGTGGCCGGTCCGCTCGAGAGCAGCCGCAGGTCTCCCGAGAGACGCACGAGCTCGAGCGCGAGGCTCCGGAGCCATCCCGACGCCGCTCCCAACGGCCAGCGGCTCTGCATCGACTCGAACGGGTCACGGGCGACGGTGAGCGGAAGGCCCGTGATGCGCGCGTACTCGGCGACGGCCCGCGCCCGGTACCCGGGAGCGGTGTTGACGCCACTGCCCACCGCGCTCCCGCCGAGCGGCAGTTCGGCGAGCGCCCGTTCGACGCCGGGCAGCGTCTCGGTCACGTGCTCGAGCGCCGACGCGTACGCCGTCAGTTCCGCGCCGAGCGTCACGGGCATCGCGTCCTTGAGGTGCGTGCGTCCCGCCTTCGGGAGTCGGGCGAACTCGGTGCCCTTCCGACGCAGGCTCTCGGACAGGGTCGTCACGGAGACGCGGAGCTCCCGGAGCGCGAGGAGGGTCGCGACCTGGGCGGCCGAGGGGAACGTGTCGTTCGTAGATTGACCGCGGTTCACGTGGTCGTTGGGGCTCAGCTCCGCGTGGTCCCCTCGGGGTCGACCGAGGATCTCGAGCGCACGGTTCGTGAGCACCTCGTTGACGTTCATGTGGAACGAGGTGCCCGCTCCCGCCTGGAAGACGTCGACGACGAACTCCCGGTCGAAGCGGCCGGACGCCATCTCCTCGGCGGCCTGGGAGAGGGCGCGACCGCGTCGCTCGTCGAGGCCGCCGTTCTCGACGTTGGCGCGGACGCACGCGAGCTTCAACTGCGCGTACGCCCGGATAAGTAGCGGGGATTCGGTAAGGCCGCTCACGGGGAAGTTCTCGCGGGCGCGCAGCGTCTGGATCCCCCAGTAGACGTCGTCGGGGAGCTCCCGGGAGCCGAGCGAATCTCTCTCCGTGCGGGGCGGGGCCATGGGGCGGGGAGGAGGGGTAGCGACAAAACCCTTTACTCCGCGACGTTACCCCGAATTGCCCGAGTTCGCGACCGGGCGGCGTTGTGTGATCGATCCGGTACAACTCGCGAACGACATCGCCGGCAACGTCGCCCTCCTCGCCTTTCCCGCCGTCCTGTGGGCGCTGCTCTACGTCCTCGCCTGGGAGCACGGGTCGTTCGCGACGAGCATCGGGTTCGGTCGGCGAACGTTCTGGCTGCTCCTGCCCGGGGCACTCCTCGCGACCCTCGTGCTCCTCCCCGTCGCCCCGGTGGCCAACGACTGGCTAGCGATCAGCTTCGCCGGCGCTCTCTTCCCGATCCTGGTCGCGACGCTCACGTTCGAACGGTTCTCCCCGCCCGGCACTCGAAGCGCGGTCGCCTACCTCGCCCTCCTGATCGTGGAGAGCGCGGTCCTGCTCGCGCTGGTCGTCTTTGTCGCGGCGCCCCGCATCCAGACGGAGGCGGTCATCGCCGTCGCGGTCGGCGTTCCCGTCGTGGCCGGAGCGGTCGCCCTGGTCGGCCATCGCGCGCTGCTCGGACGGGCCGTGTTCGTCCTGGGCCTCACCTCGGGCGTCCTCCTCTTCACCTTCCTCATCGCGGTCGCGATCCCGGGAACCGGGATCGAAGAGTCGTTCCCCGCGTACCTCCTCCCCCCCGTGGGTGCCGGGGCGATCGCCGCCATCGTCGCGGAGTGGGTGTTCCCGGGGATGGAGGGGTTCGCTCTTCCCGTCGCGTATGCCGCGGGTACGTTCGGGGTCCTCGTCGGGGCCGATGTCCTCCGCCAGCCACCGCTCTACGTCGCGGGGACTCCGGCGGGATTGTACGCCATCGGCGGGGCGGGCGTGCTCGACCTGGTCTACCTGTCGGGGCTGCTGGCCCTCGCGGCCGCCTACCTCACCCACCTCGCGCTCGGACGGGGATTCTCCCCCGTCGGGGCTCCCATCCCCGAGTCGGTACCGACCCCGGTGGGGCGACTCGGACGCGCGTTCCGAGCGGGGGCGGAGGGGCGGATCGAGGAGGCGTTGATGGATTCCGCGAGCGCGGGTCGCGAAGCCGCGGCCCAGGCGCACCTCCTGCTCGCGCTTCCGGAACCACCCGCGGACCGACCCTGGCAGGGCCTCCCGGTGCCCGGATGGGTCGTGAGCGACCAGGCGAACCTCGAGGCGATCGCCCGGAGCGGCTCGACCGACGGACGGGAAGGGTTCCGTGGTTTCCTCACCGCCCGCTGGCTGGTGCTCCTCGGCCGCGAACTGGGGATGCGCCGCTTCGGGTCGGTGGGGGCACGGACGGTCGCGTTCCTCCTCGACCTCCTCATCGTCACGGCGCCCGCCGCGGCGCTCTGGGTCGCCCTGATCGAGCTGACGCCGGGGTCGATCGTCGACCTCGCGGGGAACATCCCGTTCAACACCGCGATCTACGGATACGCGGCGGTCGCGTTCCTCTACTTCGTACTCGCGGAGACGTTCGCGGGTCGGACGCTCGGAAAGGCCGCGTTGCGGATCGCGGTCCGGGACCGACGTATGGAGCGCCCCCATCTCTCGGCGGCGCTGCTCCGGAACGTCTCCAAGCTTCCGACGCTCACCGTCGTCGGGATCGGCGTCGCGCTGGCCCTCCTCTTCCTTCTCCGCTCGGGGGCGGGAGGCAACCTCCCGCTGGTCGGGGGGCTCCCCATCCCGGTCGGCTTCCTCGACTTCGTGGTCGCGCTCGGCTTCGTTCTGGGGGGAATTGCGCTCCTCGGGGCGGTCGGGGTCCTCGGGGTCCTGCTCACATCCGAGCGTCAGCGGTTCGGCGACCTCGTCGCCGGCACCTGGGTGATCCGGACTACCCGGCCGGTGGAGGAGCTCCCGACGCCGCCGACGGCGGCTCCGGGAGGGGCCCGGTCCGGGTGAGCGGGATCGCGATCGAGGAGACGTTCGCGTCGCGGCCGTCACGGTTCGTGAGGCGCTCCGTCCCGATCGCGATCGCTCCGACCTCGACCTGACCTTCGAGGAACTTGCGGCGAACGACCTCGACGACGTCGACCGCCTTCGCGATCGCGTTCCCCCGCGCCTTGACGACCACCGGGCCGGCCCCCGAGTTGAGCTGGGTCACGACCTGGAAGACGTACGTCATCGTCGGCTTCAACCCGATGAAGACCGTCGCACCGAAGGCGTCGGGAGACCGCCGCTTCTCCTCCGCCATGGGCCGGGGGCCACCGGGCCTGCGTACAAGGCTTTTTGCGCGCCGACGTCCCTCGGCCGGTACGGTGAACGGGCGCGTTCGCAAAGGTTATCGCTCGGGCTCCGTACGCGCGGCCGGTCGTGCAGGGGTGGCCCAGCTTGGTCAAAGGCGCCAGGTTGAGGTCCTGGTCTCGTAGGAGTTCGTGAGTTCAAATCTCACCCCCTGCATACCTACCGGGAACGTTCATGGCGGACCCTTCCATTGTTTGTCCTCACTGCGGCGCGTCGCTGCCCGACGACGTGCTCGTCTGCCCGACGTGTCACCACCCCGTCGACCTCCCTGCACTGATCCCGGAGCGACCGACCGAGACGACCCTCGCACCCGAACCGGAGGCGCCGCCCGCACCGGAACCCGAGGAACGCGTCGACCCGTCCCCTCCGGTGGTCACGTCGCCTCCCCCCGAGCCGGAACCGGAGCCGCCGGTCGCTCTCCCGCCGGCTCCTGTCTCGCGAATCCCGACGCCGGCGAAGGCCGCTCCGCGGCGCGGCGCGATGCCGCCCGGTAATCCGTTCGCCGCCGAGCTGACGCGCCGTCTCGCACGCGTCGCGCAGTGGACGGAAGGCGCGGAACCGCTCGGAGTCCAGATCCCGAAGCTCCCGGCGTGGGCCGAAGAGGCCGCCCGCAACTCCTGGAATCCCGAACCGTGGGCCGAGGCGATCCGCGGAATCGAGCGGATCGCCCAGAAGCGGATCGTGGCCGGCTTCGAAGAGTGGCAGAAGCGCACGAAGGCGCGGCTGACCCGCCTCGAGGCGTACGCGGTCGACAGCCGGCTCGAGCGGGACCAGATCGAGGACACGCTCCATGCCGCGCGCACGGGGGACATCGCCCAGGCGCTCTCGACGTTCCAGCAGGTCGACCGGGTCGTCTCCCTGAAGGAGCGCCATCTCGACCAGGCCCGCGAGGAGCTCGAGCGGGTCGTCGCGCTGCTCCGCGACATGCAGGCGCTCGGGGTCGAGCCTCCGCAGGAGCCGACGAGCGTCGAGGACGACCTGGAGAGCGAGCTCCGCGCCGGGAAGCTCGCGCCGTTGAAACAGCAGATCCGCACCCTCCGGCTCCAAGCCGTGAACCGGCTGAAGGAGGGCCTCCCGCGGTACATCGCGGAGTACGGGGACTACCTCATCGACGAACGGTCGCACGGCATCGCCACCGAGCTCGAGGCGACGGAGCTCGCGCGCGGGGCGCGGGAGTTCTTCCGCGGCCATCCCGAGGAGGGGTTACGCCGATTGCGCGCCCTCCAGCAGACCCACGGGCTGCCGCCCAGCCGCTCCACGCACTCGGGCGCGGGTCGGCGTTAGAGGATCCGTTCGAACAGGCGGACGTCCTCGTGCCACTGGTGCTTGTGCAACGTCCCGCACTCCGTGAAGCCGAGGTGCTTGTAGAGCGCCGCCGCCGCCGGGAATCGGGAGAGGGCGTCCGCCCAGACCTGGGCCGCGTTCGCGTGCCGGGCCCACTCCACGCCCGCGGCGAGGAGCGCGGTCCCGATCCCCTTCCGTCGGGCGTCGGGGTCGACCGCGAGGTGGACCAGGTGGCAGTTCCCCTCGGCGACCTCGCATCCGACGACCCCGAGGAGGCGCCCGTCGCGTCGTGCGGCGAAGTAGGTCACGCCCTCCATCCAGCTCGTGAACTCGAGGGGGGACGGCTGCCAGGACTTCACCAGCTCGGGGGAGAGGCCCGGATTCGGAGGCGATTCCCAGACGCGTCGGTAGAGGGCGCAGATCTCGGGCACGTCCTGGTGCGTGATCCGTTCGACGGTCACCGCCGGGTCGGAGGCCTTTGCCGGGGACGATGCGGTACGCTCTCCGCCGCGGTCCGAACCATGCATCGCCGTCAAACTAGGATCTCCGGTCCGGATCGCGCACGTGTCCACGCGCAGTCCCGCTCTTGAACCTTGTCCCTTCGACGCCGGTCAACGGGCGCGTCACGGGGTGTGACGCGACGGCGTCCGCGGAAACGGCGTCGTCTCACGGATATGCTCGCGGCGGAGCATCCATCGGAGGATCCGCTCGACGCCGATGCCGAATCCGGCGTGCGGCACGTTACCGTGACGGCGGAGGTCGAGATACCACTCGAGGTCGCCAGGGTTCGCTCCCATCTCGGCGATCCGTTCCTGGAGCGAGTCCAAGTTCGTCTCGCGACACGACGCGCCGACGATCTCGCCGTAGCCCTCCGGGGCGAGCAGGTCGGTCGCCTCGACCGTCCGCGGGTCGGTCGGAGAGCGTTGCATGTAGAACGCCTTCAGTTCCCGCGGATAGCGAGTGACGAACAGCGGGGACTGCTCCTCGAGCGTCAACGCCCGCTCCTCGGCGGTCCCGAGGTCGCTGCCCCACGTCACCGGGAATCCCTGCTTCGCGAGCCGTGCGATCGCCTCGTCGTAGGGAAGCCGGGGAAACGGCGCCTGGAGAGCGAGCAGCTCTTCGGGCTTCCGACCGAGCGCGCGCAGCTCGGCGGGTCGGCGCTCCGCGACGGCGTGACAGAACGACGCGACCATCCGTTCGATGAAGTCGATGAGCCCCTCGAGGTCGCACCAGGCGAGCTCGACCTCGAGGTGCTGGTACTCGGTGAGATGACGCGGCGTCCGCGACTTCTCGGCGCGGAACGACGGGGTGAGCGAGTAGACCCGTTCGTGCGGGGAGAGCATCGCCTCGAGGTAGAGCTGGGCGCTCTGGGAGAGATACCCCGGTCGTCCGAAGTAATCGATCACGAACGCCTCGGCACCGCCCTCGGCCGGGTTCCCACCGAGGATCGGTGGGGTGACCTCGAGCACCTCCTCTAGGTCGAGGAACTCGCGCATCGCGCGCAACAGTTCGGCCTTGACCCGGAACGTCGCGACGTGCTCCGAGGATCGGATGACGAGGTGGCGCTTGTCGAGCCGGAACTCCTCGGTCTGCTCCTGGAATATCGGGAACGGGTTTCCCGCGTCAATGATCGTCACCGTACGGGCGCGGAGCTCCCGGCCCCCCGGCGCTCGGGGGTCGTCGGCGACCGTCCCCTCGACCTCGATCGCGCCCTCGACCTGGACGTGACTGGTCGCGTCGAAGACGTCCGGACCGAGCACGTCCTTCTTGCCCGTCACCTGGACCGTCCCGCTCCGGTCGCGGAGATGCAGGAAGAGGATCCCGCCGGACGACCGCGAGCGCTGCACCCAGCCCCGCACGTGGACGTCCGTGCCGAGCGCTTCGGGAGCGAAGACGCGGGCGATGGGAACGACCGCGGCGGCGCTCACTGGTATTCACGCCACTTGTAGCCGCACTTCGTGCACTCGAAGATCCGCGTCTCGGGCTCGTCCGACCCGCGCGTCTGGCGGAGCACGTAGTAGGCCTTGGTGTTGTTGCACTTCGAGCAGAGCTCGTCGGCGGTCGGGAGCGTGACCGTCTTCGTGTCGACGACGGACATCTCCCGGCCCTTCGGCGTCGAGCGTCCGACCTCGACCCCGCGACCGAGCGGGACCTTTTTCCCGCACGCGGAGCAGTTCCATACCCCGGCGGCGCGGTCCGGACGCATCAATCGCTTACAGTTGGGGCAGAACATGGAGGGCCTCAACACCGGGGGGACGGTATTTAACGCTGGGCGGGCCTGTCAGCCGAGGAGCTGCTCGGCGGTGCCGGCGCTCGACGGGGGCGCCGCCGCCGCCGCGACGCTCAGGGGGAGCGGGGACGGTTTCGCGCCCGGGGCGCGGAGCTGGCGCAGGTGCTCGACGCGGCGGGCGAGGTCCTCCTTCGTTCCGATGTCGTGCCGAACATAGTAGTCGCCGCGGAGGTGGGCGAGCGCTGCTTCGACCCGGGTCCCGGCTTCGTAGATCGCACTGGCCTCCCCGACGAGCGCGACGCCGCGGGACGACCCGAGCCGGACGGTCCCCGGACCGGCGGCCTCGACCGAGCCGTAGTACACGTGGACCCCCTCCGCCTCGATCGCGCCCGTATCGACCTCGAGGAGGCCCCCCGCCTTGGGATGGTCGCCGTACCCGGGAGGCACGATGTACTTGACGACGGTCGAACGGAGGCGGAAACGTACCAGGTTCGGGTCGACGCGCCCCGTGGCGACGCCGTGCAGGAACTCTGCGAAATTGCCTTCTTCGTAGAGGGTGAGGGCGTTGATCCCCTCCGGATCCCCGAAGCGGGCGTTGTACTCCACGAGGAGCGGTCCGCGGGCGGTGAGCATGAACCCGCCGTAAAGGACTCCGCGGTAGCTGATCCCATCGGCGCGGAGAGCGGCAACGGTACGTCGGAGGATCTCGATGGCCGCGTCCCGGTCACCCGAGTTCAGGAACGGGAGGAGGTGGTCGCGTTGCGAGTACGAGCCCATCCCGCCGGTGTTCCCGCCCCGGTTGCCTTCGAGCGCCCGCTTAAAATCCTGCACCGCCGGCATGGGATAGATGCCGCTGTCGGTAACGAACGCCATCTGGCTGAACTCTTCGCCGTCCAGCTTCTCTTCGAGGAGAACTCGTCCGCCCTGGAGGAGCAACGACTTCGCGTAGACCGCGCCCTCCTTCGGGTCGGTGAAATCGGAGCCCTGTACCCAGACGCCCTTCCCGGCGGTGAGCCCGTCGGGCTTTACGACGAACGGAACCCCGAGCTCCGCGACCGCCCGGTCGACCTCTTCGACCGACGCGGGCGTCGCGACGCGGGGGGACGCGGCGATGCCGTGGCGGGCGAGCAGCTCGCGACAGAAGAGCTTCGACGACTCGATCCGGGCTCCATCGCGGGAAGGACCGACGGTCGGGATCTCCGCCGCACGCAGTGCGTCCGCGACGCCCGCCGCGAGCGGCGCCTCGGGTCCGATCACCGCGACCGCCACATGCTCCTTGCGGGCGAACTCCACGACGCGGGGGCCGTCGGTCGGGTCGACCCGCACGAACGCCCGCGCGATCCGGTCGAGCCCGGGATTCGCGTTCGCGCTCGCGACCACGACGTCCGCGCCCGCGCGCTCGAGGGTCGCGGCGATCGCGTGCTCGCGCGCACCTCCGCCGACGACGAGGAACTTCATCCGAATCGAGTCCCCGGAGGCGGCGCGGGCTATATCCGCGTCGGGCCGCCTCGACCCGGGCCCCGCCCGCCGAGCGCCTCTTCCGCCACGCTTATGAACCGAGCGCAGGTGGCCCGACGCCCGGTGCCATCGATGGAGCTGCGCGTCGTCGAAAAGACCAACGACCTCCTCCGGGTCGAACTGCCGCGGGGCGAAGAGACCCTCCTCATCCCGCTGGTCGAGGCACTCCAGAAGGAAGAGAAGGTCGTCGAGGCACGCTACTACCTCGGGCATCCGTACCTGGAACGTCCGACGCTCGTACTGAAGACGAAAGGCGAGCGGCCGCAGCAGGTCCTCAAGCGCGTCCTGAAGGACCTCGCCGACCTCTACGGCGACCTCCTGACCGACTTCGAGAAGAAGGCGGACAAGGTCAAGGCCTGAGGAGGGCCCCCGGGCGATGCTGAAGGAGTGCGCCCAACACGGGTATTTCCGGGCGGAGACGTGCCCGGTCTGCGAGCAGCCCGGCAAGTTCCTGATGAACGACCGGGAGCTCGACCACCTCGGCCGGATCCTGACGGGGATCCTTCGCCACTTCCCGGACCGCTACCAGCTCACGATCGACCCGCGCGGCTGGGTCTCCCTCCCCCAGATCGTCCGGGCGATCAGCCAGAAGCACCCCGCCTACCACTGGCTGCGAACCCAGCATCTGGTCGCGATCGCGGAGACCGACCCCAAGGGTCGGTACGAGGTGCGCGGCGACCTGATCCGCGCGACCTACGCCCACACGGTCGACGTCGACCTCGACCTGCCGACCGAGAACATCCCCGACCACCTCTACTACCCGGTCACGGAGGAGGAGGTGGCGATCGTCCTCGAGGTCGGACTGAAGCCCACCGACCGGAAGAAGGTCCATCTTTCGAAGACGGCGGGGGACGCCCATTCCGCCGGTTCGGTCCGGACCCCGAAGCCCGTGATCCTGGAGGTCGACGCGAGTGCCGCGCGGTCGAAAGGGATCATCATCATGCAGGCCGGGAAGACCGTCTTCCTGGTCGACCAGGTCCCCGCGGAGTACCTCCGACGGACCGAGTTCTCGCCCCCGGCCGACGCCGCGCCCCCGTCGGCCGCCGATTAGATCCCGCCGTCCTCGGCGACGTTCGACTCGTACGTCGTCGCGACGTAGACCTCTAGCGTGATCCCGCTCGTGGCCGGCAGTGGGTTCGTGATCACGAAGTAATACGTGTCGGTGTACGGCGCCGCGAAGATGATCGCGCCCTGCGCGTCGGGCGTATTGTTCCACTGGACGCCCGGAGAGCCGGTCCCGTTCGTGAACCACGACCATTCGCTCGAGTTGTAGACCGCGACGGAGACCTCGATCCCCGGCGGGCTGACGGCGGTGTAGTTTCCCTGCACGTAGTCGCCGCCCGTGATGTTCCCCGAGATCACGGTGAAGTTGCCGGGCGCCAACGTGTAGGTGCCGGCGGTCGTCAACGGGTCCGCGACGACGGGGGGACCCGAAAGGACCGCGGCGATCAAGGTGTAGGTGAGGCCGACCGCGACGGCGATCACGATCAGCGTGCGGAGGGTCGCCGTGAGGCGGATCCGCCGTCGGACCGGTTTCGAAGCCTGGCCGATCGCGCCCGCCGCCACCGGCTCGTCCGCGCCGCAGATCGGGCACTTCGTGGCGCCGGCGGGAACCGCTACGCCGCAGAAGCTGCACGTGCCCCAGGTTCCCGGGGTCGGTTCGGGCTCGGCCACGATCCCCGACGACCGAGGGGGGGCCTTTTCGGCTTTCGTACGAACCCGGGGGCCCCCACGGGCCCGGTGGCTACCCCTTCCGCTTGGACGTCCCCAGGTTGAGGAGGATGTTCTTGCGTCGGGTGAACGGCTCGAGGGCGCGGACCCCCTGCTCGAATCCAAGACCGCTCCCCTTCACGCCCGCGAACGGGGACTGCGGGAACGTCATCGGGGCGTCGTTGACCACGACCATGCCGGCTTCGAGGCGTCGGGCGACCGTGTGGGCGGTCGCGAGGTCGCGGGTCCAGAGCGCCGCGAGGAGTCCATACGGCGTGTCATTCGCCGCACGGATCGCCTCCTCCGGTTCCGTGAAGGAGGAGACCGAAAGGACCGGGCCGAATACTTCCTCCCGGGCCGCGCGCGCCGTGGCCGGAAGGTCCGCGAGGATCGTGGGGCGCACGAAGTTCCCGTCGGCGAGCTTCCCGTCCCGGACCTTCGAGCCGCCGGTGACGACCGTCCCGCCGTTCGAGCGCGCATCCTCGATGTAGTCGAGCACCCGCGCCTCGTGCTCCACCGAGACCAGGGGACCCATCTCGACCCCGTCGTCGACCCCGGGGCCGAGCTGGAGGCCGTCCGCTATCGCGCGGACTCGCTCGAGCAACGGCGCGCGCAGGCTCTCGTGGACGATCAGGCGCGACGCCGCCCAGCACATCTGACCCGCGTTCCCGAAGATCCCGTACCCGATCGCCTTCGCCGCGCGTTCGACGTCGGCGTCGGCGAAGACGACCACCGGGCCCTTCCCGCCGAGCTCGAGCGTCGCGGGGATCAGGCGACGGGCGGCGAGCGCGGCGATCCGTAGACCCACCTCGCCGCTCCCCGTCAGCGTGACCGAGCGGCACCGCGGGTCCTCGACGAGCGCCTCCCCGACCTCGACCCCGCTGCCGGTCACGACGTTGAATATCCCGTCGGGCACCCCGGCCTCCTTCGCGAGCCGCGCGAACGCGACCGCGGTGAGGGGCGTGAGGCTCGCCGGTTTCAGCACGGCGGCGTTCCCGGCGGCGAGCGCGGGGGCGAGCGAGCGGACCGCGAGGAGCAGCGGATAGTTCCAGGGGGCGATGTGGACGGTGACGCCGAGCGGTTCGCGGTGGGTGTAGTCGAACCGAGGGCCCGGAACGGGGATCGTCTCGCCTTCGACCTTGTCCGCGAGCCCCGCGAAGTACTCGAGGGTCCGGACAATGTAGCCGAGGTCCCCCCGCGACTCGCGGAGCGGTTTCCCCATGTTGAGGGTCTCGAGGCGGGCGAGCGGCTCCGCGTTCGCCTCGACGAGCGCGGCGAGCTTCTGCAGCGCGCGGGCCCGCCGGGCGCCGTCGTCCGTGGCCCAGTTCGACTCGCGGAACGCCCGGTCGGCGGACTCCATCGCCGCGTGGGCGTCGTCGCGGGAGGCGACCGCGGAGCGGGCGATCGGGGCGTTGGTCGCGGGGTCGGTGACCGTGCGGCGCTCTTCCCGTGTCCCGGGGATCTCGCGACCGCCGATGAACAGGTCGAACGCCGGCTCGGAGGAACTCGCCATGGTCTCCGTGCTTCGAGGGCTATCGACCACTTAGCGGTTCGCTGGGCTAACTGTCCAGGGAGTAAGCGCGGCCCTTCCACGTGATGGGGCGATGGCGCAGGCCCCGGACGAGGGACGTGGCGGTCAGGACGATGTACCAGCCGACGGCGATGGGGTACAACAGACCGTAGGCGGCGGGCGCGTCGACGGCGCGCGAGAACGCAATGTGCTTTCCGAAGAGCGCGATGTAGAGGAATGCGCCCAGCCCGATGAGGAGCCCGTACCCAACGGCGAGCCCCAGGGGGAGAAGCCCCAGCGGCAGGAGAAACATCCCGACCAGGAGGGCGACGGTCGCGGCCTGACGCGCCGCCGAGAATTCGAGGCCATGGGCGTTCTTCAGGAGACCCTCGAACATCTCGTGTCGATCCCGGTACATGCGGGTTCTCCCGAGCACGGGAGTCCAAGCGAATCGCATCCGGAAGCCCGCGTCCCGGTAGCGGCAGGCGATCGCGACGTCCTCCACGAGGTGCGAACGCACGGCAGCGTGTCCACCGACCGCATCGTACGCCGCCCGGCGGGTGAGCCAGAACTGGCCGTTCGCCATGGCCGCCCTCCGTCCCGGCCGGTCCATGTGGGGAGGCCGGTAGTACATCAGTACTCTCTGGATGAACAGTGGGAGGATCAGCCGTTCCCAGAACCCGACCATCTCCACCCGGATCCCGATGGTGGCGAGGTCCGCCTGCTCTGCCCGGGCCCAGTGGAGGACGGTCCGGATCGCGGCGGGGTGGGTGCGGACGTCCGCGTCGAGGAACAGCAGCCACGGACCGTCGGTCGCATGGGCGCCCGTCCAGCAGGCCCAGCTCTTCCCGACCCATCCGGCCGGGAGCGGAGGCTCGTCGATCAATCGCACTCGGGGGCCCCGAGCCGCGACCGCGGCCCGGGTGCCGTCGGTCGAGCCGCCGTCCACCACCACGATCTCGAGGTCAGTGTAATCCTGCGCGAGGAGGGTGTCGAGGGTCGCGCCGATGTCGTCGACCTCGTTTCGGGCCGCGATCACGACGCTGACCCGTTCGAGCCCGGGGTCGGACGTGGCCGTCGCCGCGGGGCCGAACCGGGTCAACTGGTAGACGAGCACGATTGCCACCCCCTGGTAGAGCAGCACGACGACCGCGCCGAGCACGAGCAGGATGGTGATCCAGAGAGGAAGCATCGCCGGCGCGTAGACTGTCCCTAATAAAGCTCCCGCCGCTTCCACGGCAGAGGGGGCGGACGATGGCAACCGTCGAGCATCCGAGGGTCCGACCCGGGGTGCTCGAAGACCGTCTCTACCAGGAGGCGATCGCCGCCACCGCCGTCACCCACAACACGCTGGTCGTGCTTCCGACGGGGCTCGGCAAGACGGCGATCGCCCTCCGCGTCATCGCCGACTTCCTCCTGAGGGAGCCGACGAAATCGATCCTGTTCCTCGCCCCGACCCGCCCGCTCGTCGTGCAGCACGCGCGGAGCGTGGCCGCATCGCTGTTCGCACCCGAGCCGCTCGCGTTGACCGGCGCCATCCCGCCCGACCGGCGAGCGGACCTGCTCCGTCCGCCCCAGGTCATCGTCGCCACGCCGCAGGTGATCGGCAACGACCTCCAGGAGGGATCGTTCCCGCTCTCGACGTTCTCGCTCGTGGTCTTCGACGAGGCCCACCGCGCCGTGGGCGACTATCCGTACGTGGCGATCGGCACCGCCAACCGGAACGGACCGAACGCCCGGGTCCTCGCGATGACCGCCTCCCCCGGCGGGAGTCTCTCCCGCATCCGGGAGGTCTGGAACCACCTCGGGATCGAACGATTCGAGTACCGGACGGACCGCTCGCCCGATGTGCTCCCCTACGTCCACGGCATCGGCGTCGAGACGGTGGCGGTCGCGATGCCGCCCGAGGTGCAGGACCTCGCGATCCGCCTCCGGGCGGCCGTACAACGCCCGGTCGAGACGCTCCGTCAGCTAGGACTCGTCGCCACCGCCGAGGTCGGGCGGCGTACGCTCCTCGACGTCGGCGCCGCGCTCCACCGGGGGATCGAGGGAGAGCGAGCGAGCGGGTCCTCGGCCCCCAACCTCTGGAAGGCGGTGACCGCCCAGGCGACCGCGATGAAGGCGATGCACGCGCTCGAACTCATCGAAAGTCAGGGAGTCGACTCCCTGCGGGAGTTCTTGCTCCGCCAGACTCCGGCGGAAGGCAAACGGATGACCCCCGCGCAACGGGCGTTCCTCGGCGACCCGGACGTGGTCGAGGTACAACGGCGACTCGACCGGTTGACGCTCGAGCATCCGAAACTCGCGAAGACGGTCGAGATCGTGGCGGCCGAGCTGCACCAGAAGCCGGATGCTCGAGTCATCGTATTCGGACAGTATCGCGATACGGTCGAGCGTGTGGTTGGCGAGCTCGAGAAGCTCCGCGACCCGGGGGTACGCCCGGCCCGATTCGTGGGTCAAGCGACGCACGGACGGGACATCGGGCTCTCGCAGAAGGAGCAGGTCCGCCTCCTCGACTCGTTCCGCTCGGGAGCAGTGAACTGTCTCGTCGCGACATCCGTCGCGGAGGAAGGCCTCGACATTCCCGCAACCGACCTGGTGGTGTTCTATGAACCGATCCCGGACGTGATCCGCACGATCCAGCGTCGCGGACGCACCGGGCGGGCGCGGACGGGACGCGTCCTGGTGCTCGTCGCGGAAGGGACCCGGGATGTCGGGATGAATCGCGGCGCCTCCGCGCGCGAGCGCCGCATGCACACGATGCTCGAGCAGGTCCAGAGCGACGCGGAGGCCGGCCGGGGCCTCACTCCGCCGCGCCCGAAGACGGTGCAGACCACCTTGTTCCGGCCGAGCTAGCGACCGGTGCTTCCGAAACCACCGGACCGACTCGCGACCGCGCGGACCTTTCCGGTGCGGAATTGCGTCGGCAGGTCCTTCACGAGACGCATCTGCGCGATCCGGTCCCCGACCTGGATCGCGTAGGTCCCGTCGAACAAGAACGTCAGAGGTACGCGGACCTCGCCCGAGTAGTCCCGGTCGATCGTCCCCGGGGCGTTCACCATCAGCACCCCGCGTGAGCTCAACCCGCTGCGCGGGCGCACCTCGAGGAACGTGCCCGGCGGGCACCGGACCCGAAAGCCGGTCCGCACCAGCGTCACGCGGCCGCGGGCCAACTCGACGGCCTCGGCGGCGGCGAGGTCGAAGCAGGCCGCCCCGCGGGTCGCGAGCGCAGGGAGAGCGACCGGGGCGGCTCCCTCGACCCGTTCGACCACCACGGTGCGTGTTCGGGCCGCCACGTTCCTCCGGAACCGGCCGTTCTCTTTACGATTCCCGGTCGCCGGCGGGCGGCACGTCCCCCTCGACTCCTGCCGACCCTTCCGTAGCGAGCCAGCGCGCGACGAGCCGACCCTCGGCCCGCCGCAGGACCTTGCCGAGCCCGGGGGGGCTGCGACCGGTCTGGCGCGCGAGGCGACTCAGCGTGATCCGTCGGGGGACGGTGAAGTAGCCGAGCACCCACGCCCGGGAGAGCAGCTTCGCCTGGAGCGGCGTGAGGAGCGGCGGCGCCTCCTCGGCCGTAAACGGGTGCCCGGAGGCCCGGAGGATCCGGTAGGGGAACTCCTCTCGGTCGAGTCGCTTCAACACGCGTCGCAAGGCCCGCTCCTCGCCACGGAACGACGCCACCACCTTCTCGGCGTTCAGGCGGAACGGCGCGGTCGGAGCGATCTCCCCGCCCGCGAGCGAGAGGAGGCGACGCAACCGCTCGGGATTCCGCTGCCGCACGAGCAGGATGTAGTCGCGGGTCCGGGGCCGTCGTTCGACCAGTTCGAAGCTCTCGAGCCCATACATCGAGCGGATCCGACGCGACTCCCGCTCGAGCTCGGTCGCGGTACGGAGCGGTCCCCGTCGACGGACCCGGAGGAGCTGCAACCGCCACCCCTGCTCGAGGCGGAGCGTCTCGAGGAGCTCGATCTCCTCGTATTTGTCGAAGAGTCCCGGCGGCAGCACGCCGAGCAGTTCGAGGTCGTTCGAACGGAACTCGAGGGTGACGGATTGCATCGACGGAGGGCGCCGAGCAGGGGTTCCCATATGAACCCGAGCCTCTCGGTCTCGGTCGGTTAAATAAGGCGCGAGGCTCGCTCGCCCCCGTGACGTTCCGGAACCTCGGGGAGTTCCTCGCGAAGCTCGAGGGGGTGGGTGACCTGGCCCGGGTCACGCGACCGGTCTCGCGGGACCTCGAGATCACGGAGGTCACGCAGCGGGTACTGCGCGCCGATGGGCCGGCGCTCGTGTTCGAGAACGTCCCGGGCGCCGTCATGCCGGTCGTGACGAATCTCCTCGGGTCGCCTCGCCGCATCGCGCTCGCGCTCGACGCCGAGAACGTCGACGCCGTCGCGGACCGCGTCGGGCGCCTCGTCCACCTGCGGCCCCCCGCCGGGATCCTCGGCGCCGTGCGCGACCTTTCGGGAACGATCGAAGCGCTCTCCACGCTCCGCTCGCTCGCTCCGAAGCGCGTCCGTTCGGGACCGTGCCAGGAGGTCGTAGAATCGACGGTCGACCTGGACCGCTTGCCGATCCTGAAGTGCTGGCCGAAGGACGGCGGCCGGACGATCACCTACCCCGTGGTCGTCACGTCCGACCCGGAGACCGGCGAGCCGCACACCGGGATCTACCGTCTGCAGCAGTACGGCCCCGACACCCTCGGGATGCACTTCCAGGTCCATCGGGTCGGGGCGAACAACTACCGCAAGTGGGCGGCCCGGGGCGAGAAGATGCCCGTGGCGGCCGTGATCGGGATCGACCCGGCGACCGTCTTCTCCGGGCTCTCCCCGGTCCCGGAAGGGATCTCCAACTTCGTGTTCGCGAGCTTCCTCCGCTCGGAGCCGGTCGAGCTCGTCAAGGCGACCTCGGTCGACCTCGAGGTTCCCGCCCAGGCCGAGATCGTCCTCGAAGGGTACGTCGACCCAACCGAGCGACACGTCGAAGGCCCGTTCGGGGACCACACCGGCTACTACTCCGCAGCGGAACCGTTCCCCGTCTTCCACGTCACGCGCGTCACGCACCGGGAGCGGGCGGTCTACCTGACCACGGTCACGGGAAAGCCGCCGACCGAGGACGCCGTCCTCGGAAAGGCGGTCGAACGAGTGTTCCTGCCCGTGATCCGTCTCGTGCTTCCCGAGGTCGTGGACATGAACCTGCCCGCCCCCGGACTGTTCATCAACGTAGGGGTCGTCGCGATCCGAAAATCGTACCCGGATCACCCGCGCAAGGTGATGCACGCGCTCTGGGGCCTCGGACAGATGATGTTCGTCCGCTACCTCGTCGTCGTCGACGAGGACGTCGACGTCCACGACCTCTCGGAGGTCCTGTACCGGGTCGGACTGCAGGCCGACCCGGCCCGGGACCTCGAGCTCGTCCAGGGACCGGTGGACCAGCTATCGATATCGAACCCGATCCCGAACATCGGTGGCAAGGTCGGGATCGACGCGACCCGCAAACGCCCGGAGGACGGGTTCCCGCGTCCATGGCCCGAAGAGATCCGCTCGGACCCGGCCGCCGCGCTCGCCGCCGAGCAGGCGATCCGACAGGACCCGGCACTGGCTCGCCTGCTCGGCCGGTCGGGTCGGTGAGCGCCGCTCCCGCGCCGCGGGCCTCCCCGGCGAAGGAGCTGGGCCGGTTTCTAGAGATCCAGAATCTCGGGCTCAACCTCTCGTTCGCGCTCGCCTTCCTCCTTCTCGCCGCCGATGGCCTCCCGTCCTTGCGGACGGTCGTGTTGGTGGTCATCGCGTTCGTCGCGGCACGCAATGCGGGCCACAGCTTCAATCGCTGGGCCGACCGCGAGATCGATGCTCGGAACCCTCGGACGAAAGGCCGTCTCGTCGCCTCGGGTCGAGCCTCCCCCGTCTTTGCACTCGCCTTCTGCGCGGCGAACGCGGCGCTCCTCGTTGGCGCGGCGTACTTCCTGAACCCCCTCGCGTTCGTCCTGGCCCCCGTAGCCCTCGCGATCGTGCTGGGGTACAGCTACACGAAACGTGTCACGTCGTTCACGACGGCGTTCCTCGGTCTCGTGGAGGCGATCACCCCCGCCGCCGTGTTCATCGCCGTGCGAGGGACGCTGCCACTCCCCGTCCTCCTCGCGGTCGGGGGACTGCTCGCGTGGGGCACCGCATTCGAGACCGTCCACAGCCTGGGCGACATCGCCAGCGACCGGGAGTTGGGTCTCTACTCAGTGCCCGTGCGGATCGGCCCCGCCCGTGCCGCCCGTCTGGTGCCGGTCCTCCACGCGGTCGCTCTCGGTCTTCTCGCTTTGTTCGGGCTCGCCATCGGTCTCCCTCCGGCGTACTTCGGGGCGCTCGTGGTCATGGGCGGGATCGCTGCGGTGAGCGACCGCGCCCTGATCCGCTCGCCCACGGAGACCCGGATGCCGTTCAACCGCCACTTCGCGCTCGGGGCGATTTACCTGCTCGGAGTCGTGCTCGCTCTGTTCTATCCGCTCGGTCCGGTATGGATGGTGCACGGATTACTCTAAGTTCGGGGCTAGCGCGAGTTAAAGAGTCGGGCCTAGTCACGGATTCCGATTCCCATGCCGCAGGTGATGATCGGCCTCTCGGCCCGCGACCACCGCACGACGAACGAGGTCTGGCGACTCGCGAAGCGCCACCTGAACCCCGCGGTGCGGCGACGCATCGGATGGAGGGGACAATCGAGCTTCCTTCGACAACTGATCCTGTACGGCTTCGAAAAGGCGAGCGAGAATCCGGCGGAGTTCCTCCGCGACGTGCGCGACACGCACGACCCGCTGTTCGGGAAGAGGGGACGCTCCGAGGCCGGGGCGGAGCGGCGAGAGTCGCTGCTCCCCGCCTGGGAAGCGTTCTTCCCCCCCGCCCCGTCGGGCCGCCCGCGCAAGAAGAGTGGGAAGACCGTCGGGGACGACTGAGGCCGGAGGCGGACCGGGACCCGTGCCTCGAACCGTGGATCGGCTGGACGGGCTGGCCCTGGTCGGTGCCGCTCGAGTCGGCTCCCTCGCGGTCGCGACGCCGACGCTGATCGAAAGTCAGCCGCCCGCGGGGGAGGGAGCCGCACTCACCTTGCGAAGTCACCCCGCACCCGCCGGGTCACGTCACCTGGTCCTGGCGAACGCGTCCGGGCAACTCGACTTGGAATTCCCGGTGCTGGCGCCCGAAGTCATGGGTGCCCCGGGGACCGGCTTGGTCGTCGGGGAAGGTACCGTCTTCGTCCACGCGCCGCTCACGTCCAGTGCAGGGTCTCCATCGAACGTGCCCCGTCCCGACCTGATCGTCTTCGGGAACGCGCGCGCGCTCTGGGCCGACGGACTGCCGTTCATCCACGCGCTCCGAGAGATCCGTACTGCCTACGGGGGCTCCCCCCTGCTCTGGGCGCCTCGCGTCGCGCTCCCCCATCGAATCCCTCTGTTGGCGTACCTCGGAGTCGACCTCGTCGACACCACCGAAGGTCTGTTCGCTGCGGCGCGGGACGAATACCTCGACCCGACCTTCGGACCGTTCGACCGCGCGGTCGCGCGCACCGAACGGCTCTGCGCTTGCGCGGCCTGTTCGGCGGATACGGAGGGGCCCCTCGCGATCCATACGGTCCATGCGTACCGGCGGGCGATCGCCGAAACCCGAGCGGCCGCCCGCGCCGGCCGTCTTCGCGAACTCGTCGAGTCCCGACTCCCGTCGGAGCCGGTCCTTGCCGAGATGCTCCGGTACGCGGACCGGGAGCTCGCTTCCCTGCTCGAGGAGCGGACCCCCGTGATCGGCGCGGGGGTGCGCGCCTACGTGATCCTGGAGTCGCAGCGCCGCCCGGAGATGGCACGGTTCCGCCGCCGTCTCCTTGAACGCTACCGACCTCCCGCGTCGAAGACCGTTCTTCTGCTCGTCCCCTGCTCGAAGACGAAACCGTACCGTCACTCCCGTTCGCATCGGAGGTTCGCGACGGCGTGGGATGGATTGCACGCGGTCGAACGGGTGCACGTCGTCTCGGTCAGTTCTCCGATCGGTCTCGTGCCTCGCGAGCTCGAGGATGTTCCCCCGGCGCGGCATTACGACATCCCGGTCACGGGCGATTGGGTCGAGCCGGAACGGGAGGCGGTGCTTGCCGGACTCCGCCACCTGCTGGCGCAGGGCAAGTACAGTTCCGTGGTCGTGCACCTGGACCCTGAAGAGTACTCGTTCCTCCGTCCGGCGTTCTCCGGTCAGCCACCCTTGCATTGGACGATTTCAGACGGTCGAACGACGTCTCCCGACGCACTGCGCACCCTGCGACAGACCCTCGACGGCGCGCTGGCCGGACAGAAGTCGGTCCCCGGCGGCCCGCTCGCCGTGGTTCGGGAGGAGCTCCGGGAGCTCGCCAGCGTTCAGTTCGGTCGTGCCGCGGCAGACCGGCTGTTCGCGTCGCCGGTCCGGCTCGCCGGACGTCCGTGGTTCCAGCGTCTGACCGACGGACGGGCCGACCTCGCCACGCTGCGCGAGGAGCGGGGACTGTTCCACCTCACGGTCGCCGGCGCGCGACGCCTCGTTCCGGACCCCCCGCTGTTCGTCGACGTCGAGCCGGCGCTATCGTTGGCCGGCGATCTGTTCACCCCCGGAGTCCGGGCCGCGGACCGCGAGATCCGCGTCGGCGACAGCGTCGTGCTCCTGCGGAGCGGAATGCTCGCGGGCGTGGGCGAGGCGACCCTCCCCGGCCCGTTGATGTCGGAAATGGGCCATGGCCTCGCGGTGAGAGTTCGTCACCGGGCCCACGCCCCGACCGACACTCCCATGATGGAGGAGGGACCTCTCTCCGACCCTGGGCCGGTGGTCTAGTGGTGATGACGCCGCGCTTACAACGCGGATATCGACGGTTCGAATCCGTCCCGGCCCACGGTACGAATACCACCCTCTAGGCCGGATTCGTACCGCCCGGCGATGCGAATCCCACTCGGCCCAGGGTTCGACTGCCGTGCGGCTCACAATCGACTTAGGAGAAGGCTCTCCACGCTTGGCCAACGAGTTCGATGTGGTCGATATCGTTCGGTCGATAGCTATAAGTAAATTTATTGTCTCTCTTAAGTAAGACGATGACGAAACGGATTGGCCGTGTGGGTCATTGTTACCGCTGTATCTATACCTGGAGGTTTCGCCGCCGCGGCTACCCCGCGGTCTGCCCTCGATGCAAGTCGCGTCTTTGGAACGTCCCAAGGATTCGGCCGATTGTTCTCGGTTCCGGCCTAGGTATCGAGGAAGTTCTTGGGCCCCACCGAGCCGAGATCCTCCGTCTCGGCAGGGAGCACGGGGCCCGTCGACTCTGGGTCTTCGGATCGGTTCGTCGGCGGGAAGCGACGAGGAAGAGTGACGTCGACCTGATGATTCAGTGGGACCGGCCCGTCTCGCTCCTTGTGAAGGCAGAACTGAACGCGGACCTCGAGGAGACACTCGGTCGGAAGGTCGACCTCGTGAACGAGGGCGGTCTCAATTGGGCGATCGAGCCCCAGGTTGAGGCGGAGAGAGTGCCCCTGTGAGGGACTCCGAGCAGCGCGACCGGTTCCTCGTGGACGAGATGCTCCGCCATCTCGAAGTAGTCGCCCTCGGGGTTCGGGGCGGCAGGGATCGCCTCGAGACAAGTCCGGAAGCGCGCTACGCGCTTGAGCACGCAACGGAGTTGCTGGCCGAAGCCGCCGAAAAGACTGGCCGACCGTTCAAGACCACAAACTCGGAGATTCCCTGGAGGGGCCTTCGAAGGTTCCGCCACGACGTCGCGCACCCGTACGACTCAAGCGCGGCTCTGATCACCGTCGAGCAACTCTGGCGTTTTGCCCGGAACGACGCGCCACGAATCGCTCGCCGGCTCCGGACCGCAGAGTTCCCATCAGGACCGGACCAAACGGCGCGAGGGGAATAGATCTCATCTTCCTCGATGGATAAGATTCGCGGCCCTTGC
Organism: Thermoplasmata archaeon; assembly: GCA_022750375.1. Taxonomy (GTDB): domain Archaea; phylum Thermoplasmatota; class Thermoplasmata; order Lutacidiplasmatales; family UBA184; genus Lutacidiplasma. The sequence goes on from JAKIVU010000002.1 coordinate 34,201, forward strand.
CGGATGTTCCCTTGGATTCGAACCGCCCGGCGTTTCGAGGTCGTCACGGCCCACGCATTCCGACGCGGAGTCACCCCCACCCTCCCCTACCATGCGCGGGGAGCACGCCGATACCCGGGCTGCCGGAAATGCGGCCCCCCGTAGCCAGTGTCTCTAAATCGGCCCTCGGTTCCTCATCCGCGATGTCGTCGCCTCCTACGAAGGCCGACTCCGTTCCGCCGCCCGCAGGAATCCCCCCCGGCATGGTGACGGCCGTGGTCGCTATTCTCGAACAGTCGTCGACCCCCGTGCGACGACGAAAGCTCCTGGAGGAGCTGGAGCGGCGGGGGCACCGGCTCTCCTTGGCAGGATTGAATCGTGTCCTGCAATATTGCTCCGAATCCGGGCTGACCGTGGAGGGCCCTGAGGGCGCCCGACTCCGACCCTGATCGGCGGCGCGGGGTTGCCCGATGACCCCCTGCCCACGACGGTAGCCGCGGGAGACGATTGAGTCGGCCCGTCCGATCACCTCGCGAAACGATGCGGGGAATCGCCCCCGACCCGTCCCACACGCGGCGTCCCGCCGTCAGGGTGTGGGTGGTCTACCATACCTATAGTAGTTTGTATAGTCTAAATTGAAATTCTATATATGTCCTTCGTGGCGTACTATCCCCGATGACAGAAGCGAGACCGACGGAGGAACGGGTTCGACCCCGGAGGACCTCCGCACCGCGCCCCGTGGCGCGACCCCCGACCGCCGATACGAACTCACGTGTTCCGGAATCGACCGGACGGCCGAACCCCCGACGAACCACGCCCTCCGGGCGCGTCGCCGCGCCGTACGGCGCCCTCCTGCTCGGGCAACCTCCGGTCGCTACCGTCACCGTCGGCGTGGGGGAGTCCCCCGAGCATCTTTTCCGACGACTCCTGGGCGCCTACCTCGGCGGGGCCCGCGAGTTCGTGCTGATCGACCGACCGTCCCGCGCCAGCCGCACCCGGGACGTCGTCCGGACCTTCTGCCGAAGGACCCGTCAACCCGAGATCGTCTCGGAGGAAGAGGGCGTTATCCGGTTGCGTGACCTCGCCTACGAGAGTCCCGTCCCCCTCCCCGAACGTCTGACCCGGATGGGACGGATGGTCGTGGCGTTCCATCGCGAGGCGGTCGACAGTTGGTCCGAACTTCCGCTCGGAGACGACCAGTACTGGGAACGGCGGGACGACGAGATCGACCGCGAGGCGTGGTACGTCCAGCGACTCGCCGCGCTCCGCCTCGGGCTCGACGGCTCGGGCGTAACGCTGCTCGGACCATGGACGATCGCCCGAAGCCTCGAACGGATCGCGGACCACGCCACCGTGCTCGGGGAGACCGGGCGGCGGCTCGTCCAGCTGCCGAACGGTTCCGGGCCGCTCACCTCCCTCCGGCAGTTCCACCGGCAGGCGATGGACCACCTCGAGGGTGTCCTCAGTGCCCGGGATGACGCCGCGGCGAACGACCTGCTCGACATGGGGGATGCGCTCCTCGCCTCGGGCCGCGCGCTCTCGGACCGTCTGCTACCCGCGGTCGGAGGGGGGACGATGCCGCCCGCCACCGCGGCGGCGGTGACCCGCATCCTCGAGTCGATCGGCCGGACGGTGGCCTACGCCCAGGATATCGCCCAGGTCGCGCTCGACCGCGCGATCCCGGTCACGTTCTCGGAAGCCTCGGAACGGGAGAGGGAGCCGATCCTCCTCTAGACCGCTGACCTCCGTTCGAGGGGGGAACCGCTTTCTACCGCCGGTCTTCGTCGGCGGTCCCCTCCGGAGGTTTCGAACGTGAGAGCAATCGCTCGGGCTGCACGGGTGGTCGTCTTTCGTCATGGTCCGGCGGAGGTTCGGGACCCCGCCCGTTGGCCGGACGACGGGTTGCGCCCGCTCAGCCGGAAGGGCATTCAGCAGACCCGCCGCGTTGCTACCGGTCTCTCGCGCCTGGTCGGCCCGGTCTCGACTCTCGCGACGAGCCCCGCGTTGCGCGCGAGCCGGACCGCCGAGATCCTCGGGAAGGCACTCGACCCGCCCCGCCGACCGGTGCCGTGGACCGAACTCGACGCCGGGACCCTCTCCTCGCCGATCCTGCCGCGGGTGCGACGGGAGAGTGCGGTAAATCGAACCCTCGTGATCGTCGGCCACGAGCCCACCCTCGCCGAGTTCGTGGGCCTGTCGCTCACGGGGGAGGGTATCGCCGTCGTTCGGCTGACGAAGGGAGGTGCCGCCTGCCTCGAGTTCCCGAGCGCGGTGCGGCCGGGCGCGGCCCGACTGCTCTGGCTCCTTACCCGGAAGCAGCTTTCGGACGCAGGCGACTGAGCGGAGGCTTCGCCCCCATCAGGGCGGCGGTTTTCGGTTTGCCGTACAGCGGCGCCACGAGGGCGCGCACCTCCGCATCGACCTGTTCTGGATGGCGGTTCGCGTCGACCCGGTGGAATCCGTACTCGGCCCCGACCCAGGCGAACTCCTTCGACAGCCGGTCCTGGTAGGCGAAGAAGCTCTCGAACAGGTCGCGGGAGAGGGAGAGGTCCATGCCGGATTCCCAGTAATCGAGCGACCCGTACTTCGCGATGGCACGGTGGAGGAGGATCTCGGGGCGGGCCTCCAGGAACACGACCAGGTCGGGTCGAAGGGCGAAGCCGTAGAGCTGCCGGGCCCACTCGCGGGACGCGCCGCGGACCACGGCCCGCACCATGAGCGTGTAGATGAACCGGTCCGCGAGGACCGTGCTGCCCGCCGCGAGCGCCGGTACGATCTTATTCTCGAGCTGGTCCGCGAAGTCGACCGCGTAGAGCAGCGCCATCGTCGTCGCGCCGAGCGTGTGACCCTGTTTTGCCCGGTCGATCTCTTCCGCCACGAGGGTCGAGCGACGAAGCCCCGTGTCGACGACCGCGTGGCCTTCGATCTCGAGCCACTCGCGCAGGAGCGCGACCTCCGTCGTCCGGCCGGAGCCGTCGGCGCCCTCGACCACGATGAGCTTCCCGGTGAGCGACTCGTCGGTCAAGCCCGGCAGGCGGGTGCCGTACGTCCTATTCGTCATGCATCAGCTTCTCTCCGGTGGGGAAGTTCTCGAGGATCGGTCGGACGTGGCCCCGAAGCTCCGACTGGATCGTCTCGACGGACCGGCTCGAGTCGATGACCGTGAACCCATCCGTGCGGGCCATCCGCTCGTACTCTTGCTTGAGGCGGGTCTGGAACCGTTCGTAGCTGTCCTTCAGGTCGTCCGAGAGGCCGAGGTCCATGCCGGCTTCGTAGTAGTTGATCTTGAGGCGGGAGGCGACTTTTCGCTTCAGCGACACCGCGACCGGGACGCGGAAGTAGAAGACCCGGTCCGGCCGGGGGGCGAACGAGTAGATGTTCCGCACCCACGCCGGGTCACAGCCACGCGCGGCGTCCCGAACGAACGCGGTGTAGGCGTACCGGTCGCAGACCACGACATATCCGGCCCGGAGGGGAGGGAGGATCTTCCGCTCGAACCGGTCGGCGAAGTCGGTGGCGTGCAGGAGCGAAAATGTCGTGGGGGTCAGCAGGTTCTTCTTCTTGCCCCGACGGATCGTCGCGGCGGTCAGTTCGGACGAGTTCCATTCGGTGAAGAAGACGCGATAGCCCTGGGCCTGCAGCCACTTTCCGAGGAGCGCCGCCTGCGTCGATTTGCCGCTGCCGTCCAGCCCCTCGAAGACGAAGAGGCGGCCGGGGAATCCGTGGGTCGGGCTCGGCGTCTCAGCGATCACGGAACCGTACCTCGACCTCGAACTCGCGCATCATGGCCTTGCGGACCTTCTCTTCCCAGTGCGCGGGGAGAGGGGTATCGGCCGGGGCAGAAAAGGCCAACGTCAGGGTCTTGCCCGCTCCGCCGAGGGAGAATCGGGGCCGAGCGTCGGACGCCAGTTCCGCGACCTCGAGAATCGCTCCCAGGCGGCGGGCCGTTTCGAGGTCGGAGGCGCGGATGATGGGCAGGAACCCCTTCTTCCATGCCGACGGGAGGTCATCCCCTTCGTGCAGACGGGCCGCCATCGACGCGAGGAGGACCTCGCGTTGGTCGAGTCCCCAGATCGGGTAGTTTTGGATCAGATACGCGGAGTGGTTGGCGTGCCGCCAGAGGTCGATCGCGGTCCCGGCATCGTGCATCCACCCCGCGACCCGGATCGCGAGCCCCTCGCTCCGGCCCCAACCGAACCGCGGCGCGAGGACCTCGAACAAACCGAACGCCGTATCGGCGACTTCGCGCCCGTGGTCGAGCCGAAAGGCGAACGACTCCGCCGCGGCGGCGGCCGACCGCTCCGCCAACTGTTCCGCGGAAACGGGGAGCTTCGCTCCGATCGCCTCCAACGCCAGTCCTTCGCGGATCCCGATACCGGCGACGACGATCCGCTCGGCGTGCGTGGCCCGGACGAGCTCCTGGAGCACGACGATCCCGGCGATCACCACGTCCGCCCGGTCCGCACCGATCCCCGGGACCGCGCGTCGCTTCGCCGCCGGCATTTCCCCCAGCAGCTCGGCGAGCGCCTCCAGGTCGTGGTCCCAGAGCGGGTAGCCGTGCACGCGCTCGACGGGATAATCCCGGAACTCGATCGCGGCGCGCGCGAGCGAACGGACCGTCCCGCCGATCCCGAAGAGACCGTATTTTTTCCCACCGAACGCCTCGAGGACCGAGCTCAGGGTCTCGCGCACGTACTCCCGCAGCTCGTCGATCTCACGTCGTTTCGGGGGGTCGTGGTCGAAGAATCGTTGGGACAGGCGCAGAACGCCCAACGGCACACTGACGGAGTTCCTCAACTGACCGGACCGGACGTCGGCGAGCTGCAACGACCCGCCCCCGAGGTCCGAGACAAGGTCGTTGTCGAGCTCCCAAGCGGCCGCCATGCTGAGGTAGGCGTAGCGGGCCTCCTCGGCGCCCGAAATGATCCGGAGCGAAACGCCGGTCGACCGCTCCACGCGACGGACGAACTCCGCGCCGTTCGGCGCGTCCCGGACCGCGCTCGTAGCGACCGCGATCGTGCGGGTGAGCCCCAACGACCGCACGGTCTGCGCGAAGCTGTCGACCGCGGCGATTCCCCGTTCTATCGCGGCGGCGGTCAGTCGCCCGTCCGGGCCGGTGCCGAGCCCCAGCCGCGGCGACTCCTTGGTCTCGTAGAACGCCCGCACCGCACCAGAGGCCGCCGCCTCGAACGCGACGAACCGGGCGGTGTTCGACCCGACGTCGATGACCCCGATCGTGCGACCGGGTCGGGCCCGGGTGCCGTTGGCCGCGGCATGGAGCACCACCGAGCGCGCGCGGTCCACGGCCTCCCACAGGAAGTTTCCCTAATAGAGGTGAGCGAGGATTTTTCGGCCAAGCGAGGGCTTACTATCCGCCGGTCGTCCCGTCCGAGGGGGCGACCACGGCGAGGAGGCCGACGCGACCGCGGGTCCGCCCCGCGCTACTCGCCCAGGAACTCGAACGACTGCTCGCGGAAGTCGCCGGGTCGGTGGATGAGGTCGTCGCCCGGCCCCACCCCTCCCCGGAGAGCCTCCACGAACTGCACCGGGAGATGCGCCGGTTACGGCACGCCCTCGCGCTCTGGGAGCAGTTGCTCGCGAGCCGTCACCGAGACCTGGTCCTCCCGCTCGATCGGCGCCTCAAACGGCTGGCCCGACTCGTCGGCCGCGTCCGGGACCGCGACGTCGTCATCGAGCTGATCGAAGGGCCGACGCTGCCTCGCCCCGCTCGAGAGGAGATCGCGCTGGTCGCCCGATTGCGCTCGCGACTGCGCGACGACGCGCGTACCGGCCGGGAGCTGCTTCGGGTGTTCCTCCGGTCCGAGCGCGACGCGCACCTGTTCGAGGGATTTCGCGAGAGCCTCGAACTCGCCGTTCGTCCCGGGGCGGGGATCCACCTGGCGAGCACGCTGGAGGAGGAGCAGGCTCGGCGCCACGAAGAGGCTCGGGAGGCCCACCGACGAGCTCGCCGGCGCCCGACCTCCGTTCGACTCCACCGGTTGCGGATCCAGGTACGCCGACTGCGGCACCTGACGGAGGTGCGCACGCGACTCGAGGGGAAGACCGGCAACACCCTTCCGCCCGCTATCCGACGCCTGCAAATTCGGCTCGGCCGTCTCCACGACCTCGATATCGTGCTGGGTGACCTCGACCCGGACCTTCGCTCCACCGACTGGGTTCGGTCGCTGAAGGACGAACGCCGGGCCACTCGCCGCGCGATCCGCGAGTCGATCCGCGCCCACCACTGGCCCAAGATTTCGCTCGTCCCTCCGGCCCCCGGACGACCCGAACCCCCGACCCGACGCGCACGCTCATAGGGCCCGCTCGCTGTCGGCCCGGCGTGCCCGACCTGCCCCGCCCGGAGTTCGACGCCGCGTTGCGCGACGCGCTCGGGGAAACGGGTGCGGTCGGGGCGACCGTGCGACAGCTCGCCACTCGGCTCGACCATCGCCCGGACCGTGTCGAACGAGCGCTCACCGAGCTACGGCTTCGCGGGGACGTCGCCCGGTTGGGTCGTGGACTGTACGTTCTCCGGGACTTCGAGCGACTGGACGGTCGGAGCGACTTTGTCGACCCCGCCGCTTTCGTGGAGCGCTTCGTTCGAGAGAACGGTATCGCCCTCGGCGCGTACGCCGGGCCGATCACGTTCCGCTCCAACGAGTCGCTTCCCGTTCACCGATGGTGGCCGTACGTGCAGGGCTACTCGGCTGATTTCGTGCGGGGGGTCCTCGATGCCGCCCAGCTCGGCCGTCGGGCCACCGTCCTTGACCCGTTCGCCGGCAGTGGGACCAGTTTGGTCGAAGCGCGACGGGGAGGCGCCCGAGCGTTGGGGACGGAGCTCCTGGCACCGGCGGTGCTCGCTGCCCGGGTCAAAACGCGATTCGAACTCCCCGCGCGTGTACTCCGTGCGGGGGGACGGCGCACCGTCGAGCGCGGGCGTCGACGCGCCCCGGGAACGTTGCCGTTCCTGAGAGAGACTCGACGCCAGTTCGACCCTGGTACGCTGGACGATCTCACTCGCCTTCGCGACGCCCTCCCCCGCGACGAAACCCCGATCACGGAGGCGTTGCGTCTCGCGTTCGGCCGGATCCTGATCCCGTCGAGTCGGCTCCACCGATCCCCCTGCCTTGGGTACGACCGACGGCATCGGCCGTCGGACCGGAGCCCCTTCGACCGGTTCCTCGAGGCGGTCGATGAGATGGCGGCCGACCTCGACTCGCTTGCTTCGGAGCGCGCGCACTGGGGTCCCGCGGCCCGGATCGTGGAAGGCGACTCCCGTACCGTGCGATGGCCGGCAGGGTCCGTGGACCTTGCCGTCACGAGCCCACCCTACGTCAACGGGATGGACTACGTCATGAACTACAAGATCGACCTCGCGTGGCTCGGCTATGCCCACTCGTATGCCGACCTCGCGGCGTTGCGCAGCGCCGAGGTCGCCTGCGACAACCTGCCGCGTACGGAGACCCTGCCCTATCGCTCCGTCTCCGGTTCCATCGACCCGTGGCTCGACGAGATCCTCCCGCGGATCCGCGACAACGTCGCCCGCAAACGCTCCTACCGCCGGGACGATGTCCACGCGGTCGTTCGACGGTACTTCTCCGACCTCGTCCCGGTCCTCACGAACGTTCGCGACGCGCTCGCCCCCGGCGGGCGATTCGTGCTGGTGGTCGGCGACTCCCTCTTAGCCGGCACCTACGTTCCGGCGGACCTGCTGACTGCACGATTGGGCGCTTCGCTCGGTTACCGGATCGTTTCCGTCGAGGTCGCGCGCCCCCGTCGCAGCGGACAGCGACGTTCGTTCGTCCTGCGGGAGTCGGTCGTGACGCTCGAGCGCCCTCGTTCCGCGGCGTAGTGGTCGGGCGGCAGGTTCATCGCGTCGGGAGCCCCTCTCTCCTCGATGTTCTGTCCCGTCTGTGGTCGTGCGATGACGGGGCCGGCGAGCCCCACCGTCCCGTTCCCGATGTTCCTGTGCGCGCACCACGGGGTCGTCTACGACCGCCGCCGGGACTCCTGGCACGGATTGCCCGAGGTGGAGACGAAGCTCTGTTGTCCGATCTGCGGCACCTCGATGGAGTTCGAGCCGAAGGAACCGCCGGCGAGGATCTTCTTCTGCTACCAGTGCGGGACGACGTTCGACAAGGAGCGGGGCACGTGGTACGGACTCGCGTTCCACCAGGGCCCGTAGGGTCCGGTGCGACCGGACGTTCCGCTGGAAGCAAACCCTTACCTCCCCTTCCGCCCCGTTCCGGGACGGAGGCGAGATGCCGCCGCCAGACACCGAGCCACATTTTCTCGAGCCGTTGCTCGGGGTCGTGTTCGACCTCGATGGCACCCTGGTCCTCTCCCACCACGACTTCGGCCGGATGCGCGCCGAGGTGATCCGTATCGCGGAGCAGCACGGGGTCGTCCCCGGGCATCTCTCGGTCCGGGACCCGATCCACCGGATCGTCGAGACCGCCCGTGAGGAGCTCGCGAATTCGGGGGCGCCGGAGGGGAACCTCTTCCGGTTCGAAGCGGAGTACCCGAAGCGGATCGACGCGATCGAGGCCGAGGCGCTGCCGCGCACGGTCGTACGCCCCGGCGCCGAGTCGCTCTTGCGGGCCCTCAGCGAGCGCGGCTTTCGCCTCGGGGTGCTCACCCGCAGTTCAGAGTACTTCGCCCGGAACGCGCTCGCCCGTACGGGTCTCGGCCCGTTCTTCCCGTACCTGCGCAGCCGCAGCGCTCCCGGGCCCCAGAAGCCGTCGCCCGAAGCGCTCCAGCTCCTCCTCCGGGAGATGGAGATCCCCGAAGACCGAGCCCTGTTCGTGGGCGATCACTTGGTCGATGCCGAATGCGCGACGCGGGCTCGGGTGCGGTTCTACGGGATCCTGCCCGACCCGTCGGACCAGAGCCCGGAACCGATGACCGAGGACCGGTTCTTGGCCGGCGGAGCGGCCGCCGTCGCGAAGGATCTGACGGAACTGGCGCGCCACCTCGACGTCGCGGGTCCGATGCGGCCCACGCCCGCCGGCTGATCCCGCTCAGAGGTATTCGCCGTACGCGTGGATCACCGCGCGTTCGGCGGTCGCCCACGCCTCGGGGATCTGGTTCCAGCCGTTCCGCTGGTCGCCCACGCAGTAGAGGCCGGGGATCGGGGCTCCGGTCGCCTCGGTGAGCACCCGGCAATCTTCGTCCGTCATCACGTATCCGTCGGCGTCGAACTTTGCGCCGAGCGATCGCGGGAACTCGTGGTGCATGTCGTACCATCCGAGCGCGCTGAAGCCCCGGTCGTAGCTCCGGTGGCTCCCGTCGGCAAACTTCACGCCGAACCGTTTTTCCCGGATCTCGTCGAACCCGACCACCTCGAGGTCGGTGTGCTGTATCCCCTTCTCTGCGAGGGTCGCCGCGAGCGGGGCGCGCTCGACCTCGGGGACGCCGTCGAGCAGGGGCTGGCCCAGGGTGAGGAGTTCGACCGACGTCGGCCGGAAGTGCAGGAGGTCGAGCGCGGTCCGTGCAGCGAACGCATCGTCGCCGAGGACCGCGACCGACCTTCTCGTGAGCTCGTGGCCGTCGCACAGGATGCAGAAATCGACGAGCGCCTGGTTCGCCCATGGGAAGATCGGGTCGATCTCTCCGCCCACCGAGGGGATCCGGTCGACGACGCCCTGCGCGAGGACGAGGGCCCGTCCGCGGACCACGTGGGTCTGCTTCAGCCATTCGAACGTGACGGTATACTCCCGTTCGACTCGCGCCACCGCCACGGCGCGTGCGGGGGTGAAGTAGCCCACCGTCTCCGCCTTCCGCACCGCGGCGACCTGTTCGTCGAGAAGCTTGTGGCCGGAGATCCCGCCGGGGAATCCGGGGATGTTGTCCATTCTGGGCGAGTAGTACGAACGGGAGTACTTCGGTCCGCGGTCCACGATCGCCGCCGAGTGGCCGAGGAGCGACGCCTTAAGGCCCGCCTGGAGCCCCGCGTGTCCCCCCCCGATCACGAGGAAGTCGTACGACTCCTGCACGCGAGGAAGGCCCGGCACAGCGTGGACCACCCGCCGCGGGAATTTCAGGCCTCCTTCTTCCGCGCGCATCGCGCGGACCCCGGAAATCCGTCGCGCGGACGCTCCGGTGACGGCAAAACTTAAGCCCGAACCTCCTCCTCCTTCGCTTCGGGTTCCTGACGGCTGTGCCGGCCCGCGCCGCGAAGAGCGCGCTGGGGGGGACTCTATTTCTCGAGGACGGGACTCGCTTCGACGGAGAAGGGCTCGGAGCGACCGCTCGCCGCGTCGGCGAGGTCGTGTTCACGACCGGAATGGTCGGATATCCGGAGTCCCTCACGGACCCATCGTTCCGCGGGCAGATCCTGACGTTCACGTACCCGTTGATCGGGAACTACGGCGTTCCCTCGAACGACCTCGACGCGGACGGGCTGCCCCGACTCGAAAGCGGGGAGGTTCAGCCGCGCGGGGTCGTGGTTCGCGGGACGACCGCACCGAACCATTGGCAGAGCGAGCGTACGCTGGACGACTGGCTCCGGGCCGAGCGGGTCCCCGGGGTCCGGGGCGTCGATACCCGACGGCTCACCGAGCACCTGCGGTCGAAGGGAGTCGTTCGGGGCGTCGTCGACGTAGGCCCGCTGGACGACCGACCGTCCGACGAGGAGCTCGCGAAGTCGATCCGCGCCGCCCCGCAGTACGGGGAGGAGAACTTCATGGCCGAGGTTGCCCCCGCCCGGCCGACACTGATCGTACGCCGAGGAGGGCCCGTGGTCGCAGCGCTCGACTGCGGTATTAAGGCGAGCATCGTGCGTGCGCTCCTCGACCGGGGCGTCTCGGTCCTCCGACTACCGTACGACCATGAAGTGCCGGCGAAATGGGAGGGTCGCCGCGTCGCGGGTCTTCTCATCGGGAACGGACCCGGGGACCCGTCGGAGCTCGGCCCGACGATCGAGGAGCTCGCCCGGCCGTCGACCCGCGCCTTTCCGACGCTCGGGATCTGTCTCGGACAGCAGCTGATCGCGCTCGCGCGCGGCGCGACCACGTTCAAGCTCAAGTACGGTCATCGGGGCCAGAACAAGACGATCTACTTCTCCGACGGACGGGCGCTCATCGTCAGCGAGAACCACGGTTACGCGGTCGACCCCGCCTCGCTCGCCGACACGGGGCTCGACGTCTGGGCCACGAATCCCGACGACGGGACCCTCGAAGGATTGCGCGACAGCGGTGGACGGGTCCTGGCGCTGCAGGGCCACCCGGAAGGCCACCCGGGACCGCAGGAGGCCGGGTTCGTCTTCGACCGGTTCGTCCAGAAGGTGAAGCGTCGCGCATGACGGTCTCCCTCCCTTCGAAGGTGCTGCTCCTCGGCAGCGGTGCCCTCAAGATCGGGGAGGCCGGGGAGTTCGACTACTCCGGCAGCCAGTGCCTGAAGGCGCTCGAGGAAGAAGGCGTCTACGCGATCGTCGTCAACCCGAATATCGCCACCCTCCAGACGGACCCCCCGCGCCGGGGTCGGGTCTACTTTCAACCGCTCGTGCCGGAGTTCGTCGCGCCGATCCTCGAAGCGGAGCGTCCCGAGGGGATCCTGCTCTCGTTCGGGGGTCAGACCGCGCTCAACTGCGGCGTCCAGCTCTCGGATTCCGGCGCGCTCCGTAAGTCGGGGACTCGCGTCCTCGGCACGCCGCTCACCGGCATCAAGGCGACCGAGGACCGGGGCAAGTTCGTCCGCATCATGGCCCGGGCGCGGGTGCCGACGCTCCCCAGCCGCGCCGTCTACAACTACGAGGAAGCGGCGGCCGCCGCCGAGACGCTCGGCTATCCGGTGATGGTCCGGGTCGCCTACACGCTCGGCGGCAAGGGCGGCGGCGTGGCGCTGGACCGAGGGGAACTTCGGGAGGTCGTCGCCCGCGGCCTCCGCGCGAGCCCGGTCGGTCAGGTGCTCCTCGAACGGTACGTCGGGACGTTCAAGCAGCTCGAGTACGAGGTCGTGCGCGATGCGAAGGGGAACACGCTCACGGTCTGCAACATGGAGAACGTGCTCAGCATGCGCGTCCACACCGGCGACAACATCGTCGTCGCGCCGAGCCAGACGCTCACCGACCACGAGTACCAGATGCTCCGCCAGGCGGCGATCCGGGCCGCGGACGCCTGCGGGATCGTCGGCGAGTGCAACATCCAGTTCTGCCTCGACCCGGTGAGTGAGGAGTACTACGCGATCGAGATCAACGCCCGTCTCTCCCGCTCGAGCGCGCTCGCCAGCAAGGCGACCGGCTACCCGCTCGCGTACGTGGCGGCGAAGCTCGCGCTCGGATACACGCTCCCCGAGCTGAAGAACCGGATCACCGGCGTCACGACCGCCTGCTTCGAGCCGGCGCTCGACTACGTCGTCGTCAAGCTTCCGCGGTGGGACCTCGACAAGTTCGAGCGGGCCGACCGTCGCCTCGGGCCCGCGATGAAGTCGGTCGGGGAGGTGATGGGGATCGGCGCGTCGTTCCCCGAAGCGATCTCGAAAGCCGTGCGCATGAGCGACCCCCGCGCGGACCTCCTGCCGCCCGCCGAGGTCCGGGAGCCGGCGGCGATACTCGCCGACCTCGCCCAGCCGACGCCCGAGGTCCTGTTCCGGGTCCTCGAGGCCCTGCGGGCCGGGATCGACCCGGAGACGATCGCTCGGGTATCGTGGATCGACCGGTGGTTCGTCGACTGCCTCGGAGAGATCGAGAGCACGCATCGGGCGCTCGGCGCGGTCGCCGACGGCGACGTGCCGGTACCATTACTACGTCGCGCGAAGGAGCTCGGATTCTCCGACCGCGCGGTCGGCCGCACCGCGCGGGTCGACGAGGAGGAGGTGCGCCGTCGCCGCCTCGCGGAAGGGATCCGCCCCCGAGTTCGGATGATCGACACGCTCGCGGGGGAGTGGCCCGCCCGAACGAACTACCTCTACCTTACCTACCGCGCGGACGCGGACGACGTGCGTCCGATGCCGAAAGGCTCCGTCCTCGTCATCGGCGCGGGTCCGTACCGTATCGGCTCGAGCGTGGAGTTCGACTGGTCGACCATGAACCTCGTGGAGGGGCTGAAGGCGGAAGGAGTCCCCGGCGTCTCCGTCCTCAACTCGAACCCCGAGACCGTCTCCACCGACTACGACCGGTCGGACCGGCTCTACTTCGAGGAGATCACGCTCGAACGGACGCGCGACCTGTTCGACTTCGAATCGTTCGCCGGGGTCGTCACGTGCGTCGGGAGCCAGCTCGCCCAGAATCTGACCCCGCTCCTCCAGATGTGCGGGGTGCCGATCCTGGGGACGGCCTCGAAATCGATCGATATGGCGGAGAACCGCGCCGAGTTCGCCCGCCTCGTCGAACGGCTGGAGATCCCCCAACCCGCGTGGCGGGCGTTCACGACCGTCGACGAAGCGAGCGGCTTCGCGGACGAGGTCGGCTACCCCGTGCTGGTCCGTCCGTCGTACGTGCTGAGCGGACAGGCGATGCGGGTGATCTGGGGACGGAACGACCTCGGCCGGTTCCTCTCGCAAGCCGCCCGCGTCTCCCCCGAGCACCCCGTGGTGATCACGAAGTTCATCGAAGGCGCGGACGAGGTCGAGCTGGATGCGATCTCGGACGGGAAGCGGGTGTTGGTCGCCGGGGTGCTCGAGCACGTCGAGCGGGCCGGGGTCCATTCGGGCGACGCGATCTTCTGCCTGCCGCCCCGACACACGACGCCCGAGGTGCAGGCGCAGCTGATCGATGCCGCCGGCCGACTCGCGACCACGCTCGCGATCCGGGGCCCGTTCAACGTGCAGTTCCTCGTGAAGAACGACGCCTACCAGATCATCGAGTTGAATCTCCGGGCGAGCCGCTCCCTCCCGTTCCTCGCGAAGGCGACGGGGGTCCCGCTCCTCCGGGAAGCGGCGCGCGCGATGCTCGGTCGACCGATCTCGCGGGAGGGCGTCGCGCCCCTGCCTCCCGGGCGGTGGGGGGTGAAGGTCCCCCAGTTCTCGTTCCTCCAGCTCGCGGGCTCGGACCCGCTGCTGGGCGTCGAGATGCAGTCCACGGGGGAGGTCGCCTGCTTCGGCCCGACGTTCTCCGACGCCCTGGTGAAGGCGCTGGTGGCGACGGGCGTTCGACTGGTCCCGCGACGCGGCACCGCCTTCCTCTCGGTCGGCGGCCCCGAACTCAAAGAACAGCTCCTCCCCGTCGCGCACCGGCTACGGACGCTGGGGCTGAAGATCTCGGCCACGGAGGACACGGGTGCGTTCCTCGCCGCCCGGGGGATCCGGGGCGTACGGATCCTGCACAAGGTGAGCGAGCCGGACCGGCATCCGAACGTCACCGAGGCGCTCGACCGGGGGAACATCGACCTGCTGCTGAACGTGCCGCTGTCGCTGACGCAGGAGAAGTTCGAACAGATGCTCGAGGACGAGTACATCCTACGGCGGCGCGCGGTCGAGCTCGGGATCCCGCTCTTCACGAGTCTGGAGGCGTTCTCTGCGTACGTCGAAGGCGTCGCCTGGCTCGAGGACCATCCGCTCACGGTCGAGCCGCTCTACGGCTCCCCGGAGCCCGGAGCCGCCCCGGGAGCCGATGCCCGCCAACTGCCGGTCGTTCCGCGACGGCGTCGCCGTCGACGTCGCAAGGACTGAATCCGCCGCGCGGCCCGCGTCGGGGACCTACGCGATCGGGAACTTCGTCACCGAGAACTCGGGGACGACCGTCGAGGTATCGAGCACTTCGGGGATCCCGCGAATCCGTTCCGTCACGAAGTCGAGCACCCGCCGTTTGGTCGCGGGCGGGGGGAAATCGAGGACGACGAGGATGTCCCAGTCGCCCGTCAGGAAGTGGAGCTCCTTGACCTCGGGCAGCGTCTCCAGGAGATTGCGGATCCGGTCGAGGTCGCCGCCGCGCACCTTGAGGTAGGTGAACGCGCGGACGCTGTGCAGCTCGCTCGGCATCAGCTCGGAGAGCTTCTCGTCCGTGAACTGCACCGCGCCCTCGAGTCGTGGGCCCTTCGGAGAGATCAGCACCGGGAACGTCTGGACGCCGCGCAGGTGCTCGGCGATCAGCCGCTCCACCCGTCCGACCTTCTCGATGTCGACGACCTTGATGTGATACCCCCGCCGGGCGGCGATCTCCTCCGCGTGCGCGACGCAGCGCGCCTGGTCGTCCGAGAGAAAGAGGATCCCCTCCTCCCCGCGCGTGGTCCCTTCCCCCGCGCTCTGTGCGCCCTGGGGGGAGGAGGTCGCGACCTCGGTGGCCACCGGGGTACGATAGAATGTCGAGATCCCCCGCTTCGATTGAACGTAGAGGATCAGTTCCCGGGTCTCGTCGGCCATCGGCGGGGCGTCCCAAGCGGAGCGCTCTATTTAATCAAATGGAGGTCCCGGAAGTGCCGGGGCCCCCGCCCCGAAGGGCGGGGGAAAAGGTTCGCACGGGCTCGCGCGTTGCGGGACTAGTAGCGCTTGTAGCTGTCGGAGCGCTCTCGGCCCCCACCGCCACTGCCGCCACCTTGGCCGCCGCCGCCACCGGAGTAGCGTCCGCCGCCACCGCCACCGCCGCCGCCACCGTAGCCACCGCTTCCGCGGTCACGGAAGCCGCCGCCACCGAACGATCGGCGCTCGCTCTCGAACTCTTGCTGGCTCATGTCGAGCGTCTGGTTGACCTCGGGGATCGCCTCGGTCGACTTCGAGAGGTTCCCGTAGCGGCCCACGTTGAGGCGCATGTGCCCGCGGACGAGGGAGACGTACCCGTTGTCCACCAGGATGACCTCGTCCTTCGCGATCGAGCCGATCTGCTCGTTCCAGAGGGACAGGGTGATCACGGCCGTGTCGTCGCCGACGACGGCTTCGCACACCTTTCGGGGGTCGCCAAACTTGCCCATGACCTCCTTGGGTTCGCCCACGCTCAGTACCTTCGCGAGGACGTTCACTTGCTTCGAGTTCGGCGTTAGGTCTCGCACTTTGGTCAGGGGTTTGTCTACCATCTCTTGTCGCCTTCTTGGTTCGCGTTCTGCGTTCGGGAATCGAGGAGCGACCCTCGTCGAGAGAACACTCGTCGAAACTAGGACGGGCGCGACGCTCGATGCTGGCTGGGCTCTGGGATTCCTCGACTGGCGCATGACGGAGGCGGGGATATAAAGCCGCCGTCGCCGCGTGACGGTGCCGCACGGGCGCCCCGCCACCGCCGGTGCCGCTCGGGCGGCATCCTTTTCCGCCGAGAGCCGCCTCGGTGCCCCGGGACCCCCCCGTGAGCCAGCGATTCGACCTCGGCGTGCACCATTTCCTTCGTCGAGAGTACGACGCCGCCCAACGGGCGTTCCGGGACGTCGTCCGGGAACGACCGACCGACGCGGGCGCCTGGTCGTACTACGGGATCTGCCTCGCCCATCTCGGGCAGGCGATGGAGGCGGAAGGGGCGCTGTCGCGCGCGGTCGCGCTCACCCCCTCGAATGCCGAAGCCTGGTTCCACCTCGGCGTGGCCCGCTCGCTCCGGGAGGAGTGGGGACTCGCCGCCCTCGCCTATCGACGCACCGTCGCGCTCACCCCCGAGGACCTGGTCGCCTGGCACCGGCTCGGGGTCTCGCTCGCGGAATCCGGTGACGAGACCGGCGCCTCGGCCGCGTTCGAACGGGCGCTCGTGCTCTCCCGGGACGGGTCGAGCCCGGACGGAAGCCCGCGCAGCTTCACTACCCCGGCGGGGGACGATCACGTAGACGAGACGGGAGAACGAGAAGGGAGCCGGGAGGCGAAGAGCTGGCTCGAGCTCGCGCTGTCGCTCTTGACCCTGGGGGAGGAAGAAGAAGCGGTCGCCGCCTACGACCGCGCCTACACCCTCGACCCCGAGCGCGCGTCCCGCTCGCTCTTCCGCCCGATGTTGAAGCTCCTGACCGCCGTGGAAGGAGCGGGCGCGCCGGAACCGGCGGCACCGATGGCGGCAGTACCCGGTCAACCCGAGGGGCCTACGCTCCGTCGTCCGGAGCCGACCGTAGAGCGCCCCGAGATCGGCTGAGCGCGCACCGGCCGCCTAGAGCGGCTTCGGCGGGACCGTCACGATCGTCGACTCCGCCCACTCCTTGACCTTCTCGCGGGCGGCCGCGTGGCTCTCGTAGAACTTGTGGACCCGCTCGATGAGTTGCCCCTTGCAGTCCCCGCACAGGAGCTCCCCGGATTTGCAGGTCCGCGTCACCTCCGCGAACTTCGCCTCCGACTCGGCGAACCGTGTCCGCCAGAGCGCCCAGACCGAACAGATCTCGGGCGTCGCGCCGAGGCGCCGCTGCTCTTCCACGGTCGCGCGTCCGCCGGTGAACGCGGCGCGCAGCTTCCGCTCGACGGTCTTCGGCGGGTCGTTGAGGAAGAGCGCGTCGTCGGCGCGGTTCCCGGTCGTCGACATCGTCCCTTCCCCGAGCAGTCCCTGGACCATGCGGGAGTGGATCAGCGCCGGTTTCGGGTAGCCGAGGCCTTCCGCGATGTCGCGCGTCAGCCGGAAATGCGGGTCCTGGTCGATGCCGCACGGGATCAGGCACGGTACCGACCGGCCCTCCGCCCACGACGGCCAGAACGCGGGGACGCTCTGAAGCGCCGTGTAGAACACGAGGCCGATGTTGGTGCTCGGCGTGAAGCCGAACACCGCCTTGACGTTCGAGTACGTGATCTTCCGCGCCACTCGGATCGCGAGCGGGTACATCGCGCCGATCGAACGGGAATCGAAGAAGACGTGCGTCCGCTTCGGGTCGAACCCGAGGGCGAGGATGTCGTAGAGGTTCTCGAGGCCCCAGTGGGCCGTCTCCTCGCGGGTGAGACCCGAGCGGGCCCAGAACTTCTCGTCGTCCGTGATCTGGATGTACATGGGTACGCCGAGGCGTCGTTGCAGCCATTGGCACAGGTCGAACGGGACGAGGTGCGACGTGTGGAGCGGCCCGGAAGGCCCGCGGCCGGAGTAGAGGAAGAACGGACGGCCGTTTGCGTAGCCGTCGAGCAGCGGCAAGAGGTCGCGGTGGGAGTAGTAGATCCCCCGGGTCAGGAGCGGATGCAGCTCCCCTCCGGAGACATGATGGATCCGGGCGAGGACCTCGGGCGTGATCTCCTGGGTCCCGAACAGCTCCCGCAGCCGGTCGTAGTCGATCTTGCCCTTGACCTCGTACGGAGTGACCACGAAGTCGTCGGGCGCGGGCATGGTCGTCCGCCCGTCACCCTTCGGGGAAGGTGATCTTGGCGAGGATCGACTCGCGCTCCCCGAGCGGGACCCCGGCGGTGCTGAGCGCGTCCGCGACGCACGAGCGGGAATGCTCGTGGTGGATGCTGTGACCGCACGACGGGCACGTCGCCCACCCTTCGATCAGACGTCGGAGCCCCTCCCGAGACGTCGACGAATCCCGGCGTGCGAACCGTTCGACCAGGATCGCACCGCCCGCCTGGTTCTCGAGATTCGAGAGCGGCACGCGCACGGGGGTGTTGCAGATCGGGCAGCGGGCGGGATTCCGGCAGGTGCAGGTCATGGGCGAAAGGGTACCGGTCGAACCGACCTAAAAGCCCGCTGCCCGACGACCGGAGGAGAGATGGACGGATATCCTCAAGAGCGAGGACCGCCGGTTCCCGTCCGTGCCCGATACTCCCGAAGGACAGGCGCGCGAGATGCACCTCGAGATGATGGAGGTGCTGAAGCTCCTCAACCGGGTCGAGGAAGAACATGGAGCGACCGAGGGGCTCGAGAAGGACGAGGTCGTCCACATGCTCGGGAAGGTCGGCTTCCCGTCCGTGACCGTCGACCAGGCCGGACAAACGTTGGACGTGCTGATCGCGAACGGCCTCGCGCGGTGCCTCACCGACTCCGAGTACGCCTGGGATCGGGGAAGGGTCGTCGGGGAGCGGTTCGCCATCACCCTGGATGGGAAGCGGCTCCTGTTGAAAGAGCTCGAACGCGTCGGACGGGTCTAGCCTCCCCCGCAAGCCCGCTTTATCCCCGGCGGCCTCTCCCGTCCGTGGTGCTTCGGAACGAGAGCCGTCACTTCCGCGTCGAGCGACTGGCCCCCGGCGTGCACGCCGCCGTCGCCACGCCCGACGGGTTCGGTCTCTGCAATTCTGGGATCGTCGACCTCGGAGGGGCCACGGTCGTCTTCGACTCGATGCTCACTCCGATGGCCGGCGCCGCGCTCGCGCGCGCCGCCGAGCGGTGCACCGGACGCGCGCCCGATTGGGTGGTGAACAGCCACTGGCACGGCGACCACATCTGGGGAAACTCGGCGTTCGCGAATGGCCACGTCGTCTCCACCCGTCGGGTCCGACAGGTCGTACTCCAGAAAAGTCGTAAACAGTTCGACGACTGCCGCCGGGAGTTCCCAGCCGAGCTCGCGAAACTGCGCGCGCCGGACCCGTCCATCCACCCCGACGACGTGCGGGAGCTCCGCGGTTGGTTCCGCGGGATCCTCGCGACCCCGCGTTCCCACCGGGTTGTCCCGCCGGAAGTGACCTTCACCGACGAACTGGTCCTCGAAGGCACTCGTCGGTCGTTGCGACTCATTTCCTACGGCGGTGGCCACTCCCCGAGCGACGTGTTCGGTTATCTGCCGGACGAGCAGATCCTGTTCACCGGCGACCTCGCGCTGGTCGGTTACCACCTATCGGTCGGGGACGGCTGGCCCGACGAGTGGCTACGGATCCTCGCCCGGATGCGACGGCTGCGCGTCGACTCCCTCCTGCCCGGCCATGGGCCGCTCGGCACCGCGAAGACCCTCGAGCGTGGGCAGCGATACCTCCGGGACCTGACGCGGATCGTGCGGTCCGCGATCCGCCGGGGAACTCCCCTTGCCGAGCTCGAACGAACGCCGATTCCCGCGCCGTACCGCGACTGGCGGTTCGCGTTCATGTTCCCTGACAACCTCCGGCGAACGTACCGGTTGGCGACGGCCGGGACGCCCCGCCGGACGCCGTGAATCTGCCGTGGGCATTTAAGTAGAAGAACGCCGCGTAGTAAACGAGCATGCCTACCGGGGACGCTCCGGATCCGGTCCGGGCGACGCTCGTCGCGATCCTGCAGCAGTTGAACCGAGCCGAGTCGCTCCACGAAGGCCGGGAGCGGGACCAGGCGCTCGCCCTCGCCGACCTCGAGCGGATGCTCTCCAAGTTCTGGGCGATCGACCAGGACCTCGTCAAGGTCCCGCTCGCACTCGGGCTCCTCGTCCGGAACGGGATGGTCGAAGTGCATTCCGGCGGGAACTACGCCTCTCCGAAACCCGGACCGAAGCCGGCGGTCAAGGCGCATTACCGGATCACCGCGGGCGGGAAGCAATTCCTGGTCGAGAACCTCCAAAAGAGCGACCGGATCAGCTGAATCCGACCCGCTCCGCCTCCCTCGATTTCCCCTCGGAAAAACCGTTAAGTAGCCATCGAGAGTGGGCGGGCCCCCATGTCGAGGATCCACTCCGGGCACAAGGGCCGCGCCGGCTCGCACCGGCCCTATCCTCTGACGAAACCCGAGTGGGTCACCGCCTCCTCGGAGGAGGTCGTCACCCAGGCCGTTCAGCTCGCGAAGGGCGGAATGGGCCAGGCGCTGGTCGGGCAGACGCTGCGAGACTCCTACGCCATCCCGCTCTCCCGCGCGATCACGGGGAGGCGACTCGGTACCCTGCTGAGCGAGCACGGCATCAAGCCCGAGATACCGGACGACCTCCAGGCGCTGCTCAAGCGCGTCGTGCACCTTCAACGCCACCTCCGGACCCACCCGAAGGATCTCGCCAACCGTCGAGGGCTCAACCTGATGGAGTCGCGGATCCGACGTCTCGCCCGATACTACCGCCGGACCCGCAAGCTCCCCGAGAGCTGGCGGTACTCGGCCGCGGGTGCGGCGCTCCAGGTGGAGTGATGCCTTCGGGCCCCGACGGTTTCGTTGCCGACGCGAAATATCGGACCGAATTCGAGCACGCCCGGGCCCTCGTGCTCGGCCACCCTCGTCGCTGGCGCGTCATCTATCATTACGACGCGGACGGGATCGCGAGCGCATCGTCCGCGATGCGGGCGTTCGCACGGCTAGGATATCCGGCCCAGGCGACCGCGCTCGCCGGCGTCGAGCGCGACCGGATGAGGACCCTCACCGAGAGCACGGCCGGCCCGATCCTCGTGGTCGACACCGGGGCGAGCTGGCTCGACCTGTTCGCGCACCACCCGCACCCGGTCGTCGTGCTCGACCATCACCAGTACGCCGGCGCGCCGAACCCGCCCGCGCTTCCCGAGCACGTCGCGTTCGTGAACCCGCTCGATTGGGGCGTCGACGGGATGAGCGAGATGTGCGCGGCGACCCTCACCTGGCTGTTCACCGTCTTTCTCGACCCGCTCAATTGGGACAACGCCCCCTGGGGCCTCTCGGGAGCGATCGGCGACCGTCAGCACGTGGGGGGTTTCCGTGGTCTGAACGCGCGCCTGGTCGAAGAGGCGACCACCCGCTCCCTGGTCGTTCGCCGACCCGGCCTCGCGCTCTTCGGAGCCACGATGGGGGCGGCGATCGCCGGTGGCATCGACCCGTTCGTCCGGGGCCTCTCCGGCCGCCCGGAGGCGGTCGGGAAGTTCCTCGATACGCTCGGGGTCGACCCGGCGCGACCGCCGTCGAGCCTCTCGGCCGAAGAGACGCGGCGCCTCGTCGAGGCACTGCGCACGCGGCTCGCCGGCGCGGGCGTCGCTCCGGAAGCGGTGCAGATCCTCGACCAGGAGCGATGGTTCCTCCCGGCGCTCGGCCTCGACGCGGAAGAGGTCTCGAACCGTCAGAGCGCCGCCGGACGGGCCAAGATGCCGGGGGTCGGGGTCGCCTACGCGCTCGGGGACCCGTCCTCGGCCGAGCGAGTTCGCCTCGCGGAGGACGGGTGGCGGTCGGGCGTCCTGCGCGGGCTGCGTCGACTGGAAGACGAGGGTGTAAATTCGATGAGTTCTTTGCAGTGGTTCGAGAGCCCGGACACCACCCTCGCGGGCACTCAGGCCGGTATGGCGATCCTCTACCTCCTCGACCCGGAACGGCCCGTCTTCGCCTTCTCGGAAGGGTCCGGACCGACGAAGGTCAGCGCGCGAGCCACCCTCCGGCTCGTCGACCGCGGCGTCGACCTCACCGTGACCTGCGCGAGATCGGCGGCGGCGGTCGGCGGGGAAGGCGGCGGGCACCGGGTGGCGAGCGGTGCCACGATCCCGGCCGGCACCCGCGAGAAGTTCCTCGCCGAGGCGAACGAGATCCTCGGCCGTCAGCTGAGCGCCCGCACGGAGGCGTCGTGAGCGAGACGCCCGAGGCGGCATCGCCTCCCCCTCCGACCGACCGGATCCACGACCGCCCGCTGGAGCGGGAGATGCACCAGTCGTACCTCGACTACGCGATGAGTGTGATCGTCGGGCGGGCCCTTCCCGACGGACGCAACGGACTGAAGCCGGTCCAACGCCGCATCCTCTGGTCGATGTGGGAATCGGGGGCGACCCACGACCGGGCGTACCGCAAGTCGGCGCGCACCGTCGGGGACGTCCTCGGGAAGTACCACCCGCACGGCGACCTCGCGGTCTACGACGCGCTGGTCCGGATGGCGCAGCCGTTCAGTCTCCGGTATCCCCTCATCGACGGGCAGGGGAACTTCGGCTCGATCGACGGCGACTCCCCCGCCGCGATGCGGTACACGGAAGCCCGGCTCTCCCCGATCGCGGAGGAGCTGCTCCTCGACATTGAGAAGGAGACGGTCGACTGGACCGACAACTTCGACGGGACGCTGAAAGAACCGCTCGACGTCCCCTCCAAGATCCCGAATCTGCTCGTCAACGGCTCCGCGGGGATCGCGGTCGGCATGGCGACCAACATGCCGCCCCACAACCTCAACGAGATCGCGGATGCGCTCCTGCTCCTCATCGCGAACCCGGACGCGGGCGTCGAGGAACTCCACAAGGTCGTGCCGGGCCCGGATTTCCCGGGCGGCGGGTACCTTTCCGAGGAGGGGATCCGCGAGGCGTACGCGACCGGCCGTGGAACGCTCCACCTGCGCGGGACCGCCGAGATCCGCGAGCGGGACGGCCGCGACGAGATCGTCATCACCGAGATCCCGTACGAGGTCAACAAGACCGCGCTGCTCGAACTGATCGCCGACCTCGTCAAGAACAAGCGGATCGACGGCATCACCGACCTCCGGGACGAATCGGACCGGCACGGCACCAGCGTCGTCCTCGAGCTCCGCCGCGACGCCCCGGCCGAGATCGTGCTCAACCGCCTCTACGAGCACACACCGCTCGAGACGAGCTTCGGCGTGATCAACCTCTGCCTGGTCGAGGGGCGCCCGCGCGTTCTGCCGCTCAAGGACCTGTTGCTCCTCCACCTCGACCATCGTCGGACGGTCCTCACCCGACGCACGACGTTCGACCTCCGGAAGACCGAGGAGCGCCTCCATCTCCTCGAAGGCTTCCTGACGGCGATCGACCACATCGACGAGGTGATCAAGATCATCCGCCGGTCGAAGGACGTCCCCGCCGCCGAGACGAGCCTGATGGGGAAGTTCCTCCTCTCGAGCGAGCAGGCGAAGGCGATCCTCGACATGCGCCTTTCGCGACTGACCGCGCTCGAGCGCGAGGCGGTCGAGCAGGAGAAGAACGAGAAGGAGGCGCTCGCGCGGACGCTGCGCGAGATCCTCGCCTCCCGCGAACGGCTCGACCGACTGATCGTCGACGAGCTCACGGACCTCAAGGAACGGTGCGGCGACGCCCGCCGGACCCGCATCGTTCCGGCGTTCACGGCGCGGACCCTCGAGGACCTGATCCCCGACACCGATGTCGTCGTCCTCGTCACCCGGGACGGCTACATCAAGCGCCTCCCGCTCGACCAGTACCGGCGCCAGCATCGCGGCGGACGCGGGCTGATCCGGATGGAGACGAAGGAGGAGGACTACGTCATCCGGACGTTCGTCACCCGCACCCACGACGACGTGCTGTTCTTCACGAACAAAGGCCGCGTCTACCAGCTCAAGGCGTACGAGCTCCCCGAAGGGAGCCGCCAGTCGAAGGGAAAGGCGGTCATCAACCTCCTGCCGCGCCTGAAGGACGGGGAGCGGGTGCAGACCCTCCTCCCGCTCCACGACCTCTCCACGGCGGGCTCGTTGTTCTTCGCGACGCGGCGGGGGCTCGTCAAGCGGACGACGCTCGACCAGTTCCAGAACATCCGCGTGAGCGGCATCCAGGCGGTCCTGCTCGAGGAAGGGGACGAGCTGGTCGGCGTCGCCCTCGTCACCGACGAGTCGACCGAGGTCCTCCTCGCGACCCGCTCCGGCCAACTCGTCCGGTTCCCACTCTCCGAGGTGCGACCGATGGGCCGCGCGACGTACGGGGTCATCGGGGTGCGCCTCTCCGCGGCGAAGGACGACCACGTCGTCGCGATGGCACCGGTGAGCCCGAAGTTCCCGACGTTGCTCTCGCTCACCTCGACCGGTTATGGAAAGCGCAGTCTGACCGAGGAGTATCGCGAGACGAAGCGGGGCGCGAAAGGCGTCCGTACGATCCGCACCGGAGGCCGGAACGGGGCCGTCGTCGCGGTCCTTCCGACCACCGACCTCTCCGAGCTGCTCGTCACGACCCACAACGGGATCACGATCCGCGTGGCGGTGAAGGGGATCCGCGCGCAGGCCCGCAACACCCTCGGCGTCCGCGTGATCCGCCTCGACGAGGGAGACGAGGTTCGGGACGCCGTCATCCTCGCGGCCCCGGTCGATGGGGAGGCGAACGGAGTGCCGTCGTCCCCGACGGACGCCGAGCTCCCGAATCCCGTCGAGCCCGAGGAGGACGACGCGATGCCCCCGCCGCCCGCGCCGGACGACGAGGAGGAGAACGACGATGGGACGACGCCCGACGCGACGGATCCACCGTAACCGGATCCTGCGCTGCCCGACGTGCGGCTCGACGCGGGTCGTGCTGAGCGCCGGGTCGATCACCGGGCAGGTCTACCACTGCCTCGATTGCCAGTACATCGGCTCGTTGATCCTGGAAGTCGACGTCGCCGACGACGGCACCCCGCTGCCGTAGTCGAGCTCAGTCGTCCGCGTCGACCGACGCGAGCACGCCCGGGGCGCGAGGGGGACGGACCGCCTGCTGCTCGGCGGCGGCGACGAGCGCGAGGGCGCGGACCGTCGGAAGGACGTCGTGGGTCCGCACGAGCGCCGCCCCGCGCTCCGCGGCGAGGACCGCGGCCGCGATGCTCGCCTCGAGCCGCTCTGCCGGAGCCGCTCCCCCCAGGAAGGACTTCCGGGACGCGCCGATCACGACCGGGTAGCCGAGGCTGCGGAACTCCCCCGCGTGCACGAGGAGCTCGAGGCTCTGCTCCGCGGACTTCCCGAACCCGAGGCCGGGGTCGACGAGGAGCTTCTCGGGCGCGACCCCGGAACGGATCGCCGTCTCGGTCGCCGCGGCGAGCGCGCCGAACACCTCCCCGCGCAGGTCGGAGTACGCCAGGTCGTCCTGCATCGTCGCGGGCGTTCCGCGCATGTGCATCACGATCACCGCGGCGTCCGACCGGGCGGCGACCCGGCGCATCTCCTCCGAACGCAGTCCCTCGACATCGTTGATCACGTCCGCCCCCGCGGCGACCGCCTGCGCGGCGACCTCGGCGTGCCGGGTGTCGATGGAGATCGGCACCGGACTCCGGTCCCGCAGCGCCTCCAGCACGGGCGCCACACGGCGCCACTCGGACTCGGCGGACGTAGGGACCGCCCCCGGGCGCGTCGACTCCCCACCGATGTCGAGAAGGCTCGCGCCCTCCTCGGCGAGCCGAAGCGCGGCGGCCGTCGCCTCCGCTGGGGCCGGGAACTTCCCGCCGTCGGAGAACGAATCGGGGGTCACGTTGACGACTCCCATGACCCGCGGGTGGTCTCCCAGCGTCAAGGAACGATGCGCCCCGACGACGGTGCGGGGGCCGTGCGCCACGTACGCCCGCAAGGCGCGGTCGACCTCCCCCGCAAGCTCGGTGAGACCGAACGGTTGACGACGGAGCTTCGGCAACAGCCGTCGGTACTGTCCCCACGTCGCGAGGAGCAGTACGGGGCTCGACGCGACCGAGTGGTCCGCGACCCCCCGCGCGTGGGCGGCGTCCCCCCCGACCGAGAGGAGCTCCTGCTTGAGCAGCGGCGACGCCTTCAGCGACACCGCGGAGAGCCGAACGGGAAATATCCGACCCTTGCGCGTCATGATCCCGACCCCTTCGGGGTCGCTCTCGGTGCGCTCGATCTCGCGGGCGATCTCGTCGAGGCGCTCCCATTCGAGCACGCGCGCTCCGAACCGATGCGACAGGGGTTCGACGGCGACGGGCTCCGACACGTTCGGGGGAGTCGCCCGAGCGATAAATACGGCCGCTCCCCGCACCGGGCAACACCGTTTAGCGGCGGGGCCGGTCCCGGACCCTGCTTCGATGGTCGTGGTATCTCCGGGACGGGTCATCGCGGTCGACGGGGCTTCCGCCGCTGGAAAGACGCGCGCGGTCGTGGCCGTCGCACGGTCGACGGGCTGGAGCGCGCTCCGCGAAGGATATCGTCGCCTCTCTCACGCCCCCTCCCTGGGCTTCACCTCGTCGCGGGAGCTCCTTGCGCTGGAGCAACGACTCCTGCGCGAGGAGGCCCGTCGGTTTTCCGAAGCACGCGCCCAAGCGCGGGACGGGATCACGGTGATCGCCGACTCCGGATTCCTCGGGCCCCTCACGTACACGGAGGGGTTGGTCGCTCTGGGGGCCGCGCCCCGGTCTGTACTTGCATCTCTCCTCGCCCTCGCGCGCCGGCTCGAGCATCGGGGCACGTGGGGGCTCGCGGACGCGTACGTCTTTGTCGACACGCCCGCGTCGGTCCGCGACGCGCGCACGCGGGCGGACCCCCGCGGTCATCCTCCGGAGTTCGCGCGTCGCCATCGGGAGGTCGGGAACCTGGAGCGCCGGTTCTATCGCGAACGGTTCGCCCCGCTCCTCGGCTCCCGATTCCGTTCCGTTTCCGGTGTCGGCGCCCCGGCGGTCGTGGCGCGACGGGTCGCCCGAGCGGCGCGGGACCGGGGCACCCCCTCGCCCGAGCGGGGGTTGGCGGAGGCCGTGCTCGCCCTCTTCCCGGCGAGCGACGGGCCGGTGGACCCCTCCCGCGGTAATCGTTAAGAAGGCGACCCGGCCTCGCCCGCCCTCCTATGCGCCCCCTCGATGCGCTCCAGCAGAGCCTGCACAAGCGGGTCCTCGTGGAAATGAAGGGCGGACGCTCGTACCGTGGCGTCCTGGACGCCTACGACCAGCACCTGAACCTCGTCCTTTCCGCGGCCGAAGAGGTCGTAAAGGATGTCGTCACTCCGCACAGCGGGTTGACGCTCGTCCGGGGCGACTCGATCGTCTACATCTCACCGTAGGAGAACACGCGCATGTCCAAGGGAACTCCGTCCAGCCGGGGAGGCAAGATCGTCCACGTCATCTGCCGCCGCTGCGGGCGCCACTCCTACCACCGCCAGAAGAAGGTCTGCTCGTCCTGCGGGTTCGGGGATACCGCCCGACGCCGTGGCTACGACTGGGCCAAGATCAAGCGATAGGGTCGTCCCCAGCCCCTCTCCCGCCCGACCGTGTGGTCCTGGATTGGTCCGGACGCACTCGCACAGGTCTTTGAGCGGCGAATACCTCGCTCGGTTGGAGTCGATCTAGCGCCGTGAGTTTTCGAAATCGCCTCGTTGCGGAGAGATTTCTCGCACTGCGCGTGCCGTGGCCGGATTGGATTTTCGTCCCCGTCCTTATTCTCTGGGTCGTCGTCAACTTCGGATTCTATCCAGCCTATCCGTCATTCATCCTCGCAGTCGGGACGTTCCGGGCGCACTCGAATGTCATCTTCCCCATCACGTGGGGTTGTGCTCTCCTATTGTTCGCGTACGGGCTTTGGCTGTTTCATCGTCGCTACGCCCTTGATCTCGTCCGCACCGTCGTCTACGCGATAGCTCTCTCCTTCGCGGCCACGTCGCTCTTTGAGATCCTCTACCAGAACGTCGGGATCGGAGCCGGCGTGGGCAACCAGTCGCTGGAGGGCCAGGCAATCAACCTGAGTGCCTTGCTCCTGGCGCTCTCGAGTCTTCGATTCTGGCGACTCAGCCGGCCGTTCCTGATGTCGGCCGTCCTGTTCCTCGGCGGATGGCTACTATGGCTCGCCGCAGGGTATCCGCAGATCTACAACCCCTCCGCAGGCCTCGCCTCCGAGGGCTATGCATTCAACTCGGTCCTCAAGGTCGGGGCGTTCGTCGTCGTCGCTCTGCTGGTCAGCTTTGCGCTCCCGTGGATAGAGGAACGACCCCCTGCCGAGGGCAAAGGCCCAATATCCGAGGAAACACCCGTGGCCGCTTCTACCGCGGAGTCAGCGACCAGGCCGTAGTGCCGGTCGGGGCCGAGAGACCGCGGCGTCGCCGTCGATCCAAAAGCGGAGCGGCCGCTCGGTGGCGCGACTGATCCCTACGCGCGCCCCCACGCCGATCCGTCGCGGTCGCACCCGGCGAGCGAACACGGCGACCCGGCTCCCGACGGTGACGTCCACGCCGTCGTCTTCGATCCTGACCCCCAACGCGCGACAGAGCCGACCCGGCCCGGTCGCCGTCTCGTCGCCGGCCGCCAACAGGGCGCCGGCCCGGAGGAGCACCGCTTCCCCGCGCCGGGTGACAAGGTTCGCGCACACGACCTGGTGGATCCGATAGACGTAGAGACTGCCGGGGGGGCCGAACATCGACCGGTTGCGTCGGGTCGGTCCTCGAAACGCGTGACTTGCCTCGTCGCCGCGGAGGTACGCCTCCGTTTCGACGAGGCGTACTTCCCGGGTGAGGCCGTGCGCGGTGACTCGAAGACGCGCTCCGAGCAGTTCCCGCGCGACCCCGACAGTGGGGCGGTCGAAGAACGCCCGCCCGAGGCGGCGTTCCTCGGCCGGGTCAGAGGAGCTTGCCGCGGTCCGCGAGCGGATGCCCGTCAACGGTGACCGTCGCCTCCCCGACCGTGATCCAGGAGAGGTATCGGCAGCGGTTGCGACCGCCGTAGATCGTGTTGCCTCCGACGGCGAGCGTCACGGTGCCCGCCTCTTCGTCCTCGGCCTGGGGGACTCCGGGAGCGAGGGCGGTGTTCAGCCCGAGCGCGAACAGCGCGACGACCTCGCGACCCCGGGGGGCCCAGGCGAAGTCGGCCTCGAACGTCTCCGCCCCCTCCGTGTACCAGTAGTTCCGGAGGCGCCCGCGCTCGACCTCCCATTGGGCTCCCGCGACGCGGCCCGAGGAGAGGAAGCTCGGACGGTTGCCCACCACCGTACCCTCCGCACTTCCCTCTTCCACCGCAACGACCGCGGACCCGGCGGGACTCGCGCTGACGGTCCGGCCGTGCCGCCGATCGTCCCGGTCGATTCGTCCGTCGTCGACCCACGGTGTGCGCCCGCGCAGCCGCAACGAGACGTCCGTCCCGTTCGCCGCCGTCACACGCAACGTGCGACCGGTCCGGAGCAGGCGCGCGGTACGCTTCGCATCGCGCGCGAGCGCGGCGTAGTCGACCTCCGTGATCGCCCGGATCAGCTGGCTCCGCCACGTCGCCGCCGGAACGGACCACCGCTCGGCCTGCGCGTCGGAAACGTAGCCGAGCAGGCAGCGCACGGTCCGGATCCGCGCACGCTGCGTTCGGCGTAGCCATTCGTCGTCCGCCCCGAGGAGCGAGGCCGACCGCTGGGGGGGCATCGCACGAAGGCGGGGCCGGTCGGCCGGCCCCGGAAAGTAGACGATGGCGTCGGCTCGGGAGACCGCGGCGACGACCGGCGGCGAGGGGCCGGACCATCGCGCGGGGGAGCCGGGGAGGTCGAGACTGCGCCAGAACGCGTCCTCATCCTCGAGGACGAGGAACGGACGCGCGCCGAGCCGTCGGGCCTCGGTGACGCACGCGGTCGCCCAGGGAAGGGTGTGATTCCACGTGAGCACGGCGACGTGCTCGCCCCGTCGCACGGCGAGCGCGCTGCCCAGCAGCGCCCGAGCGACCGCGGGTGGACTCGCTTCGTTCGAGGGCATCGGCCAGACGTAGGGACGCGCGATTATAGGGCGGTGGCGCCCGACCGAACACTCGCGACGATCGTCGGCGCGGCGGTCGGGTCGGCTGCGAGCGCCCGCGCCACCGCGACGATCAGGTGGCCGGCGTCGTCGTACGGCGGAGAGAAGCCGAACGGACCGAGGTGTCGGGGAAAGTCGGCCCACCCACCCCTCCCGGAAGCCGCGTTTCGGACGACCGTCCGGATCCGCCGCCCTCGCGAGAAGTCGGCGATGTCTCGGCGGAGTCCCGGCGCGGCGCCCGCGGCGCGCGCGACGTCGAGCCACGCTCGGAGCTTTTCCGGTCGGTGGCGGCGCCGTCGCGCTCCGTATCCGAAGACGCCGTTGAAGTACAGGAACGGTCCGCCATGCTCCATCGCTTCGAGGAGCGTCCGGCTTCCGGTGACGATCCGGAGCTCCGCGCGGGCGAACCGACGCCGCCACGCTCGCGGCGACAGCGGGCCGACCGCTACGATGACCCGGTCGGAGGGGAACGTCGTGGCCCATTCCCGACCCGTGCGTACGTAGAGCCGCACGCGAGGTCTCGCCTCGGAGAGCCCGGCGACCACGCCCGGCGCGATCGCCTCGGCACTCGGCGGGCTCGCATACCAGACCCACTCCCTCGCGGTCTTCGCCGCGCGGCGCGCGTCCGAGCGCCGGTATCGGGGCCAGAGGGGCCCGGTCTGGACCGCGGCGGGATACTCTCGTGCGAACTGTCGGTCGGCCCGGAACGTGGCGAACAGGTGGAGCACGTTCGCCCGGTCGAACGCTCGATGCGTCCGGAACGCCGTTCGGAACTGATCCACCTCTCCGGCACGTTGGGACCGGGCGAGACGGGCGGGCAGCGCGCGGCGGAGCACTCCCCCCTCGCGGAGACGCTCCCGATTTTCTTCCGCGGAGGGAAGGGTTCGCGCGAACTCCTCGAGACTGACGTGCAACGTCGACGCGGGCCCGTACGCCTCCTCGACCGCCCGCGCCTCGAGTTCCCACGGGCCCCCCCGACCGAACGGTTCGGGTCGGCTCGGGGCGGCGCTGATCCCCCACGCCGGGGAGACCGTCAGTGCGGCCGGCGCGAGAGGAACGAGCCGATCCCGGCGCTCCACGGGCGGCCAATCCCACGGACCGTCCACTGAGCGCGGAAGCGCACGGCCGGGGAGGCGGAAGAGGAGCGGACGGAACCCGGCCCGCGCGAGTTCCCGGCCCGCGGCGAGGACCTCCTCGATGTCCCCGAGACCACCGCCCACGACGGCGGGAAAGAGATAGACGTCGACCCCGGGACGCCGGCGACCGGTCCTAGGCGACGGGTCGGTAGAGCGTCTGATCGGTGAGGGCTTCATGGAATCCTCCTTCCAAGAGGGCCGCGCGGCCGCGCACGTTCGAGGCCGGTAGTCGCGTCGCGATCCGGGGAGCTCCCTGCGCGACGCACCAGTCGATCGCCGTGCGAACCAGCGCGATGGCTTCGGGGGCCGAGACTCCTTCCCCGATGATCGGGCTGGAGACGTGACCGGAGTTCGACGCGCGCGTGGCCGTGGCCGAGAGGTGCCCCTCCGGTCCCTGGCCGTGGTCGACGACCCAGGCGGCCGACGCGCTCTCGAGCACGCGGTCCACGAAGCTCGAGCCCCGCAGCGCACCTTCCGCGACCGGGAGCACTTCCAGCACTTCGGGGGGAGTGGACCGGCGCGCCACTTCGACCAGAGGGCGCGCATCGCGGGGACGGAACGGACGGATCGCGGTCGACGGGCCACCGGTGAGGGGCGCATTCGCGTCCCGGACGAACAGCGCCCCTTCGCGGAGCGGGCGGTATCCGATCCGCTCGTAGAGGGTCCGCGCCGCAGCGTTCTGGCTGAGCACGTCCAGGACGATGTACCGCCGTCCGGTGGCTTGCGTGACGGCCCGCGCCCGTTCGAGCAGCGCCTGGGCGAGACCCCGCCGTCGATAGGCGGGGTCGACGACCACGGTGCTGACGTACCCGGACCGCTCCGGGAACGACAGCAGCGTCGTCGCGACGACCTTACCGTCTTCCTCGACCACGAAGAACCGGTAGATCGGCCGGCCGAAGAGACGCAGGAGCCGGATCACGAACTGGGTGTCCCAGCGGAACAACCTCCGTACGACCTTCGCGAACCCCTCCGGGTTCGTGCCGATCAGCGCCTCTTCCTCGGGGAATCCGATCTTCAGCAGTTCGAAGACCCGGGTCGCGTCCGTCTTCTTCAGTTCTCGGATCATCCGCTCTCCTCGTCGTCCGCGGAGGCGGGGATCGCGGTCTCGAACAGCATGCGAAGGGTCGGCGGCGTGACGTCCCCGCCGACCTCGGGGAGGGGAAGACGCGCGAGCCGGTCGAGTTCCTCCTCCGAGAGCCGCTCGCGGACGTCAAGGAGCGCCCGATGCACGAACGGGTCGGACGTGCCGTGGGAGAGACGGCCGAGCGCTTGCACGGCCGCGTCGAACAGCCGGCTCTCCGCGTCGGACCGCACGTTCCCGGCGGGGTCCGGGTCCTCGAGGACGAGTTCGTCCGGGTCGCCCGGCCGGACCCCGTAGAGCAGTCGGACGAGCTCTTCCCGGGCGCCGTCGTCCGCGAGCCGCCCGAGGGTCCAGATCGCGGCGAGCTTCACCTCCGCGACCGGGTCGGTGAGCTCCTCGCGGATCCGCGGCGCCGCTTCGGTGAGACCGAGACGGCCGATGGCGTAGGTGGCGCCCCGGCGCGGCCACGGGTGGACGTCGTGCAGAAGTTCGAGGAGGACCGGCAGTTCGTCCGCTCCCCCGGCGGCCCCGAGCGCGATCGCCGCGGCGCCTCGCACGGCCCACGACGGGTCCCGGGCGTGCGTCAGCGCGGCGGCGCGGGCCTCGGGCACGCCGAGGTCGCCGAGGGCGTGGAGCGCACAGACGCGCACCCAGTGGGCCGGATGGTCGCTCGCGGCGAGGAGCGCTGGCACCGCCTCGACCGAGCCGATCCGTCCGAGCGCCACGAGGATCGCGGGCTTCTCCCAGGTCTCGGGGGTCGCCAGTCGTTCGAGCAGGAGCGGCACGCTCCCCCGGTCGCGGTGGCGGCCGAGCACGACAGCCGCGGCGACGCGCACGCGACGAGACGGGTCCGCGAGGAACGGCCGAACGGTCGGGATGACGGAGGCGTCCGTCCGGCGGCCGAGCCCGAGGACCGCCTCGCGACGGACCCGGTCGTTCGGGTCGGCGAGGAGCGGAGCGAGGGCGTCGGCGGCCGCATCCGTGCCGATCGCGCCGAGCGCGGAAGCGACGACCTGACGGACCTCGGGGGACGGGTCCGTCGCGTGTACGGCGAGCACGGGGATCGACCGCGGGTCGGCGAGAGCGCGAAGCGCCCCGGCGACGCGAGCGCGCACGATCGCGTCGGGGTCCTCGAACGCCGCCTCGAGCGGTTCGCGGCTCTCGGCCCGACCGATCGCGCCCAGCGCCTCGGCGGCGCTCGCCCGCACTCCGATGTCCGGGTCGGTCAGCGCCGCGGCCAGCGTGCTGCGGCCCCTCGGGTCCTTCAGGATGCCGAGCGCGACCGCCGCCGTCTGGCGGAGCCCCGGCGACGGGTCACTCAAGGCGAGGAGCAGCGGCGTGAGGTCCTCGAGACGTCCCTCCGCGATGCTCCTTCGGATCTTCGCCGCCTGGCGCGACGGGGTTTCCGGGGGGCGACGTGGGGCTCGTCGGGGCGTGGTGCGCGGTCGGGTCGTTCGCCGCGATCGGGGAGCCACCTTCCTTCGACGCTGTACGGGGCTAAAACGTCCCCCCGGTTCCGTCGGGGTCCGCGAAGGCGGCCTGGGCGACCCCTTCGGGGGACCGGTACGGCTCCCGCTCCGGTGACGGGGCGACCCCCCACCGCTCGAGCAGGGTCGCGCGGTCGACTCCGAGCGGAGCGAGCAGCGTCTCCGCCGCGCGGGCCAGCAGGTCGAGGTACGCCCCGGCGTCGTACGGCTCGTCGCCCTGCAGCAGCTCGGCCGCCCGCACGCGGTGCCGGAACGAGCGGCTCCGTCGGTCGAGCACGACGTACCGGACGAGCTCGCCCGCCTCCCGGTGGACCCCGGCGCCCGCGAGCTGGCGGAGGGCAGCGACCGAGTCGGTGAACGTCACGAACGCCTCCGGCGCCTGCCCGATCCGGTGCGAGATGAGCAGCTCGTCCGCAGGCCACGACCCCGCCGCGAGCCGCTCGGCGAACAGGTCGGCCCGGGCGAGGGCGCGCGGCAGGAGCGCACGGACCCCCTCCGCGTCGCGCGCCGAGCGGAACAAGGAGAGGACCTCCCCCTCGAACCGGCGCACGAGTACCGTGGTATCGTGCCGCCGCGCCCCGATCCCGCGGAGCTTGAACTCCCCGTGCTCGTAGAGCCCGTAGTACCGGTTCGGGACGCCGAGGCCGTGCGTCGTCGCGGGGAGGAACAGGATCCACCGGTAGCGCCCCTCGTAGCTGAGTGGCAGGTCGAACCGTGCGCTCATCGCGCGCGCGAACGCCTCCGGGTCCGGGGGCCGGTCCGGGTCGATCGGCCGCACCCAGAGCGAGTCGACGATCCCGTGGACCACGCGGTAGCCGGCGTCTTCCGCGGTCGGCACGAGGTCGGCGAGGAGCCGGCGCGCGTAGGCGTTGATCGCCTCGTGGCACTCGATCCGGCCGAACCGGGCGTTCCGGTATCCCTGATAGCCGAATGCCGTGACGAGGATCCATTTCAGCATCTTGACCCGACGTTTCAACCGCACCACCTCGTCGGGCGGGGTCCCGGGCCGTTTCATCGCCGCCTTGTACGCCATCCGGCGGGCGAGGAGGGGGGCGAGCGTACGGGGGATCAGCCCCACCCGGCGCGTGCACGACCGGTAGCCGAGCCCCGGCGCCCGGATCGGGCTCGCGGGGCAGCAGCGGCACTCGAGCGTCTCGGCCGAGAGGTTGTTCCGCACCATGATCGACGGGTAGAGGCTCGCGAAATCGAACTCGTCGATCCGGTCGTGGACGCCGACCGGGGGGAGGAAGATCACCCCACCCCGGTCCGCGGCGACCAGGTGGTCGCCGCGTCGGAACATCTCGGGGCGGTTCTTCTTCCACGGCACGTGCGCGCCGAGCGCGAGCGCGTGGGCCATCTCCATCGCGGTGAAGCAGGTCCCGGGCGATTGGCGGACGACGGTCGAGAGCGAGAGCCGGGAGAGCCGGGCGGCGTCGACGAGCCCGGCGATATCGGCGTCGTCGAAGAGGAACGAGTTCTCCCGGTCGATATGGAAACGACCGGGGACCGGGTACGACGCGGCGCGGTGGTGGACCACGCCGTACGACTCGAACGACCGCGCCCGGCGGGACGGGCGGAACGGCGCCCGCTCGCGACCGAGCTCAAAGACGTCGGGGCCGAGGCCGCACGCGGCGGCCCGCCGGTAGAGCCACGGGAGGTCGAACGCATCGCCGCCCTGGGTCAGGAGCACGTCGGGGTCGCTCCGCGCGAGCTCGTCCACGAGCGCGCGCAGGAGCTCCTCCTCGGAACCTTCGAGCGTCACGTCGCCGAGCCGGACCGACCCGATGTGTCCGTCGGGCGGCGGGATGCGTCCCCGACGCTCGCCCGCGATGTGGACCTCGAGCCGGGCGACGCGGAGCGGCGGGGTGACGTAGTCGATCGTCTCCGCCGGCTCGGTCGCCGTGAGGGCGGCGCCGTGCCCCATCACCGGAGCGAACGGGTAGAGCGCGTGGCCGAGGTGGTAGAGCTGGGGAGGGACGAGGTCGACGTCGTAGAGCCGGTACCGTTCGAACCCTCCGAGCGCGTCGACCGACCGGGCGAGCGCGCGACGGCGCGGGTTCCGTTCGGGGGTCACCGCGAGGACCGTGCGAGGTCGCCGGTCGTAGAGCGACGGCGCGAGCACCCGACGCTCCACGACCGCGACCGCGGGGTCGCCCTCGAGCCGTCGCGCGAGGTCGACGAGGTCGTCCCGGGGCCCTTCGACCAGGAACGGCGGACGGAACTCGACCGCGGTCCGGCGCACCCGACCCGACGACCGCTCCTTCCGCCAGAGGACGACCGAGCGACCGTCGTCGCTGTCGGTGATATCGAGCAGCCAGCCGTCCGCGGTCGGGGCCGGCCCGTCCACGGTCAGCGCGCGACCGGTCGGCCCGCGGGTTCGGCGGGCAGCCGTCGAGCGAGGTCGAGGAGGACGGAGAGGAGGATCGACTCGAGGAGGTCCGGGCTCCCGACGTACGTCGCCTGGGCGGCGTACCGACGGGCCCCGGTCCGGAGCGTCTCGAACGCGGCGCGTTCCTCGGGGGTCGTGAGGAGCCGCGCGAACTCGTCCCAGCGTTTCATCCGTTCCTCGAGTGCCTGGCGGTACGTCGGAGCGGTGCGCCCCATGCGATCACCTCCTCGGCGGAACCGCCGCCGAACTCCTCCATCCCCCGCTGCCCTCCGGCGCGGGGGACGATGGCGAGCCGGGCGTCGTCGCGGAGGGCGCGCAGGCGGAGTGTGCCGGGTCCCCGGACGAACGTGACGAGGTCGCACCAGCGGGGTCCCTCGTCGACGAGGCCGGGGAACCGGTCGAGGCCCCCGGGGTTGAGGGTGAGGAGGAGGGGCGCGCGCACATCGTCCGCGAGCGTTCGCAGCGCCCGTGCGACGTGCCGCAGGAGCGCGGCGCGTTCGTCGTCCGGGATCTCGTCGGCCGCGAACAGCGCCGGAAGGTCGTGCGCGACGAGGAGCGTGGGCGGATGCCGTCGTGCCTCGGCAGCCCAGCCGTCGACCAGGGCAACCATCTGGTACGCGGTGAACGCCCGGGCGAGCCGGATCCTTCGCAACGTCTCGGTCGCGTCGACCCCGAGCGAACGGCCGAGCTCTCCGATCCGATACGGGTGGAACCGGTTCCCTCCCTCGAGGAGCGAGATCCGGCCGCGCGCGAGTGCGTTCCCGGCGTAGAGCAGCTCGAGCATCGGTTCGACGGCGACCCCGGGACCGGTCCAGAGCGTCACCTCGCCCGGAGCGAACCGGCGGGCGAGCCACGGGAAGAGCGCCGGCTCGGGCGGGAGGAGGGGGCCGGCGCGCGATCGACGGGAGTGCGGCGCGAGGTGGATCCGGGCGATGCCCGCGCTCGGTGCCGGTGGGGCGGTCGACGGGGCGTCGAACGGGAACGGGTCGAACGGTTCTACCTCGTCCGGTGCGAGGGCGGGCTCGAGGTCGAACGCATCCGTCATCAGTCGATACCGGCCCTGTTGAGGGGACGGACCGCTCTAAAGCGGCCGCTCGGGGGGCGTTGAAACGGGTCCGGGAACGGGGCGTTCCCGGCGTCCCCCGCGCGGCCTACAGGTCGAGACGCGAACTCCCGGGGGGCGGAGGAAGGCCGAGCTGCTCGCTGAGCGAACGACCGTTCGTCGCGGCGTCCCCGCGGAAATGGTTGTTGAAGAACCCGTAGACGACGCGCGCGTTCTCGGCGAGGGTCTGGACCCGGGGGACCCACGCCGTGACCTCCTCGACCGAGTACGTGTAGTCGTACCACGTCGGGTTCCCGTGCCCGTGCCAGCGCACGTAGGCGAACGGCGCGGTGACGCGGAGGTCGACCGGAAGGTGGGGACCGTCGACGATCACGTAGGCGAGGCCGAACTCCTCGAGCAGCGCGTACGATTCGGGAACGAGCCACGACCGCTCGCGGAACTCGACGGCGACGGGGAGGTCGCGGGGCAGGGACGAGTAGAACGTGCGGACCGTCCCGGGGTCGAACGGGAGGGACGGCGGCAGCTGGAGGAGCGCCGCCGCGAACTTCCCGGCGTCCCGGATCGGTTTCATCACCGCAAGGAATCGCGCGAGCTCCTCGTCGGTCGCGACGAGCCTTAGGTCGTGCGTGATCGTCTGAGGGAACTTCGCGGCGAACCGAAATCCGGTGGGAGTCCTCCGCACCCACGACGCGGCGACCGACGAGGGCGGGAGCCGGTAGAACGTGGAGTTGACCTCGACGATCGGGAACAGGCTCGCGTAGTACCGCAGCTTGTCCGACGCGCCGTGCGGAGGGTAGACCCGACCCACCCACTCGGGGTAGTCCCATCCGCTCGTCCCCAGCAGGATGTTCCCCATGGGGTCCCGGCGTTCCGAAGGTCCGGCGACCGTTAAGGTGGGCGGAACGCCTGGAATGTGCCGGTCCCTCAAGTCAAACGAAAATAGGACCGCTTCCTCCCCGGATCGGGATCCGGATGGTTCAGGTCGACATCGACGAGGCGAAGTGCACGGGGTGCGCCCACTGCCGGGATGTCTGTCCGGTGAACGTCTTCGAACTCCGCCCCCGGGACCAACTGCCCGATGTCGTCGATGATCCCGAGATCGCGGCGAAGTTCCAGTTCCGGGGAGAGAAGTCGCTCGCGATCCACGGGCCCGAGTGCATCGTCTGCGAGGCATGCCTCTTCGAGTGTGAAGGCGAATGCATCCTGATCGTGGACGATGAGAAACACGTCCACAAATCGACGTACAAGTAGGGCCCGAAGCCCCCCGGTACGCGAGCCGCCGGAGCAGATTTCTCCCCGGCCCGGGGCAGGCGTTAAATAGGCCGCGGCCCCGCCGATGACGCCGTGCCCGAAACGCCAATCGTCCGAGGGCGCACTGTAGTACTTGGCGAGCGCGAGCTCGCGATCGGCTTCCGCCTGATCGGCCTCAAGGACGTCGTCGACGTGACCCCGGAAACCTCCGTGGCCGAGTTCCAGCGCGTGATGAGCGCCGGGAGCTACAACCTCGTGATCGCGAGCCAATCGATCCGGGCGCGACTCTCCGAGGCGCAGCGGGCCCACGCGGACTCGTCCCTCGCCCCCCTCGTCGTCTTCGTTCCCACCCCCACCGGTGAGTTCGAGGTCGAAAGCATCAACGCGCTCGCCAAGCGCGTGCTCGGCGTCACGCTCGCGGTCTCTGCCTAACGAAGGAGAGTTCGATGGGGGTTGTCGGGCGTGTCTCCGGTCCGGTCGTCATCGCCGAGGGTCTCGCGGGTGCGAAAATGTTCGACGTCGTCCGCGTCGGTTCGCTCGGGCTCGTCGGGGAGATCATCCGGCTCGTCGGCGGGACGGCGACCGTCCAAGTCTACGAGGACACGACGGGGATTCGCCCCGGCGACCCCGTGGAGAACACCGGTCAGGCCCTTTCGGTCGAGCTGGGACCCGGCCTTCTCAAGTCGATCTACGATGGCGTCCAGCGGCCGCTGGACGTGATCCAGAAGAGTCTCGGGGACTTCATCACTCGCGGTTTCGTCGCTCCGCCCCTCGACGAGAAGGCGAAGTGGGATTTCACCGCCACGCTCGCGGCGGGCACCGAGGTCACGGCAGGGGCGGTGCTCGGAACGGTGCAGGAGACGCCCCTCATTCTTCACAAGATCATGATCCCGCCCGGTGTAGAGGGGACCGTCACGAAGCTTGCGAGTGGAACGTACACGATCCGCGAACCGATTGGTTCGATCAAGACGGCCGCCGGCACCCAACCCCTCTGGCTCAGTCAGAAGTGGATCGTCCGGATTCCACGGCCGGTCCAACAAAAGCTTGCACCCGACATCCCTCTGATCACCGGTCAACGGGTCGTCGACTCCTTCTTTTCGGTTGCCAAGGGTGGAACGGCGTGCGTGCCGGGCGCCTTCGGGACCGGCAAGACCGTACTGCAGCAGCAACTCGCCAAGTGGGCCGACTCCGACGTCGTCGTTTATGTGGGTTGCGGAGAGCGTGGGAACGAGATGACCGAGGTGCTCGCGACGTTCCCAACACTCGTCGACCCGAAGAGTAAGCGGCCACTCATGGAGCGAACGATCCTTATCGCCAACACCTCCAACATGCCGGTCGCCGCACGCGAGGCGAGCGTCTACACGGGGATCACCATCGCGGAATACTACCGGGACATGGGGTACGACGTCGCCCTGATGGCCGACTCGACCAGCCGATGGGCCGAGGCGATGCGGGAGATCTCAGGTCGCCTCGAGGAGATGCCGGGGGAGGAAGGGTACCCGGCCTACTTGGGCCGACGTATTGCCGAATTCTACGAACGGTCGGGGCGCGTCGTGACGCTCTCTCCCGAAGGTCGCAACGGTTCGATCAGCGTCATCGGCGCAGTCTCTCCGGCGGGTGGAGACACGTCCGAACCCGTCAGCCAGAACACCCTCCGGGTGGTCCGGGTCTTCTGGGCGCTCGATGCCTCGCTCGCGGCCCGTCGTCACTTCCCGTCGATCAACTGGCTGCAGAGCTACTCGCTCTACATCAACGACCTGGAGCCGTGGTTTCGTGCCAACCTTTCGAAGGAGTTCGTCCCACTGCGGCAGAAGGCCCTCGAGGTCCTGCAGAAGGAGTCGGAGCTCCAGGAGATCGTTCAACTGGTGGGCGTCGACGCGCTGCCCGAGCGCGAGAAGGCCGTGCTGGACGTCGCGAAGATGCTCCGGGAGGATTACCTCCAGCAGAGCGCCTACGACGACGTCGACACCTACACGTCCATCCAGAAGCAGTACCGCATGCTCCGCGCAATCCTTTCTTTCGGCGACCGCGAGCTTGAGGCGATCGGCAAGGGAGCTACGGTCGCTCAGATCCAGCGATTGCCGATTCGCACGAAGTTGTCGCGAATGAAATGGATCCCCGAGGCGGAACTCCAGAACCAGTTCGACCAGATCGAGCTGGAAATGGGTGAGGCGATCGGCGCGGTCACTGTGGCCGCTTCCTCTTCCGGCGTTACTCCGGCCGTTGCTGCGGCCCCGGGGGCCTAAGTTCATGGCCGCGAAAGGAGCCCCTCCGTCGCAGCGGACGTCAGACGTCCCGATCGACTACCGGACCGTCGATCGGGTGACGGGGCCGCTGCTGTTCGTTCGGGACGTGGCAAACGCCGCGTACGGCGAGATCGTCGAGATCACCCTTCCGAATGGCTCGCGCCTCCAGGGCCAGGTACTCGACTCACGGAAGGGGCTCGCCATCGTCCAGGTGTTCGGCCCGACCATGGGAATGAACATCGAGACGACCAGCGTCAAGTTCCTGGGCGAGGTCGCGACTCTTCCCGTCTCGGACGAACTGCTCGGACGGGTGTTCAACGGGCTCGGCGAACCGCGGGACGGCGGGCCGAAGATCGTGAGCGAGACCCGGCTCGAGATCGTCGGGAGCGCGATGAACCCGTACTCGCGGGAGGAGCCCAGCGAGTTCATCCAGACGGGGATCTCGACGATCGACGCTATGAACACTCTCGTCCGGGGACAGAAGCTCCCGATCTTCTCGGGCGCAGGTCTCCCGCACAACCAGATCGCCGCCCAGATCGTCCGTCAAGCGAAACTGCGGAACTCCACCGAAGGGTTCGCGGTCGTCTTCGCCGCGATGGGGATCACGAGCGAGGAGGCGAACTTCTTCCTAAAGGAGTTCGAGTCGACCGGGGCGCTCGAACGCGCGGTCGTGTTCCTGAACCTCTCCTCCGACCCGTCGATGGAACGGGTCGTGACGCCGCGGATGGCGCTGACCGCCGCCGAGTTCCTGGCGTACGAGCGGGACCTCCACGTCCTGGTCGTGCTGACGGACATGACGAACTATTGCGAAGCACTCCGGGAGGTCTCGGCCGCTCGGGACGAGGTTCCGGGTCGTCGCGGCTATCCGGGGTACATGTACACCGACCTCGCGACGATCTACGAGCGCGCCGGAAAGATCCACGGCCGCAAGGGCTCGATCACTCAGCTCCCGATCCTGACGATGCCCGCCGACGATGTGACCCACCCGATCCCCGACCTCACCGGGTACATCACCGAGGGCCAGATCTACGTCAGCCGCGAGCTGCAACGCCGGGGTGTTTACCCTCCGATCGACGTGCTCCCCTCGCTCTCTCGGCTCATGAACCAGGGGATCGGGAAGAGCCGAACCCGCGAGGACCACCGGGGGGTCGCGGACCAGCTGTTCGCCGCGTACGCGACGGGCAAGGACCAGCGCGCGCTCTCCGCGATCGTCGGCGAGGAATCCTTGAGCGAGGTCGACCGACTCTATCTCAAGGCGGCGGACCGCTTCGAGACCGAGTTCGTCAACCAGCGTCCCGACGAGGACCGGACCATCGACCAGAGCCTCACGATCGGCTGGGACATCCTCTCCGACCTTCCCGACTCGGAGTTGAAGCGGATCAAGCCCGAGTT
Source organism: Thermoplasmata archaeon (assembly GCA_022750375.1). GTDB lineage: Archaea > Thermoplasmatota > Thermoplasmata > Lutacidiplasmatales > UBA184 > Lutacidiplasma. The sequence continues at coordinate 76,240 of JAKIVU010000002.1, forward strand.
CGTCGAGAAGTACCGCGTCCGAAAGAGCACCGTCACCTAGGTCCGGGGAGAGAGGACGACGTGCCCGCCGAAACCGTTCGTCCGACCCGCCTCGAACTGTTGCGCACGCGGCGACGGATCGTCGTCGCGAAGAAGGGATTAAATCTTCTCAAGCTGAAACGGACCGCGCTCATCGTCGAGTTCTTCGCGATCTCGAAGGAGGCGATGAAGCTCCGTGGCGACCTTCAGGCGCGCATCGCGCGCGGATACGAATCGATCCGGATGGCGGAGATGATGGAGGGCCCCACTCGCCTCGAGAGCATCTCGATGCTGCTCCCGGACGTCCTCCCCATCCAGGTCGCGACGAAGAACGTCATGGGAGTACGCACCCCGCGCGTCGACCGGGGCGACTACCGTCCGGTCGCTGCCCCCGAGCTGCTCGACCTTCCGACGTCCGTCAACGAGTCGATCCGTCACTTCCAGGGTATCTATTCGGTCGTGCTCGATATCGCCGAGAAAGAGAACGCCCTCCGCCGCCTCCTGAAAGAGATCGAGAAGACGAAGCGTCGTGCGAGCGCGATCGAGAACGTCTTGATCCCGCGGCTGCAGGGCACGGTACGGTACATCAAGTTCCGATTCGACGAGCTCGAACGGGACGCGTTCAGCATGTTGAAGAGCGTCAAACGAAAGATGGAGGCGACGGAGGCCGATGCGGTCAGCGCCTAACGCCGCCGTCCGCCGGTTCCGCCTCGTGCGGAACCTCTCGTTCGCGATCAAGGTCGCCGCGCTCGTGGGGCTCGTCGTCTTCCTTGCCGTCTACTTTGGAGGCGCGTAAGTGGCCGCCTCGTCCTCCGGCACCGGGCTCGGCTCGATCGAGGCGCTGAAGCGGGTCAAGGCGACCGAGAACGACTGGGAGCTCAAGCTTCGGGCGGCGCGCGGCGCGGCGGCAGAGACGATCGATCGCCTGCGGAACGACAGCGAGGCGGCCGTCCGAGCCGCCCAGGCCGCCGCCGACGCCGAGCGGGCACGCGCGGTCCAGGCGGCACGGGCCGAAGCGGACCAGGAGGCGGCCGGGATCCTCGCGGAAGGTACGAACGTCGCCGAGGCGGCGGCCCGCGGAGAAGGGAAGCGCCCCGCCGACAAGAAGGACAAGATCCTCGGGGCCGTGCTCGCCGGGTTCTCGAAGGACTGACGGAGCGACCGGACCATGGGGATCCTTCGCCCGGAACGGATGACCAAGGTCGGCATCCTCGGCCTCAAGGACGACCGAGAACGCATCCTCACCGTGCTGCACGACCTGCGACTCGCTCAGGTCGAGCCGCTCTCCCCCGAAGCCCTCGCCGAGCTGGTGCCAGAGCGCGGGACGGAAACGCAGCGGGCGATCGGCGACGAGGCGCTCCGATTCCGGGGTCTCAAGACCGCCCTCCCGGCGGTTCCCGTCGGCTCCCCTCGCCAGTTCGACACCCTCGCGGACATCCTCGCCGCCACGAAGACCGTCCCGATCGACGCCGAGGTCGGCGACCTGACGCGGGAGAACGACCGCCTCCTCACGGAACAACAGGCGACCGACGAAGCGGTCGCGCTCCTCCAGAAGATCTCGTTCTATTCGGACCGCCTCGAGTACCTCCGCGCGCAGAGCTTCGTCAGCTTTTTCGGCGAGGGCGACGTCGAAGCGGGCGCGGCCCTGCGAGCCGCGCTCCCTCCGACGGCCGATGCCCAGTTCCTGGACGACCCGGCCGCGTCCGGCCGCTTCCTCGTCAGCCTTCGCCGAAGCTCCGCGGACCTGCTCGCCCGGGCCGCGCAAGCGAGCAACGTGCATCTCACCGCGCTCCCGTCGGTCGCCGGCACTCCGACGGACGAGCTCGTCGTGCTCCGTCAACGGCGCGAGGTGATCGCCCTCCGCCGCGTCGCGATCGCCGAGCGCCTCGGGGCGCTCTCTCGGGACTGGTATCCTGTGATCGCCGCGATCGACGAGGCCCTGCAGGTCGAGAACCGGAAGGTCGAGGTGCTCTCCAAGTTGGGCGCGGGTCGCTCCACCTTCGCGCTCGAAGCGTGGGTCCCCAGCCGCGACCTCGGGCGTCTCGCCTCCGTCGTCCAGTCCGTCAGCGGAGGACGGGCCTACCTGTACTCGGTCCCGACGACCGAGGAGCCGCCCACGCTGATGAGCAACCCGGCGGGCGTCCGTCGGTTCGAGTTCTTCATCCGGTTCTACTCGCTGCCCCAGGCGACCGAGTGGGACCCGACCCTCGTCTTTGCGATCGTATTCCCGATCTTCTTCGGTCTGATGCTCGGAGACTGGGGCTACGGCATCACGATCCTTCTGATCTGTCTCTGGATGATCAACGGCTTCCCGGGCGCCCGCTATCTGCCCAAGTTCGGGCGGACCTTCGTGAAACGGATCATGGGTCCCCAGGGAATGCGTCAGCTCGCCTACGCCCTCCTTCCGGGCTGCGCCCTCGCGATCGCACTGGGGCTCTACTGGGATGCGTTCTTCGGCTACCCGCTGCTCGCACGCCTCTTCGGGTACGTCGCGCCGATCAACCCGTTGCGTTCATCCGACGTCGCGCTGTTGCTGATCGTCGCGGGGTTCGTCGGTCTCGGGATGGTGACGCTCGGATTCGTCTTCGGCCTGCTCAAGGAGTACTTCCACCACCATTACCGGGGCGTCATCGGAAAGGCGGGCGGGATCATGTTCGCCTGGGGGGTCGCCTTCGTGGGCCTCTGCGTGATCGGCCTCAAGACCGGTGGGGTCCTCACGACGTCCGACTCCACGTCGAACCCGTTCTTTCTCGTGTACCTCACCGTGCTCGTCGTGGGACTACTGCTCATGATCGGCGGCGAGGGGGTCCAGAACGGGATGATGGCCCTCATCGAGGTCGTGAGCCACATCCTATCCTACACACGGCTGATCGGGATCCTTCTCGCGAGCGTCGTCCTCGCGCTGATCATCAACTCGATCGGCGGCGGCCTCGTCCTGGGAGGGACGGTCGTGGGCGTGATCCTCGGGCTCGTCATCATCCTCATCGGCCAATCGTTCAACGTCATCCTCGGGGTCTTCGAGCCCGGCATCCAAGGAGCGCGGCTGATCTTCGTCGAGTACTTCTCGAAGTTCTACACGGGGAACGGCAAACCGTTCCGACCGTTCGGCGCCCCGCGAACGCATACGGTCTCGAGCATCACGCCGGACGGACTCGTCGCCGGGCCGATTCTGCAGTCGCCGCCCACGTAACGCGGGGGCGTCCTTCAGACGCGCGGAGAGACGAGGAGCGGCGTGAGCCGGTCCGCGGAGATCCCGTAGAGCTTCGCGAAGGCGATCCGACGGACGTCCTCCCGCTCGAGTTCGGCGAGCAGCAGGTAGGTGAAGACCACCGAGAGCGAGAGCGGGTAGGTGCGGAGTCGTCGCAGTTCGGTGACCGCCCGGTCCCGCGAGAGCGCCGACTCATAGGCGGTCAGGCTCTGCGCGCTCTGGAACTCGGCGGTCCCTTCGGCGATGCTCGGGAACCGCGCGGCGAGCCGCTCCGCGAGCTCGGGGACACCCCGGACCCCGTAGAGGTCGGGGACCTGAGCGGCGAGGACGGTGCCGCCGTCGAACCACCGGGAGAGTACCTCGTCCATCGGGAGGTCGGCCGCCTTTCCCTTCAGCAGGAGGAGCGCGTTGCGCACGTCGATCTCGCTCGCCAGGAACTGCCGCACGACCCACTCGTCGCCCTGGAAGAAGCGGCTCGCCTCGAGCACCCGTCGGTAGTACTCGCGGTCGAGCGCATGGAGGATGGGGAAAATGTCGTGGGTCCGCTGGAACGCCTCGATGAGCGGGAGGACGATCCCACCGTAGCCGTACCGCACGAGGGCGGTCGCGGTCGCCTCGAGGGTCGGCTGGGCGAGCAGCTGGCGGAAATCGTCGAGCGTGAGGACCCCGGCGTAGAGTCCGGCGGGGATCTCGCGACTCGAGACCAGATGGTCCTCGGTCTCCGTGACCGACCTCCCTTGCGCCTTCGCGGCGAGGATCAGCTCGACGTTCTGAAGGTCCCAGCGGGTGAGATACGCGCCGACCACGCCGCGGCCCGCGAACGGGGTCGCCTCGTAGGCGTGGCGGTTGCGGCGGACGAACGTCCGGTTGATCGCGATCTCGACGAGCGCGACCCCCTGGTAGGCGGCGCGGGCGGCCTGTACGTCCGGCCCGTAAGGGGTCCCGTCGAGGATCTTGGCGACCTCGTTCGGGTCCTTGGCCCCGGTGAGTTGAACGTACGTCTCCTTCGAGAGGAAGGAGGTGAACTCGGGTTTCAGGCGCCCCAGGGCGCTCGCGTACGCGGAGGCGGCCATGCAGACCGTCCTCAGGCGAGGAGCTCGCGGACCTCGTCCTCGCGCAGGCGCAACAGCTCGTCGAACGAGAGGTTGAGGCGGCGGCTCTTGTCGGTCGTCTCGGCGATCAGCCCGCCGAGGATCGACTGGGGGGTCGGGTCGAACGACTTCCCCGCGACCTTGGCGAGGGCGGCGGCATCCTCGCTGCGTCCCGAGATCCGGAGCTGTCGCCCGAGCGAGGCGTTCGCGACATCGGCCATGCGCTTCAGCACCGCGGGGTACCCGGCGGTGGCGGTGTAGTTCGTGAGCAGCGCCCGCGTTTCGCGGAGACCGCTCTCGAGGCGTTGCTCGCGCGCCTCGTAGAGCATCTTGCGCGCCTTCAACTTCGCCGCAGCGACCCGTTGGGCCCGCTCGCGGGCGACCTCCATCTCGGTCGCGCGTTGGGAGGTCGTGCGGATCTCGGCGATGCGACGGTCGCGGTCCGTGACGATCCGGACGCCCTCCGCCTTCTGCTGATCGATCGTCGCCTGGAGCTCCGCCTCGGCGTGCTGGCGGATCTCCTCGACGAGGCTCTCGAGGCTCATGGGAGCGGTTCGCCCATTCAGGCGTGCAGGATCCCGAGCAGGAGGATGATCCCGAGCACGAATCCGATGATCCAGAGCGTTTCGGGAATCACGAAGAAGAACAGCACCTGACCGAACTTCTCGGGCTTCTCGGCGATGATGCCCATCCCCGCGGCGCCGATACCGGACTGCGCCATGCCCGTGCCGATGAGACCCCCGGCGATGGCGATACCGGCGGCGAGCGCGGCCCAATCGGCGTAATCCGTGGGTAGTTGCATAGGTGGTCCCGGGCGGCCGAGAAAAGTAGGGTATATAGCCCCCACCCCACGGCGACCGGACGAGGCGAAAGCCCGGGGTGTTCCGGGCGGTTCCGGAAGCCGCCCGCATGGGCGGCGGGGCTAGTCGTCCTCGTCCGTTTCGTCGTCGTCCGACGCGTCCTGCGGCGCTCGACGCACGAGTTCGATCGACCCGACCCAAGCGACCCCTCCGAGGAGATACGCCGAGGCGCATACGAGACAGAGCGCGTGGATCTCGGCGAGCTCCACGTAGAGCAGCCAGAAGGACAACACTACCCCCACGGTCGTGACCGCGAGCAGCGCATAGGCGGTCCGGCGGTCGTCGGGGCGCTGCTCGGCCAGTGCGGCGACGACGAGGATCGCGACGAACCCGAGGACGCCCCAGAGATAATCCGGGACGTCGAGGGTGCTCGTGAGCCCGCTCGAATCGACCGCCTGGCAGGAGAGGAACGTGTTCACGGAGCAGATGCTGCGCAGCGCGGCGTCGAAGAACTCGGCGGCGGCGAAGATCGCGACGATGAGACCGACCCCGGCAGCGAAGTAGACCGCCGAGCGGACGTCCCGGGTGCGCATCCGACTACCCGATCTGGTTCAAGTCGCCGGTCACCGCGGTCTGGGTCGCCGTCGTCCAGTGGTACTCGCTCGCCAGAGTTGTGACGGGAACTCCGGACCCCTTGGCCATGAACGCCATCAGCCACCAGGCGGGGGTCTGGATCGCGCTCCAGGGGGCGCCCGATTCCGTCGCGACCGAGCTCTGGACCGCGCTCGCCCCTCCGTTCTGACCGTCTGCCCACGTGGAGAGGGAGGTCGGGGCGACGAGCGACGCACCGAAGTGGACGTAGATGCCTCCGACCACCAGGAAGGGGATCGCCCCACCGCCGTAGGCGCTCACGTACGCCTGCTGGTAGCAGTTGGACGTTCCCGGGAAGTTCCCCTGGGACCCGGACGTATCCTCGCTGACCTGGAAAGCGATCGTCGAGGACGTGACCTGCGCATTCGCGAGGACGATCTCCGGGGTATACGGCCCGGCAGGATCGTCGGAAGAATACGATGTCGGCACGTTCCCGACCGAATTCGAGAAGTCGGAGAGGGCTTTCCAGATCGCCCAGCTACTGGCGGAGCAGTACGGGCACCACGTCGCCCCGTAGAAGTAGACGATCGGCTTACCATCCTCCTGCCACGCGTTGGCGCTGGCCTTGTACCACCCTCCGGGTTCGCCCGCCAGGGTGCTCTGCGGGGGGAGGTACGGGCATCCGAAGGCGAGGTAGCCGACCACTCCCGCCGAACCGGCGACGAGGAGTCCCAGCACCACCCCGGTGAGGACGGTGGTCCGGAACGTCGGGGACCAACGCTTACCGGAGCTTCGCAGCAGACCGAACAGAAGGATGAACGCGGCGACCGCGAGCGCGATCGCGAGCCACGGGATCGCGCTCAGCAGGATCCCCACCGGAGAGGGGGCAAGGTAGGCGAGGAGGAACCAGACCCCGAACGTCGGGGTCAGTAGATATCCGAGGCGCGGCAGGTTCCATGTGCTCTCGGTCAACACGGCGCTCTTCTTCGAGGGCCGCGCATCGGTCGACTCCTTACCGGTACGCCCCTCGCGGGATCTCTGCCGGTGATACAACCCCCGGAGCGCGCGGCCGGCGTCGTGCACGGACGCGTCCGGGTGGAAACCGACCTTCGGGTCCTCGGCGATCCGGTTCCAGTCCCAGTCTTTCGACCGGAGCTCCTCGACCCGGTCCCAGTCGACCATCGTCTTTCCCACCCTCCTGCCCCTATTGGTCTTTCCCCTCTGACGCGGGGCCCCGCAGGGACGACCGCCTCCCCCGTCTCGCTTTTACCCGGGACAAGGTGGCGTCCGGGATGCGCGTCACCTTCCTCGGGACCGCCGGGTCGTGGCCGACGAAGGACCGCTCCGCGAGCGCGATCGCCGTCGACCTCGAACGGGAGCTGATCCTCCTCGACTGCGGGGAGGGGACCCAACGACAGTTCTTCCAGTCGTCCGCCTCGTTCATGCGGGTGCGGCGGATCTTCCTCTCCCATTTCCACGGTGACCATTTCCTGGGTCTCCCCGGCCTCATCCAGAGCATGTGCCTCAACAACCGGACGGATCCGCTCGACGTCTACGGCCCGCCCGACGCGAAGGAGATGGTCGCTCGCGCCCTCTCCATGGGGTACTTCACGCTCCGGTTCCCGGTCGACGTGCACGCGCTCTCCCCGGGGGAATCCGTCGAGCTCGACGGATTCACGGTACGCACGGCGCACGCCGAGCATCCCGTGCCTTCGCTCGCCTACCGGATCGACGAGGCCCCGAAGCGGGGCCGATTCGATGCCGTGCGGGCCCGTTCGCTCGGGATCCACGGCCCCGACTTCCGCCGCCTCGAGGCCGGCGAGACCGTGCATGTCGGCGCACAGGTCGTCCACCCCGCCGACGTGATGGGCGAGCCGAGACCGGGCCGGTCGATCGTCTATTCCGGGGACACTGGCCCGTCGGACGACGTGCGCCGACTCGCGCATCGTGCGACCGTGCTGATCCACGAGGCGACGGTCGGTCAGGAGATCGAGGCGGAGGCCAACGTGTGGGGACACTCGTCGGCACGACAGGCCGCGGAACTCGCGCGAAGCGCCGAGGCCCGCGCCCTCTTCCTCACCCACTTCTCCTCCCGCTACAAGGAGCTCGAGCCCCTCGAGAACGAGGCGCGGGTCGTCTTCCCGGGGTCGCGCGTCGCTCGCGACCTCCTCGACGAACTGGTCCACCAGCCATGATCCCGGCGGACCTTCTCCTCACGGACGTCGGTGAGGTCGCGACGCTCGCGCGCGGGGCGGTGCCCCGGACCGGTGCCGCGATGCGCGAACTGAGCCTCGTCCATGACGCGTCGATCGCGGTCGCCGATGGGCGTATCGTGTGGGTGGGTCCGGCCGGCCGTCGCGCCCGTTCCGTGCGCCTCGCCCCGGGAGGCTCGGTCGTCTCCGCCGACGGAGGCGTCGTCGTCCCGGGGTTCGTGGATGCCCACACGCACGTGCTGTTCGCCGGCGACCGGGCGTTCGAACTCCCCCTCAAGGTGGGGGGCGCGAGCTACGCCGAGATCGCCCGCCGCGGCGGGGGCCTCTACTCCACGGTCCGGGCGACCCGGGCCGCGTCGGACGCGGTGCTGATGCGGGAGAGTGGGGAACGACTCCGTCGGATGGTCGCCTACGGTTCGACTTCGATCGAGGTGAAGTCGGGGTACGCGCTCGACGTTCCGGGAGAGTTGCGCCTGCTCCGAATGATCCCCCGGCTCGCCGAGCAACTGGGGGTCACGCTCGTGCCGACCTTCCTCGGCGCTCACGCCGTTCCGGAGACGTATCGGGGGCGCACGGACGACTACGTCGAACTGCTGGTTCGGCAGGCGCTCCCCGCCGTCGCCCGAGAAGGACTCGCTCGGTTCTGTGATGTGTTCTGCGAACCCGGATTTTTCACCGTGCGACAATCGGAACGACTGCTTCGGGCGGCGCTGGGCCTCGGCCTCGCGGTGAAGGTGCACGCCGAGGAGTTCGTGCTCTCGGGCGGTGCCCGGCTCGCGGCGCGGCTGCGTGCGACGTCCGCCGAACACCTCCTGCGCGCGACCGCCGAGGACCGGCGTCGGCTCGCCGCGGCCGGCGTGACGGCGGTGCTGCTCCCCCTCACGGCATTCACCGCGTCGCCCGCCCGCCGAAGCCCCGGGCGCGAGATGGTCGATGCGGGAGTGCCGGTCGCTCTCGGCACGGACTGCTCCCCGAACTCCTGGGTCGAGTCGATGCCCCTCGTCCTCGCCCACGCGGTCCACGGCGGCGGGCTCACGCCGGCCGAGGCGCTGACCGCGGCGACCGTCAATGCGGCCCACGCGGTCGGTCTCGAGGGCGGCGGACGGCTGGTCGCCGGCGCCCCCGCCGATTTCGCCGTGTTCTCGACCGATTCCGTCGACCAGCTCGGCTACCGGTTCGACGCGATTCCGAGCGCGGTTTATCGTCAGGGAAAACGCGTTTCTCCCTCGTAACTCCGTCAGTACATCTAAATAGGACCCCTTTCTCTCTCGGCGATAGAGGTCGCCAAATGTCCGAAAAAGTGGGCAAAGAGCAGATCAAGCGCGAGAAGGGCTACCTGTATTACCTGGGCAAGGACGGGTACCTCTGGAAGACGCCGACCAAGCTGAACAAGTCCGGCAAGAAGGCGCGTGTCGGGACCGAGAAAGTCGTGCGGGCGGATGGCTACATGTACTTCCTCGACAAGAAGGGATTCATCTCCCGCGCCAAGATGAAGAACGCCTGATCCGACACACCCTTTCCGGGGGCCTCCCTTCGGGGAGGTTCCCCTCGACATTTTTTTTCTGCGACGGGCACTCGGACGCAGTTCGCAAATAGGAGGACGCCGTCGACCGCGCGGGAGAGTCTCCGTGAGCTGTCGTAACGACCCCGACGATCCGCGAAAGTGCGAGCGCTGCGGGGCGTTCCTGTGGGTCGCGGAGGAAGGACTCTACTGTGGGGACTGCGGCAGCGTGATGCCGTGCACGATGCGCGTGCTTCCGTTGCCGCCCGAACCGGTCCCGCGTTCGACGCGGCCGGTCTAACCCGCGCCCGCGGGGACGGCGGACGCCGGTGTGCCCCGGGACCCACTGTACCGTCGCCAGAGGGAGTAGAAGAACATCACGAACAGCACGTCCGCGACAAGCACGATCGGAATCAGGATCTGGGCGATGAGGCCAAAGAGGAATATCGGCGCCAGCGCCCCGAGCGCGAGCATCACGAGCTGCGCTTCGTTGTGGGACCTCCCGACGCCGCGGCGGACGGCGAAGAACAGGGCACCGGAGATCGCGATCTCGAGCACTCCCACCGCCGGAGCGCCGAGCGGGGTGTGCTCGCCGATCCCGGGCACGAGCACGATGATCGGGTACCACACGAGTCCGAGCAGGAAACAAAGCGGTGGCCCGTAGCGCGGTCCTTCCGAGGTCGGGTCAAGTAAGTTCGCCGGAAGCCGGTAGGCGAGGTACGCGAGTCCCAGTGCGACCAGCACTCCCAGCACCTCGAGCAACCCGCCGACGGGGTAGTAGTGCTCGATGGCGGCGAGCACTGCGATGTCGACGACGAAGATCGCGAGGGCCACCCCCACCTGTCCGTTCGTGAGGAGCGGACGTCCGCGAGTTTCGGGGAGTGCGAGCCCGAGCAGTAGGATCGGGAGCCCGATGCTGAGCACGACGTGGATCTGGAGGACGCCGATCACCCAGACCCAGTTGACTCCGAGATAGTGGCCGTAGGAGCCGAGGCCCCCGACGACCGACGCTTTCGGATTGAAGAGCGTGGTGAGGCCGGTCCCCTCCTCGAGTATACCGTATCCGGCCCCGAGCGCCAGGACGGCCGCCCAGCTTTTTCTCCACCGAACGAGCGCCTCGCGGATCAGGAGTACGCCCGGCCCATAGAGACCGAGATTCAGGGCGAGGAAGAGGAGGAACACCGGCAGGTACGCGACGATCCCTTCGAAGGAGGACGACCCCGAGAGGTACTCGGGGATCCCGGGGGAGAGGCAGAGCAGGAAGAGCACCGGATGGCGGCGGAAGAAAGCGACAAACTTCGGGAACGGCGTCGCCGGAGCGACGGACGGGAGGCTCACGGGCCCGTCGTGGTCGAACGACCTACATAGACCCGCGTCACCGGCGGAAAAATCGAATGAGTTCTTCCGGAGGAACGGCTTGTGCGCTTCGAGCGACGCGTTCCGACGCCGTCGGAGCACGGCTCCGACCGAGTACACTTATACCACCTCGCACTAAGCGCCAGCCGGAGGAACTCGACGGGTGTCCCGAGCGGCACCGGCTGCGTCCCATTCCACCGCCGGCCGGCGGGAAACGGCCCCACTTCGGGGGCGTTTCGCGAACTGGCCCGCAGTGGAATAGGCTCACCCGGTGATCTCGTCTCGACCCGGACCATCTCGGTCGGGTCCTCTTGAAGGAGTGAGCCTCAATGGCCGTCGCACGAAAACGCCCTACCGCCGCCTCCGAGGAGCCGGTCGCACGACCGTCCGCCCGGATCGGGAGAGAACCGATTCCCGTCTCGCGCCTCGTCCCCCGCGGCAAGACCGCGTTCGACACCGTACAGTGGCGGAGCCACGACGCGGTGATCAAGAACGCCGAAGGGAGCGTCATCTTCGAGCAGAAAGGGATCCGGGCCCCGGTCTCCTGGTCGGAGACGAGCGTCAACATCGCCGCGTCCAAGTACTTCCGGATCATCCAGGGTCGGCGGGAGACCGCGATCGACGGGATGATCCGTCGGGTCTGTCACTGGATCTCCCAGAAAGGGGTCGAGCTCGGCTACATCGACACCTCGGACGAAGCGACGACGTTCGAGGAGAGCCTCGCCTATCTCATGGTGCAGCAGATGGCGGCGTTCAACAGCCCCGTCTGGTTCAACGTCGGGGTACGGGAACCGCCCCAGTGCTCCGCCTGCTTCATCCAATCGGTCGCCGACGACATGGATTCGATCCTCGCCCTCGCGACCAGCGAGGGCCGACTGTTCAAGGGCGGCAGCGGGACGGGCTCGAACCTCTCCTCGCTGCGCGGCAGCAAGGAGAAGCTCGCGGGCGGCGGCATCGCGAGCGGTCCGGTCTCGTTCATGCGGGCGTTCGACGCCCTCGCGGGCGTCATCAAATCCGGCGGCACGACGCGCCGGGCGGCGAAGATGGTCATCCTCAACATGGACCACCCGGACATCCAGGATTTCATCGACTGCAAGGTCCGGGAAGAGGACAAGGCGCTCGCGCTCATCCGCGAGGGATACTCCTCCAACTTCGACGGCACCGACCCCGACTCGGCGTACGCCTCCATCGCCTACCAGAACGCGAACCACTCCGTGCGGATCCCCGACTCGTTCATGGAGGCGGTCATCCGGGACGGCGAGTGGAAGACGACCAACCGGACCGACCACACGGTCGCCGGTGCGTTCCGGGCGCGGGAGCTCTGGCGCAAGCTCGCCTACGCGGCGTGGCGGTGCGGCGACCCCGGCGTGCAGTTCGACGACATCACGAACGATTGGCACACCTGCTCGATGACCGGCCGGATCAACGCGTCCAACCCGTGCAGCGAGTACCTGTTCCTGGACGACACGGCCTGCAACCTCGCGTCGATCAACCTGATGAAGTTCCTCGACCCGAAGGGGCTCCTGGACGTCGAGATGTACCGGCAGGCGGTCCGGACGATGATCCTCGCGATGGAGATCCTCGTCGACGCCTCCAGCTATCCGACCCCGTCGATCGCGCAGAACTCGCACGACTTCCGGCCGCTCGGTCTCGGCTACGCGAACCTGGGCTCGCTCCTGATGCACTACGGCCTCGCCTACGATTCGGATGCCGGCCGGACGCTCGCCGCCGCGGTCTCGGCGTTCCTCTCGGCGGAAGGGTACCACATGTCGAGCGAGATCGCGAAGCGCATGGGTCCGTTCGCCGGCTTCGAGAAGAACCGTACCCCGATGCTGCGCGTGATGGGCAAGCACGCGAAGTCGGCCGAGCAGATCCCGATCAACGATGCGCGCCTCACCGGATTCGTCCAGGCGGCGATCGACCGCTGGCACGACACCGCGAAGGCCGGCGAGCTCTGGGGCTACCGGAACGCGCAGATCTCCGTGATCGCGCCGACGGGAACGATCGGCCTCCTGATGGGCTGCGACACGCTCGGGCTCGAACCCGAGCTCTCGCTCGTGAAGACCAAGAACCTGGTCGGCGGCGGGGTGATCCGGATGGTCAACCGCACCGTGCCGGACGGGCTCTCGAGCCTCGGCTACACTCCGGACGAGATCCGCGCGGTCACCCAGCACGTCGAGAAGACCGGCGCGATCGAAGGCGCCCCGATCCTCAAGCCCGCGGACCTCCCGGTCTTCGACTGCGCGCTCGCGCCCGCCGGGAGCACGCGGACGATCCCGCCCATGGGCCACCTGAAAATGCTCGCGTCGGTCCAGCCGTTCCTCTCCGGCGGGGCGTCCAAGACGATCAACCTCCCGAACGAGGCGACGGTCGAGGACATCGAGAAGATCTACCTCGAGGCGTGGCGCCACGGCATCAAGTCGGTCGCGCTCTACCGCGACGGCTGCAAGGCGAGCCAACCGTTCGAGACCGGCAAGGGACGGGCCGGCGCGCCCGGCGGCCCGCGCGGGCCGACCCGCGAACGCCTGCCGGACGAGCGGGACGCGCTCACGCACCATTTCTCGGTCGGAGGGCACGACGGCTACGTCACGGTCGGGCTCTATCCCGATGGCCGCCCGGGCGAGATCTTCTTCCGCGTCACGAAGGAAGGCTCGACCGTCAACGGCCTCATGGACTCGCTCGGGATCTCGATGTCGATGGCGCTCCAGCACGGAGTGCCGTTGAAGGACCTCGTGCGGAAGCTCGCGCACCTTCGGTTCGAGCCGGCGGGAGCGACCAACAACCCGAAGATCCGGTTCGCGAAATCGATCCCCGACTACGTCGCGCGCTGGCTCGCGATCGAGTTCCTCACGGAGGACGAGCGCCGGTCGATCGGCCTCGAAGGCCCCGCCGCCGAACCGAACGGGAACGGCCACGGGACGTCCGCCGCCACGAAACCGTCCGCCCCGGGACAGACCGTGAAGTTCGAGACCCGCGTCCTCGACACGTTCTCGGGCGAGCCGCAGGGGGGCGTCAGCGAAGACTCCCCGTCGTGCGCGATCTGCGGCGGGATCATGGTCCGGTCGGGCACCTGCTACGCGTGCACGGTCTGCGGGTCGACGAGCGGCTGCTCGTAGGCGCTCCGCGCGCCGAACGGCGCAACCCTTTCTACAGCCGGCCCGCCGAGACGGGGGGCGCGGCGTCCTTCTCGGGCGCGAGGCTCGGCGCACCGCTCTGCTGACCGGAGCGGCTCCCGTCCGCGAGGAACCGGAAGTTCCGGAGCCCGAGCGAGAGAAGCGCGCCGATCATCCCGAACGCGGCGACGATCCCGAAGACGAACTCGTAGCCGACGACGTGGTAGTTCTGGAACGACCCGAACGGGGTGACGATCGTGAAGGCGTAGCTCGCGAGGATCGAGGTGACGAGGACCGGTCCGATCGCCGAGCCGAGGTTCCGGAACGTCTGGTTCATGCCGGTCTGGACCCCCATCGTCCGCGGGTCGACCGAGAGGACGATGACGTTCGTCATCGCGATCAGGACCGCGACGTTGCCGACCATGATCGGGACCGCGAGCACCGCGATGTCGTAGATCGACCGGTTGAACGTGACGAGCCCGAGCGCCCCCACGATGATCAGGACGAAGCCGAGGATCATGATCGGCTTCGGACCGTAGGCGCCGATCGCCCGCCCGAGGAACGGGCCGGTGATCATCATGCCGAACACGGCGGGAATGAAGACGAGCGCCGCGGTGAGCTCGCTCAGGCCGTAGCCCGGCGACGGGTATTCCCCGAGGATGATCAGGACGGTGAACAGGAGGAACATCGTCATTCCGACGAACACTCCGTTCACGTTCGAGATCCAGATGTTCCGCTCCTTCAACGACTGGAACGAGACGACCGGGCTCGACGCGCGGGGCTCCCAGAAGAGGAAGAACGCGAACGCGAGGAGCGAGAGCAGCAGGAACTCCGGCACGCCCCAGGGGAGACCGTGGAACGTGACCGCCGAGACGGTCGTCCATCCCCAGTACGCTCCCTCCGTGATGCCGAGCATCAGGAAGGCGAGGCCGGCGCCGAGGCTCACGATGCCGGGGAAATCGATCTTTCGCTGGAGTCGGATCTGGGATTCGCGGATGAAGACGGCCGCCAGAATGAACACGAGGATCGCGACCGGGATGACCGTGTGGTAGGTCAGCTGCCAGCCGTACGTCTGGGCGATCCAACCCCCGCCGACGAGACCCGCCGCGGCGCCCGTCGCGAACATCCCGGAGAGGAGTCCCTGCGCCTGCCCGACCCGGGCGGGCGGAAAGACCTCGGGGAGCATCGCGAATCCGAGGGGGAACATCGCCATCCCGACGCCCTGCACCGCACGCACCGCGATCAGCACGTAGATCTGGTCCGGACGGCTCACGCCGAAGGCGCCACCGATCTGGGGAGTGAACCCCGCAATGCTCACGGCGACGGCGTAGACGCCCATCGCCACGAGGAGGACCCGCTTCTTCCCGTAGATGTCGCCGAGCTTGCCGAAGATCGGTGTCACGACGACGCCGACGAGCAGGTAGGCGGAGAGGATCCAAGCGATCGTGCTCGAGTCGTAGACGTGGAAGAACGATTCGAAATTGCTGAACGCCGGCAACACCATCGTCTCGACGTAGGTGACCATGATGGCCATCCCCGCGAGGATCAACAGGACCGTCGTGGCGTACCGGGAGTCGTAGACCCTCGGTGCGGTCGGGTTCGCGGTGCTCATGCGCCGACTCCCGGGCGGCCGCCCGTCGCGTCGAGGTGGCGGTTCAATTCTCGAAAGACGCGGACCGCGGTCGTGACGTCCTCGGCCGGCAACTCGGCGGCGGCGTCCGCCATCATCCGACCGATCCGGCCCCACAGGCGGGCCTCGACCCGGCGCCCCTTCGGCGTCAGCGTGAGCACCACGGCGCGGCGGTCCCGCACCGACCGTTGGCGCGTGAGCAGGCCGGCGCGCTCCAGGTCATCGACCTTCGCACAGACCGTCGGGGCCGACACCGAGAGGTACCGCGCCACGGTGGTCAGCGACGCCGATTGAAGGCTCGACACGAGGTGCATCGCCCAGAACTGTCCCATCGTGATCCCTTCGGCCTCGAGGGCGGGGTGGGACCGGCGGAGGACCGATTGCATGACCCCGTGCACCGCCGCGACGAGCTGGTCGGCGTCGCCGGGGGATGCGTCTCGTCGAGCAAGGGCAGCGGTCGCGACCATGAGGACTCCTAAGTATTAGGACTCCTAATGATTAGAGCATATAACGATTCCGAGGGCTAGGCGAGCGCGTACCGCGCGAGCTCCACGAGGTCCGTAAGGCGGGGCCGGGAGTCGGTCGGGACGGCGACCCCGCCCCAGGCGGCGACGATCGCCCCCGACGGGAAGGCGGCGTCCGTGCCGGCGTTCTGCGCTCCGAGCGCCGACGGCGGGCCGCGACGGTCGACCTCGAGCACGACCACCAGCGCGCCGACCGGACCCGAATCGACCGCGAGTCCGGCCCGGGGCCCGGTCCCCCACTCCTCGACCCGCGCCTCCTCGTCGTTCAGGTGGGCGATCCGGGCCCGTCGGCCCGCGGGCCGCTTGCCTCCTTTCGGCGCGGGCCGCCAGGCGATGCGGCCGCCGGCGTCCCGGTACCGGGCCAACAGCCCGGCGTCGATCCGCAACGGCTCGGCCGAGGCGGTCACGCCGCCACCTTCCGCCCCCGCCACAGGAGGCAGTCCGGGCGGACCGAGCACGGGCCACAGATGGCGAGATCCCGTTCCTTCGGGCAGTCGCCGGAGATGCCCGTGTGGCAGAGCACGAAGTCGTATCGGACCGGGTCGATCGGGTCGATCCGGCGCAGCGCCTCGCTCACTTCCTCGACCGCGTCCCAGGAGCGCGTGCGTCGTGCGGTGAGACCGAGGTGGTAGGCGATCCAGTAGACGTGCTGGTCGAGCGGGACCCGCAGTTCCCCCGTGGGGACCTTCGTCCAGTACCCGAGGTCGGGGTACCGGCCCCGTACCATCCATCGGACGAACAGCGTGAGGCGCTTGCACGGACTGCCGGACCGTTCGAGCGGACTGGGAAACAACGCGCGATACCCGGCCGGCGCTCGCCCCAGGTTCCGCGAACGCCCGGTGCCCCGCAGCACCGACGAGAGGCGGTCGAGCCCGCCGGCGAACCCGCCGGCCGACGACCCCTCGAGGAACGCCTCCTCCAGCGATCGGTGGCCCGCGTAATAGTCCGTGAGCACTCGAAAGAGGTGGTCGAGTTGATCCCCCCGGATCCACCGGTGACGGAACGCGAGGAGACGTGCACGGCGCTCCGTCGCGTGGACCGGGTCGACCAGCCAGCCGACGTCCCCGCCCGCGAGCGCGGCGACGCGGCCGATCGCGCCGCGGATGGCGGTCGTGTTCCCGATCGCCAGCGTAGCGCCCAGGATCCCGGCGACCTCCCCTCGACGGGCATCCGTGGCGAGCGGCCGGATCGAGGAGATCGGGTCGTCCGCGAAGGACCGGTCGAACGCGAACCGCCCGTAGAGCTGCTCGAGATGCTGCGGGAGCTCAGGGGTCGGACGGTGGGAGCGCATCGGAGCGGACGACCGCGGGGGCGAATTTACGCTTGCTCGCTGCCGCGGGGGCGGCGGACACTGCCGATAACTAGACCGACGTCCTCGCTCGTGGAAGATGCCCGAGCCGGTCGTGCTGCGTCCGACCATCGACCGGCCCTGGCTCGAACGGGCGGCCGCCGCCGACCCGATCGCCCACGCCCTCGCTCTCTGGGACCTCGACCACTATCCGGACCGGATCCGATTCGTCTCGGCGGTCCGGGGGGAGGAGACGGTCGGCTACCTCCTCGTCTGGCTGGGCCATCCGACGATCCCAATCGCCCACTGGTTTGGTCCGAGCGCGGACGCACCGGGCCTCGCGGAAGGTCTCCCGCCTCGCCCCCTCGTCGCCATCGCACCGGAAGAAGTGAGCCTCGACATCGCTCGAGCCCGGGGTCCGGTGACACGCCACGGCCTGTTGCTCTACGTCGTCGAGCGCGGGGTCGCCCGG
The DNA here is from genome assembly GCA_022750375.1 of Thermoplasmata archaeon. Lineage (GTDB taxonomy): Archaea > Thermoplasmatota > Thermoplasmata > Lutacidiplasmatales > UBA184 > Lutacidiplasma. Next base: position 94,045 of record JAKIVU010000002.1, read on the forward strand.
GCCGTCGCGGGACCGTCCGAGGGGGTCCGCAGGCTCACGCGCGTCGACCGTCCGGCGCTGGTCGCCCTCGCCTCGCGTCGGGGCGACCTGGTCGTCTCGGAGTACTCGCACATCGACCCCGAACAGGAGGCGATCTGGGGATCGTTCGAAGGAGGACGGCTGCGGGCGGTCGCGCGCGCGGTGGTCCGACTTCCGAACCTGTGGCTGCTGGGAGGCGTCTACGTCGACCCGAGCGCTCGGGGGAAGGGCCTGGGGGTGGCGGTCGTGGGGGCGGCGCTGGAAGCGGGAGTGCGAGAGGGCGCGACGGTCGCGCTGTATGTTCGGGCCGACCGTGCGGCCGCGCGGTCCGTCTACGAGCGTGCCGGTTTTCAGCTCCGCGGCCAACGCGTCTGGCTCGACGCGGGGGCCGGGCTCGAACCCTGACCCCGAAGACCCCTAAACCCTGATGCGTTCCCGCCCGGCAACCGATGCCCACGAACGCGGATGCCGCCGAACTGTTCCGGGGGATCGCGGATGTCTTGGACGTCCTCGGCGAACGATTCAAGCCGGAGGCGTATCGCCGGGCGGCGCGCTCCATCGAGAGCTTGACCGAGGGGCTCGCCGACGTCGCGGCCCGCGGCGACCTGCGCACGATCCCGGGGGTCGGCGACGCGATCGAGGAGAAGATCCGAGAGTACCTCGGCACCGGGCGCCTCGACTACTACGACCGACTCCAGAAGGAGGTGCCTCCGGGAATCCTCACCCTCCTACGTATCCCCGGTCTCGGGCCGAAGACGGCCCGACGATTCTGGCTCGAGCTCGGGGTCGAAGGGCCCGCCGAGCTCGCCGACGCGATCCAACAGCATCGACTGGATGGGGTCAAGGGGTTCGGTCCCAAGAAGATCGAGCAGATCCGCGTCGCGCTCGCCGCCGCGGCAGGAGCCCCCGCCGCCGCCCGGCTCCCGATCGAGGTCGCGACCGCGATCGCGCAGCGCCTGGTCGCCGGCCTCCGCGCCGCCGGAGGTGTCGAACAGATCGAGCTCGCGGGGAGCTTCCGTCGCGGCCGGGAGACGGTCGGGGACCTCGACATCCTCGTGACGTCGGCCGACCCCGAGCGGATCTTCGACGCGTTCAGCCGCCTGCCCGATGTGGGCGAGGTGAAGCTCCGCGGCGGTACGAAGGAGACCGTCGTGCTCCGCGGTGGTCTCCAGGTCGACCTCCGCGTGGTCGAGCCGGCGGCGTTCGGCGCCGCGTGGCAATATTTCACCGGCTCGAAGGACCACAACGTGCGCCTCCGATCCCTCGCCCGCGACCGCGGATTGAAGATCAACGAGTACGGCGTCTTCCGCGGTGAGGAACGGGTCGGGGGTCGAACCGAACAGGAAGTGTACGGCACCCTCGACCTCGCCTGGATCCCTCCCGAGCTCCGGGAGGACCGGGGAGAGATCGACGCCGCCGCGAAGGGCCCACTCCCTCCGCTCGTCGAGCGGACGGACCTCGTGGGCGACCTCCATTTGCATTTGCCGCCGGGGGCCGGCGCACGAGACGTCGACCAGCTCGTCGCGACGGCGCGCGCACGAAAGCTCTCCTACCTCGGCCTCGTCGTGGCGCGTGTAGAACCCGACGCGAGCCGGTCGACGTTGTCGACGGCCGTGCTCGACCGACTCGACTCCGTGAAGTCGGCCGGCCTCACGATCGTTCGAGCGGTCGAGGCGGGAGCGGACGGTATTCCCGCCGAATGGGCGAAGCTCCGGCACGACTACGTGATCGTACGACCCACGGCGGCACAGGCGGAGCCGCCAACCTCCGCCCGGACTCCGTTCGGGGCGGCGTTGGTCGCCCACGTCGGCGGCGAGGAGTCCGGCCGACGCTGGGTCGCCTGGGCACGGTCGCAAGGAGCGGCGGTCGAGGTTGGCCCCGGGCCCGACCGGCTCGACTCGACCGGCGCCCGCACCGCACGGGAGGCCCGGGTCCCGCTCGTGCTGCCGACCGGAGTCGACCGGCAGGAAGATGACCCGACGTGTCCCGTCGCCCTCGGATTCGCGCGTCGCGCCGGTGCCGGTCCGAGTGACGTGCGCAATACGGCGCCGGTCGCGGAAATTACGGCGGCTTGGTCGAAGAAGCGGCGGGCGTGAACCCGGTACGGGGCGGGACAGCGCGTCCCCCGGAAACAGCCTCTGGCCCGTGAGGGGTCGCCACCAGACAGCTAGTACAGCGGTGGGCGGACGGTACGAGTCCATGGCGCCAGTAGCAATCGGTACACAGCGCGCGACCGCATCCCCAGCAGCGGGGAGTGGCCGACGAGGAACCGACCGGGGTCGCGCAGTTGACGCAGGCCCGAGGGGACGTGAGGGGGTCGGCACGGAGCGCGGGGGGCTCGGGAAGCCGCCGGCGGCCCCCGGCCGGGTCGGGGGAGTGCACCGGACGCTCCGGCGGGACCGGGGCCGTGCGGGGCGGCATGTCCGCTAGCAAAGGCCGTCGGGGCGGGTCGCTCACCGAAAAGGGCACGCCCATACCATTCATATGACCTTGTCTCGAACGGGGGGTGTTCCACTGGACCTCCCGGGTTCATGTAGGGCCGCGGTGGAGGCGCCGGACGTGTCGGTTGCCCGGCCCTATCGCACCCGGACGGTACGTCCGGTCGACCTCGAATCGCACCGCTCCAACGCCGCCATCCCCGTGGCGGTCGTCGTCGTCGTGATCGGGCTCTACCTCGGAACGTACTCGGTGCTCTTGCCCGCGTTCCTCGGGTTGATGCTGCTCTTCTCGTCGGGGTCGCTGCTCTCGACGCGGCTGAACCCGTTGAGCCCGATGTTCTACCTTACGAAGAAGCCGTCGTTCCTCGCAATCGGTGTCGTGTTCCTCAGCTCCCTGATCCTCTTCTACGGCGCGTATGTCTACTGGATTCACCAGATGGGACCGATTGTGCCGCACTTCTAGGGGCCGACCCGCCCCTACGACTCCACCCGGGCGAGCACCTTCAGCGCGGTCAGCGTGATCATCTTGCTCGGTTTCCCGCGCACTTCGAGAGCCACGGGGGTGGGGCGGTCCTTCGGGTGTTTCCGGTACCACTCCGCGGCCCCCGCCCCTTCGACGTCCGGGTGGACCGCGTCCAGGTTCCAGCGACCGTCGGCCCGCCGCTTCTTCTTCAAGAGCCCGAGAGCGAAGCGGAGACGCGGGTCGGAGCCGTATCCCAACGCTGTCACGATGTCGAGCCCGACGAGGATGTCGTAGTAGTAGTGCACGGGGTAGTGGAACCGGTACCACGGTCGATACCGGGCGCCCTGGCGATGTAGCTCCCGTTCGAGGAAGAATTCCGCGCCTTGTTCCACCGCCGACTGCATGCTCGCGGTCCGCTTCGACCGGGGGTAGGCCGCCAACGCGCTGAGTCCCTCCCACGAGTCGAGGTTGCGTCCCGAGGCCGGCCCGTTCCCGAACGACCAGCAGGTCCAACCCCCTTTCGGGTGCGCGGTCTTGACGAGCCACTCGAGGACGCGACGGACCCGTCGGTCGTCGGTGTACCCGAACCGGATCAGCGCGCGGGCCATGTTGCCGGCGACGCAGTGATGCGGCGAGCTCTTGGACCCGGGAAGCCACGCATATCGGGTCGCGGAGCGCTCCATCCACCACTCGCACGAAGCGCCGACCCGGTCGTCGGCCCGGGTCATGCCGAGGTCGGAGAGCATCAACATCTTCCAGTTGGTCGAGAGATACTTCGGCTGGTAGAAGTTCCGGGAATTCACCCACCACCCCTCCGGGGACCGCTCCGCGAGGATCTCCGCCGCCCAACCGGTCTCCGGGATCCTCGTCTTCGCGGCGCGGACCTCCGGGTCGCGCTCGGGTCGGCCGAGGAGTTCGGTCAGGGTGCGGTAGCGGATCGACGGCTGGTCCTCGGCGAGCAGCCAGTCGAGCACTTTCCGGGACGGCATGGCCCCGCCCCATGGCCGGCGGTCATCAAGAACTGTCGGGGGAGGTCGCGGAACGGCCTACGCCGCGATCATCCGCTCGAGGGCCCGCCGCGCCCGCGCCGCGGTCGCCTCGGGCACGTCGATGACGAACTGATTCTCGGCGAGGGAGGCACGGATGTCCTCGAGGTCGATCTCCTTCATGTACGGACAGATGGTCCCCTCGTCGAGCGGGATGAATCGGGTCGTGGGATTCAGTCGCCGCATCCGGTGAAGGATGCCGACCTCGGTCGCCACGAGGACCTCGGGGGCGCGGGTCTCCTCGGCGAACCGGACCATGCCGTCGGTCGAGAGCACGCGGTCGACCAGCGGGAGCGCTTGGGTCGCGCAGCCGCATTCCGGGTGCGCGACGATCGGTGCCCCCGGGTGCTCCCGGCGGGCACGGTCCATGTCTTCCGGACGCATCTTGGCGTGGACCGGGCAGTCGCCGACCCACAGGTGCATCGCGCGTCCGGTTTTCTTGCGCACGTAGTCGCCGAGGAACATGTCGGGGAGGAATAGTATCTCCCGGTCCGCGGGGATCCCCTCGACGACCTTGACGGCGTTCGAACTCGTGCAGCAGTAGTCGGACTCCGCCTTGACCTCGGCCGACGTGTTGATGTAGGCGACGACGGCCGCGCCGGGGTGCTGCGCCTTCCATTCGCGCAGCTGTTCCGCCGTGATCGAATCGGCGAGCCCACAGCCCGCCTTCAGGTCGGGGAGGAGCACGGTTCGCGAGGGGTTCAGGATCTTCGCGGTCTCCGCCATGAACCGGACGCCCGCGAACACGATCACGGGCCGGTCGGCCTCCATCGCCTTCCGGGAGAGATACAGCGAATCGCCGACGAAGTCGGCCGCGTCCTGCACCTCGGGGCGCTGGTAGTTGTGCGCCAGGAGAACGGCGTTCCGTTCCTCCTTCAAACGAGCGACCTCGGCTTCCAGCGACATCGGCGACCCCGACGTTCTAGGTTCGCCGAGGGCTTAAGCGGGCGGGCCGGAGCTCGAGGTGGTACGGGAGCGCCGGGGCCGAATGGGTCAGCGAACCGAGGCTCGCGGCATCGGCTCCGACGCGACGATAGGCACCGATCGTGGTCGCGGTGATGCCTCCGGAGAGCTCGATCCAGCGTCCGCGCCGCAGGTGCGCCCGTTCCAGGGCCCGGACGATCGCGAGGGCGCGGGTAGGGGTCGCGTTGTCGATGAGCAGCGTCTCCGCGCCGGCCCGCGCCGCGCGGAGGGCCTGAGCGACCGACCGAACCTCGACCTCGACCCGCTCCCCGGGGCGTGCGGCGGCGCGCGCACGTCGCACCGCGTCCTCGAGGGGGACGAGCGCGAGATGATTGTTCTTGACGAGGAGCGCCTCCGACAGGTCGCGACGATGCGGCCGGCCGCCGCCGTGCACGACCGCGGCTTTCTCGAGGTCGCGGAGGCCCGGCAGGGTCTTCCGCGTCGCCCAGACCTCGAGCGGTCGCGGGCTCCCCCGAGCCGCACGGACCGCCCGGGCCGTGGCGCTCGCCACCCCGCTCGCGTGCATCATCACGTTCAGGAGCGTTCGCTCGATCCCGAGGATCCGTCGTGCGTCGCCCCGAAGCCGCAGCACGACCTCCCCGGGGCGGACCGGGGCTCCGTCCTTCCGTGCCACAACGATACGGAGGCCCGCTGCCCGAGCGATCGCGCGCGCCCAGACGATCCCGGAAACGACCCCGCTCCCCTGGGCGACGACGCGGCCTTCCGCGGAGAGTGCCTTCGGGAGCAGTGCCCGCGTCGTCCGGTCGTGGTCGACCCGGTCCTCGGCGAGGGCCCGCCGCGCGACGTCGTTCGCCGACCGGGCCACGTCCCGCGCCCCGCTAGCGCGACGGCGCATCGTGGGACGACTCCTTCGCGGCGAGCGCGCTCTTCAGTCGCTCGAAATCGACCGCGATATCGGGCCGGAGCGTCGGGAGGTGCTGCCGCTCCAGCTCGGCGACGCGCCGCCGAGCACTCGAGCGGTCCCCGCGCGCGTACGAAAGTTGGGCGAGCCGCAGCACCACGTCGACCTCGTCGGCGGGGGCCTTCAGCTCACGGACGATCCGGTAGGCGTCGAGCAGGTCGGCCTCGGCGCGGTCGTACTCGCCGCGGTCGAGTCCGATCTTCCCCTGGATGATCAACGATTGCACGAGCCCGAAGCGGTCACCGATCCGTTCGAGGATCTCGCGCGACCGCTGGTTCCGCGCGGTCGCCTCGTCGAGACGGCCCGCCATGCGGAGGATGTCGGCGATGTTGAACAGCGACCACCCGAGCCGGCGGACGTCGTGCGCTTTCTCTGCAAGACGGATCGCCTCCTCGAACTCGGCGAGCGCCTCGGTGTATCGGGGCTTCGCTCCCCCGTAGCCGGCGATCAGCACGCCGAGGAACAGGTGGGCATGGGCGGCCTCCCGTGCGTCGCCGAGGCTCTCCAGCGTGCGCGCGGCCTCCCGCGCCTCGGTGAACGCCCCGTCCGAGCGGCCCATCATCGCGAGCACGTTCGCCCGCCAGATCCGAGCGGAGGCGGTCGTGCGTTCGTCCTTCAGCTCCTGGGCCAGGCGCAGGAGCTCGTCGTCCTCGGCGAGCGCCTCCTCGTACCGGCCCATGTAGTAGAGCGCCTCGCCGAGCAGGCGGCGGCCGTTCATCTGGGTCCGGGGCTGACCCGCGAGGTCGACGGAGTCGAGCACGGTCCGGCTCGTCTTCTCCGCCTCCCGCCACTCACCCTGGTCGGTCAGGATCCGGGCGAGGTAGAGGTCGAGGAGCGCGAGCACGTGCGGCGAGAGCCGGCGGCGGAGCCCGCGGCGCGCGCGGTGCTCGCGCAGCAACGTCTCGGCCTGCTTTAACTCCCCTTGATGGTCGATCTGTCGCGCGAGCTCGATGACGATCTCCGTCTCCCCGTCCCAGTCGTCCGAGCGGAGGCGGCGGTGGCTCTCGAGCGCGCGTTCGAGGTGCTCGCGGGCGACCTCGGGGGAGAACGACCGGACCGCGACATCGGCGGCCTCCCGGTTGTACTGGATCGATTTCTCGTCGACCTTGCCGAGGTAGAAGTGGCGGGCGAGCGCGTAGATCGTCGTCAGGTCCGAGCTGCCGCCGGCCTCGAGGGCCTCGGCGGCGTGACGGTGGAGCAGCCGACGCCGGCTCTCGGTGAGATGGTCGTAGACCTCCGTCCGGACGCGATCGTCCGGGAACGCGAGCAGTTCGCCGGGCCGCTCGAACAGGAGCCCGCGTCCGACCAGGCGGTCGAGCGCCTCGGTCAGCCGTTCCTCCTCCTCCCCGCTCGCGCGCAGGAGCAACGAGAACGGGAACTCGGAGCCGAGGACCGCCGCGACCGCGACGACCCGTTGCTCCTCGGGGTCGAGCGAGGGGAGCGCCTGGACCCCGTCGCGCGACGACGGTCCCGACCGTCCGGCGGCGAGCGCGTCCCCCGACCCGAGCAGCCGCCGTTCGAACTGTTCGAGCAGGAGCGGGTTCCCTCCCGTCTCCGAATGCCGTCGGGCGATCTCCTCCGACGAGAACACGCGGCCCGGGTCGCGTCGGTGTAGGAACTCTGCGACCTCGTTCGAGGTGAGCGGGCGGAGGAGGATCCGACCGGCATGGGTCGACGCTTCGAGACCCTCCAGGCGGGCACGACGCGCCTCGGTCAGCCCCGGGTAGGGCCGTACCGTGGCGAGGATCCAGAGCGGCCGGTTCTGCAGCTGACGGGCGAGCTGCTCGATCGCTTCGAGCGACGGTTCGTCCGCCCGGTGGAGGTCTTCGAGCACCAGCACGGTGGGGCCCCGTTGCGTGAACGCGAGGAACTGCTCCGCGATGCCGGTCCACAACGGGTCGCGGATCGCATCGCCGCGGTCGTCCGCTTCCCCCAGCGCTTCGAGGAGCCGCTCTTCGATGCGGACCGGCGACGAACGCGCGGCGTCGTCCATGCGAGGGGCGAACCCGATCAGGAATCCTTCCGGACCCGGCGCGCCGGGCACGACGGGGTCTCCTTGATCCCCCGACGACCGGCCGCTCTCGAGCGCCGACCGGATGAGCGCGAACGGTGGGGGGGCGTCCAACGGCGGGGCGCGGCCTTCGAGGACGCGGATCCCCCGCGAACGGATGTCCCCGACGAGCCCGTCCACGAGGATCGACTTCCCGACTCCCGTGTCCCCCACGAGGAAGGTGACGCCCCCGTGTCCCGCCCGTGCGTCCTCGAACCGGCGGTGGAGCGCCTCTACGGCCTCCACGCGTCCGACGAACGGTCGGCCGTTCCCGGCTTCGGCCGCCATGTGGTTGGTTCGTATGGGGCGGGTGGGCTATTTACACTCGCGGCCGAGAGGCTTTGACGAACGGAAGGGCGACCACGCGCGCCGGAACCTCCTGGCCCCGGATCTCGAGCGACACGACCGTGTCGGGACGCGCGGTCTCGCGGGGAAGGTAGGCGAGGGCGATCCCGTGACCGAGGATCGGGGAGAGTCCTCCGCTCGTGACTTCCGTGATCGTTTTCCCGTCCACGCGGACCGGTGTCCCGTGTCGGGGGATCGCTCCTTCGGTCGTGAGCACGATCCCGACGAGTCGGACGGGCGGGCCCTCCGCGACCTCCTTCTCGAGCGGCGGCCGACCCACGAACGGATGGTCGAACGACACGAACCGGTCCTGCCCGGCCTCGATCGGCGTCCGGTCCCGGTGGAAGTCCTGGCCCGACAGCAGGTACCCCTTCTCGAGCCGTAGCGTGTCCCGCGCACCGAGTCCGACCGGCACCGCGCCGGCCCCCACGAGGCGCTCGGCGAGCGCGTCGGCGACCTCCGCGCGGACGAGGAGTTCGTAGCCGAGCTCTCCGGTGTATCCCGTTCGGCTCACGAGCGTCGCCCCGTCAAGACCGGCGGGGATCGAGACGCCGACATGACCCGAGCGTTCGGCTCCCGCCCCGTCGAGCGGGAAGCGGCGGGCGTGGTAGAACGGCATCGCAGCGAGGTCCCAACCGAAGGTGCTTTCGAGGAGGGTCCGCGAGGAGGGGCCCTGGACCGCGAGGAGCGCAAGTTGGGGATTCCAGCGGGTGATCGTGGTATCCGGCCCGCGATGCTGCCGGAGGATCTGTTCGATTTCGTCGGCGCGCCCGGCGTTCGGGACGGCCAGGAACGAGCGGACGAGCTCGGTCCCGTCATCGATCCGAGTGATCAGGAGGTCGTCCACGATCGCCCCCGTCGCCTCGAGGAGGAACGTGTAACGGACCTGCGACGGTGCCTCGGCTTCGATGTTGGCGGTCGTTCGTCGCGAGAGGAGCGCCGCGGCCCGGCCACCCTCGACCGTGAGGAGGCCCATGTGCGACACGTCGAAGAGGCCGACCCCGGTGCGCACCGCGTGGTGCTCCGCGAGGATACTGTTGTAGTACAGCGGCATCTCCCAGCCCGCGAACGGCACGATGTGCGCCCCGTGTCGGAGATGAAAGTCGTAGAGCGCCGTCCGTCGTAGCGCGGTGGCGCGGGGAGCCGCGGCGGCGACCGGCGTGCTCATGTGACGATCTCCGAGAGGCGACCCTCGGCGGCGGCGATCCGAATCTCGCGCGCGATCCGACGTCCCGTGCTCATGGGGCCCCGATAGAGGGCGTTGCCGTACGGATGACCGATCGCGAGATGTACGTTCGTTCCTCCGCCGATCCGGGCCGCGACGTCGAAGACGGTCGGACGTCCGTCGTGGTCGAGGCAGGTCTGCAGGCAGAACGCCCCCAGGATCCCCGGCGGGTAGCGGGCGCGGGCCGCGTCCACGAACGCCTCCCCGATCTTGAACACCTCTTCGAGGATCGACTCCCGGACCGTCAGCGTGCCGTGCCCGACGACGGTGTATTCCGGGATCCGGTCAGACTCCGAGAGTTCGAGCTGCTGGGCCGCGGGTAGTCGGACCATCCCGTCGAGGTTGCTCTCCCGGCGTTCGTCCACGCCGAGCAGCTCGAGCCCTTCCGACCGGGGCACGAGGGGCGAGAAGAAGAAGTTGAAATTGAAGACCGGGCCGAGGACATACTCCTCAATGCGCGCGTGCGCGAGGTCGTCCTGGGCGATCGTCCCTCGCGCGAGGAGGGCGCGGCTCTTCGTTCGGTACTCCTCGGCGGTCGCCGCGGTGAAGAAGCCGCGTTCGAGTCGTCGCTGCGCGTGAGGCAGCTTCACGATCGCGAGCCGGTCGATCGCCTCGGGGGACGGAATCGCCCGCGGGGCAGGAATCCCGGCGGTTTCGAGGAGGCCGTAGTAGTTGTCGCGTTCGGAGCGTTCTTCGATCCGAAGCATCGCGCGGGAGCCGACGATCGGGACGCGAAATTCCGATTCGATCGTCGAGAGCGGGACGTACGAGCTGAAGGCGCGGTTCGGTACCAGCAACACGCCGCGCTTCCGCAAGCGCTCCTGCGACGCGGGAGTCGCCAGGTCGGCGAACTTCGGATAGTCCCAGACCTCGTCGACGCATCCGCGGCGCCGGGCGCCGGCCGGATCGCGCAGCGTGCGAAAGTACCGGGCGTACGTGGCGTCGCGCCCGCTCTGGGTGAGCACGACGCTCGTCAGCCCTTCCGCAACGGCCCCGTCGGCGACGTCGATCGCCGAATGAGAACCGACCGTTCCGACCGCGGGGACGGTCGGGTACGCCTCGAGGAGCCGATGGATATCGGTCGAGGCGATCGGCATCGCCGGGGGCACCGTCAGAGAAGCTTAAGCGCTCGGGCCACGCGCTCGGCGGAGATCGGCAGGTCGGTCACATGCGCGCCCGACGCCGCGCGTACGGCGGCGGCGATCGTGGCCGGCACCGGTATGATCGGGGGCTCGCCCAGCCCTTTGGCTCCGAACGGCCCGGCGCCGGGGAACCCCTCCACGAAGGTCACCTCGGGGGGCGGAACCTCCCCGAGGGTCGGGATCCGATAGTCCAAGAGGTGGGCGTTCTGGAACCGTCCGTCGTCCGACCAGACCGCCTCCTCCGTGAGCGCGATCCCGAGGCCCATGGCGATGCCGCCCTCGATCTGCGCCCTCGCGGTCGGGAGGTCGACGACCGTACCGGCGTCCTGGAACGCCGCGTACCGTTCGACCCGTACGGCCCCGGTTTCCCGGTCGACCGAGACCTCCGCGACGTGCGCCGCCCCGGTGAAATCCGTGTACGGATAGAACGTTCCTGTGACCACCCGCTGCTCGTCGATCGTGTTCGACTTCGCGTAGTGGCGTCCCGTTGCGACGAGCCCCGGAGTCCGTTCCTCGGAGTTCAGCAGATCCCGGACCGGTCGCCGGATCGAACCCGAGAGGACGACGAGTTCGTCCCCCTCGACGACCAGGCGGACCGGCCCCGGGGCGCCGAGGCGTTCGGCGAGCGTCCCGAGCATCTTCTCTCCGGCCTCCACGATCGCACGACCGAGCGCGCCGAGCGTACGACTCCCGAAGACGCCCGAATCGAACGGCGCCTCGGCCGTGTTGGCGTACTCGACGCGGACCCGATCCGGGGGTAGGGCGAAGACGCGCTCCGCGACGGCGGCGAGGCCACGGAGCACGCTACCGCTGCCGATCTCCCGCTCGGCCTGCACGATCCGCAATACGGTCGGCGTCAACACGAGGCGGACCTCGCCGCCCGCGCCGGTGCTCGTCGACCAGAAACCGAGACCGATCCCGACGCCGTGCCCCGGGGCGGCCGCGGCACGCCACCGTCTCGCGAGCGCCCGCGCTTGCTCCAGCGCGGTCGCGAGACCGAACGGTCCGACGCGCTGGCCGAGCGCGGTGGTGTCTCCCTCGCGCCAGAGATGCGCGGCACGGAACGCGTCCGGGTCGAGCCCGACCGTCCTCCCCACTTCGTCGAGATGCGACTCGAGCGCGAACGCGCATTGCGGAGCGAACGGGGCGCGATGCGGGCCGAACGGCGGCTTGTTCGTTCGGATCCCGTACCCTTCGACCTCGAAGGTCGAGGTCCGGTACGGCCCGAGCAGGAATCCGATCGAGTAGCCGGTCGCGAAATCCCGTCCCGGGAGCGACGAGCCGACGTCGAGCAACAGCCGGACCCGCCGGCCGACGATGTGCGAATCCTTGACCGCGGTAGCGAGACGGATCACTGCCGGGAGCGTCGTGCGTCCGAGCTCGAACTCCTGGCGGTAGTCGGATGCCAGGCGAACGGGTCGGCGGGACGCGCGCGAGAGTAGGAGGGCGAACGGCTCGAGAAGGGACGACCCTTTCCCGCCGAACCCTCCCCCGACCCACGTCCCTTCGACCACGACCGATTCCTCGGGTAGGCCGAGGAGCGTGGCGACGTCCTCGCGAACGCCGAACGGTGTCTGGGTGCAGGTCTGCACGTACCAACGGTCGCCGGTGACCGTGGCGACGCAGGCGTGCGGCTCGAGGGCGACCTGGTGAACGCTCGCGGTGCGGTACGTCTCCTCGACGACCCGGTCGGCGGTATCGAACGCGGCCGCGACGTCCCCGTGACGTGCGTGGACGTGCGCGATCACATAGGGGGACGGCGGGGCGTGAGCGTCCGGCCAGTCGGGGAATGCGGTCTCGATGTCGATGAGCGCCGGCAACGGCTCGACGTCGACCCGCACCGCCGCGGCGGCGCGGCGCGCTTCCCGGAGCGACGGGGCGGCGACGGCGGCGAGGGGCTGATTGCGGTACGCGACCTCACCGGTGGGGAAGATCGGGCGGTCCGGATCCCCTCCTCCGCGAGGGAGCAGGGAGGCGAGGTCCTCCGCGCCCACGGCGACGACTCCGGGGAGTGCGCGCGCCGGCGCGAGGTCGACCGATCGGATGCGTCCGTGGGCGACCGGCGCCGGGACGAGCGCCGCCCACAACATGCCGGGGAGGTCGAGGTCCATCCCGTAGACCGCGGCCCCCGCGAGCTTCACCGCGAGGTCCGACCTCGGCGCGGCGTTCACGGAGCGTCCTCCCGGGCCAGCGCGACGGCGCGGGCGATCGCGGCGTAGCCGGTGCAACGGCAGAGATTTCCCTGGAGACCGTCCATCAGCTCCTCGACGGGCGCGGACCGGCCCCGCTCCTTGAGCAACCCGGCGAGCGCGACGACGAATCCCGGAGTGCAGTACCCGCATTGGAGCGCCTCCGCCGCGGTGAACGCAGCGCTCACGCGCTTGAGCTCGGGGTCGTCCGAAGCACCGTCGATGGTCGTGACCGACCCGCCCTCCACCTCGCGGGTCAACGTGAGACACGACAGCGTACTCTTTCCGTCGACGAGCACGGTGCACGCTCCGCAATCGCCGGTGCGGCACCCTTCCTTGGTGCCCTTGAGACCGAGGCGCCACCGGAGCGTGTCGAGCAAACGCTCGTCATCGGGCATTCCCTGGAGGCGCGCGACGGACCCGTTCACCCAGAGCGCTGCCGAGTCGTCGGTCACGACGGCACCTCTCCGGAGGCGACCACGGCCCGCACGGCCCGCCCGAGCAACGTGCCGACGAGGCGTCGTCGATACTCCTCGGAGGCGCGTTGGTCGGAGGCGAGACCGACCTCGCGCGACGCGCGGTCGCAGGCGTCCCGCAGTAGCTCCTCCGAAGGGCGGCCGTGGCCGAGTCTGCGCGCGACGTCCGTGAGGAGCACCGGTCGAGGCGGCATTCCGCCCACCGCGATCGACCACCCTGGGCGCGTCGGAGAGAACGCCACCGCGACCGCGATCTGGGAGATGTCGTTCGCCGGTCGGACGCGTTGCCAGAGGAACGCGGAAGGGCGGGACTCGGGAACTCGCACGGAACGGATCAACTCCCCGGGGGCGAGCGTCGTGCGTCGGGACGAACGGATGAAGGCGTCGACCGAAAGCCGCCGGCTCCCGTCGGGCCCGACGAGGTCGACCTCCGCGTCGAGCGCGAGGAGCATCGGGATCAGGTCGGACGCAGGAGCGGCGCGTCCCAGATTCCCTCCCAGGGTCGCGCGGTGTCGGAGCGCGACCGACCCGACCGCGTGGACCGATTGCCAGAGGCCCGGGAGTCGGCGGGGGAGGTCGGGGTCGTCCTCGAGGGAGCGCAGCGGGAGCGTGCTGCCGACCGTGAGCGCGCCGTCGGTCCAGTCGAGGGTGCGCCACGGCAGCCGGCGAAGCGAGACGACCCGGCCCGGCGCGGTCCGACCGTCGTCGATGTCCAGCAGGAGGTCGGTCCCTCCGGCGATCACGGCCGGTCCGCTACCAGCGATCGCACGAAGACTCGCGATCGCCTCGTCGACCGTCGCGGGCGTCACCAGTTCGAACGGAGGCACGGCGAACTCCCACCGCGCCAACGAGGCATATCATCTCTCGCCCTCCGTCGCGGGTGCGCCAACCCCCGCGTTTTATCTCCCCGGGCGATTTTGGCACTGCATCGGCATGCCGTTCGAACTTTCGTTGCGTTACAGCACGCCCCTCACCCCACTCGACGACGTGGAGGAAGTCCTCCGGGAATTCCTCCGCCTCGTCGGGTATCTCCCCGAAGGCGAGGACGGCCGGGGCTCCGAAGGTCCGATCGCGCAGAGCCTCGCGTACCGGCTCGTGCGGGACTGCTTGCTCAAGGACCCGAGTCGCGCCTGGTACGTCGAGGAGCTCACCGCCGTCCTCAAGACGTCAAAACCGACGGTCTATCGCCACATCAACAAACTCAAGTCACTCGACCTCCTGGAGGAGGTCGGAGGGGTCGCGGACGGGAAGGGGCGCAAGGGGTACCGTCTTCGCTACGGGAACCTCGCCCGCGCCTGGGACTTCACGGAAGCGAATGCCCAGAACGCCCTCCGACGGTACCGGGAAACGGTGAATCACTTGCAGGGACTCATTGAGAAGATCGACCGCACGCCGACGCCGAAGATCGTCCCGTCCGCCCGGGTCCCCGTGCGGGACCGTGGAGGCGGCCGGTGAGCGCTTCCGCGGGCGCGGCGAAGCGCCCTCCGATCACGCTCACGCAGGGGTCGCGCGTACGGGTCCGCTCGGCCGGGCCCGACGACGAGGCGATCGAATCCATCGGGACGTTCCGTGGCCTCGTCTCGATCGGCGGGGACAACATCATGGCGATCGAGCTCGACGGCCCACCGGCAGAGGAGAAGGGGCGGATCCGGCTCGTCCCAATCCCCGCGCTCCTCGCGATCGATATCCTCGAGGTCGCGAAGGCCGAAGAGGAGAAGCACGCCGAGCCGACGCAGTCTCCGGGGTACTTCCGCTAGGCGCACGTCGGTACGGGCTTGCTGGGAGTTCCGTCGCCGTTTCCGGTGATTTCGAACCCAGGTCGTCGGCTTCGAAGGCCGACAGGATAGTCCAGACTACCCCACAAGCCCGCGGAGTCTCCACGATGGCGGGCTATTTGTTCGTTCCGCGGGGAACGCACCCTCAGGGCTCGGCCGACGCGCCCGGGAGAACCGGGGCGGCGGTCGGGAACTTGTCGAGCGTCGTCTGCTGGCTCGACGTCGGAAACAGGGTCGCGACCGAGTCGACCAGCAGCTGGATCCGTTGGCGCACGTACGGCGTGATCCCGTCGATCTCGGCGAGATGCTGGGAGAGCGGGAGGTACTTGCGGACGGACGCCTCGTAGACGGTCGGTCCGAGCTCCCCGTCGCAACGGCCGCCCGGCCGGGGGACGGTGCACCGACCGTCCAACGGCGGCCTACGGTACGACGCCCCGCAGGTCTTGCAGCGGAATCGTTGCGTCGCATAACTTTTCAGATTCCCCATCACATCGCGGAGGAAGTGGCCGTTCAGCACGAGGGTCACCGCTTCCGCGACATCGACGGCGCGGATCTGGGACGTGAGGACGATCGAGCGTTCCACGGTGTCCTTCATCCCCTTCTGGCCACGGTACGCCGAACGCACGGGTCCGGCGGCGACGTCCGCCGTATCGTGGGTGAATCCGTAGCCGTGGAGCGCGCCCTCGGTCCCAAGGCGATGGCCGACCGTATCGACCAGCGCCTCGACCTCCTTCGGTGATCGGCGCTCCGCCGCGGCGCGGTAGAGCGCGAGCGGGTAGCGACTCCCGACGTCGACGTTGTGCGCCTCCTTGTCGACCTCGGTGGGGTCGAGGCGCGTCGTGAGGACCAACGGCTTGTCCATGAGCGCACCGCGAGAATCGGGCAGGTAGGCGCGGGAGAAGTTCACGAGGGCGTCGAGCAGGAGCGTCACGGAGTCCTCGTCCCCGTCGCAGTTCCGACGCTTCGCGGCATGCATCACCGGGTGGGCGAAGCACGCCTCCGCGTTCGTGAACCCGAGGATCCGTGCGGCGACCCCTCCCGAGGTGTGCGGCGCGAGCGCCACGACGATGTGACCGACCAGGTCGTGCGGCCGCTCGGCGCGGTAGAACGGGTCGAGATTGTACATCCGGACGAGCTCGTCGTCCACGAACTGGGCGAGATGTACGAGGTACTCGCCGCACGACCGGGAGACGATGAGGTCCTGCGGGAGCAGCTCGACGAGCTGGTCCGGGTCGGTGAGCTCCGCTCCACTCCAGTCCATCGTGTACCCGAGCTCCCGCAGACGCGGAAGGCTCGTCCCGATCTCACGGGGACGGAAGTGGGTCAATGGCAGGTCCGTGAGGTCGAACCGCGCGGTCCCGTCCTGGTAGACCGAGATCCCGTGGGAGGCGCGGAGGATCCCCTTCTCGATCGGTTCCGGACACTTCCCCGGGGAAGCGAGGCCCTTGACCCCTTTCACCATCGGGACCTTACCGAGGTGCAGCCGCCCGAGCGCATCGTTCCAGATACGGGCGACGGGGAGCGGTTGCGTGACGACCTGCTCGGTCGCCGTCGTGTGCGTGCCGCACGAGCACCGGGCCCAGACGGTCGTACGACCGCACCCCGGGCAGTTCCGGACCCCGAGGTCGACCGGCGTTCCCTCCCGAACCGTGCGGCGGGCCGCCTCGGTCACGGACCGGGTCGAACCCCCGGCGGCTCCCACCGGGAAGAGGCCGTGGACGTTCGGCTGCATCACCCGTTGGTAGGCCTTCTCCGGGCGACCCACGCGCGCTCCGACCCGGGAAGGGGCCCGGGCGCGGATCCCGACGCCCGCGAGCCGGTTCACGTACGCGAGCGGGTCCGATTCGACCGGGTCGAGCGGCGACCGGCGGACGAGCAGGGAACCGTCGCAGGTGAGCCCGAGCCCGCCGACGAGGGCGGCACTCGGGACCGCCTCGCCGCGCCGTAGCTCGGCGCCGTGAGGAGAGGAGAGGAAACCGAGCCGGGCGAGCGGGTCCCGCCAGGACGGGTCGTCCGGGATCTCGAGCGCCCCGTCGGTCCAGCGTCCGGTGCGTTCGACGAACTCGGCGAGCGCGCGGATCTCGGCCGGCGCGAGGTCGCTCCAGAACAGCAGCCAGGCGGGGTGCAGCGGCACGCCGTATTCCATCGCGAGGCGAACGCCGTCCTGGTAGGAACCGGGGTTGAGGCCGATGGTCTCGTCGACCCCCGCGGCGCGGAGCTCCTCCGCATGCCAATCGAGGCTGTACGCACCGGGGACGAGGTCGCGATTGTTCTCGAGGAACTCTCCGAAGGAGACCAGCAACTCGCCGAGGTCGACGATCCGTCGGATCTGCGGGAGTACCTCGCGCGCGCGGGCGATATCGTGTACCGCGGTGACGGTCCCGTCCGCGAGCTCGACGATCGGCCCGTCGATCGTGTCGCAGACGCTCATCGCCGTCGCCTTCCCGGGGTACTCGAGCTTCACCTGCGTTCCGATCGCGACGAACTCCTGCAACACGACCATGGTCGCCGGATTGATCGCGCACCCCGCGAGGCCGGTGGTCCGCGCGCGGCCGTACACGAGCCGGAAGCCGCCCGGTCGGTTCGGGTGCGCGAGCACCGGGCGACCTCCGACCGCGTCCTGCAGGTACTTCGGAGTGTGGGTCTCCTCCTCGTCCGCCGCGTGATGGCCGAGCTCGTCGAGGAAACCCCACCCGGCGATCCCGAGCTTGTCGACGACCTTGCGCAGCTTCGCCGCCTTCTGGCAGAGGCCCTCGGCGATCACGAGGCACGCCCCTCCGCGGAGACCGTTCGTCGGCACTCGGGGCAGGTTTCGGAACGCGCTGACCTCGGCGTCCCCCTCGGTCGCCTCCCCCGAGATCGCGACCGGGAGGTTGCGCACGACGAGCCCGATCTCCTCGGCGGTCGGCGTGTACTGCAGATGTTGGAAGTGCTTGTAGAGCGGGATCTCCTCCTGGAAGCGTCCGACCTCATCCGGGTCGGCGCGGTAGGCCGCGAGACCAAGATCCCGACGGACGATGTCGGCGAGCAGCACGCTCAGGGCCTGCGCGGTGCCCCCGGCCGCCCGGATCGGTCCAGCGTAGTACAGTTCGATGTACGGAGCGCCGTCCCGACCGTCGCGAACGTGTACCTCCGCGAGCCCTTCGAGGGGGGCGACGAGGATCCCTTCCGTGAGGATCGCGAGACCGACGCGCAGCGCCGCGTCCACTCGCTGTGCCACGGAGCGTCCCTTTCCTTCGTCCTTCGCGAGACGCCGTGCGATCACGACGGCGACCTCTTCGCGGGGCATGCGCGACGCGAGCTCCCGGATCTCGACGGAGATGCCGTCGATCCCGAGATGCGCGAGCAGCTTCTCCACGCGGGACGCCATGTCCTTCGCGCGAGGGATCTCGGGAACGACCTCGGGGTCGAGTCCTTCGAGCCGTGCCCGCTCGGCCACGGTGTAGGCGCGGTCGACCTCGGCTTCGACCGCGCGAAAATAAGTTTCCACGACCCGAGCAACTGATTGTTTGAGATAAACCTGCGGTGGGAAAATGCGCTGCGGGTCAGTGTTCTCGACGGGAATCTTGAAAACCGCTCCACGCCCATCCGCTGCCGGATCTCCTCGGGGGCGTGAGTGTCGTTCGACGCGGCGCGGTAGGTCCCTGTGGATTACGATGCGGAACAGAGCTCCACACGGGACGTCACGAACTTCTTGTAGCAGAACCGCGGTCCGCCCGCCGAGGCGGAACGATGCGAGCAGGATTGGTCGTCGTGGGGATCGTGCTCGCGATCATCGGCGCTGCGCTGCTGTTCGTGCCGGTGCTCCCGCAGAGCAACGAGACCGCCACCTCCTCGTCGTCGACCCCCTACTACGCCGGGAGCGTGAGCGGCTTCTCCCTGACGGGGAGCATCGTCGTTGCGGTTTCCTGGTCGACGGGCGGGAATACGTCCGTGAACGTCATTGCGGCCACGTGCGGCGGGAGCTGCGACAATGCCTCCGACGTTTCGGGCATCACCTCCCAGAACGGCACGAGCGGGAGCTTCACGCTCAGCCAACCCAACGGAGGGTCGATCGTCATGGGGGTCATTTACTCCGGCGAGACGCCCGTCACGGTGACGTTCAAGATCACCACGACGCTCAGCACCGTCGGGACCCTCCTCATCGTCCTGGGCATCATCCTTCTGATCCTCGGCGTCGTTCTCGGAAGGAAGTCGAAGGCGGCCACACCGCCGACGCCGCAGCCCGTCAACCCCGCGATGGGACCGGGCGGCGCTCCGCCCCCCACGTGATCCGGCGCACGGCGCTGACTTGATATTCGTGGGGCCCGCTAGATAGCCGATGCCGGGCCCCCCACCGAGGCGGCTCTCGTTGGAGGACTTTCGCCCCCGGACCTTGGACGAGGTCCTCGGGCAAGCCCCGGCCGT
Organism: Thermoplasmata archaeon; assembly: GCA_022750375.1. Lineage (GTDB taxonomy): Archaea > Thermoplasmatota > Thermoplasmata > Lutacidiplasmatales > UBA184 > Lutacidiplasma. The sequence continues at coordinate 113,504 of JAKIVU010000002.1, forward strand.
CGCGAGACTCCGAAGAATCCTTACCGGAGTTCGCAACGGGACCGTGGTCCCCCCGCACCTGCTGCTCCACGGACCCCCGGGAGTAGGCAAGACCGCGGCGGCGCGCGCGTTCGGACGGGAGGCCCTCGGGGAGAACTTCGAAGCGAATTTCAGCGAGCTGAAGGCGTTCGACGACCGGAGCCATCAGAGCCTTCCCGGGATCATCATGAACTCTCGGACCCGGCCGTTGGGGGGAGCCCCGTTCCGGATCCTGTTCTTTGACGAGGTGGAGGCCCTGGCGCCCGACGCGCAGAACGACCTGCGGCCCGCGATGGAGGGGGAGGGCGGCTGGTCGGTCTACATCCTGGCGTGCAACGACCTCGGCGCGATGGCGAAGGCATTGCAGTCCCGGTGCACTCTCCTCGAATTCACGCCCGTCGATCTCGCCGACATGCGGCGCATCGTGACCGCGGCCCTGGCCAAGACTCCGTTCCGGCTCGACCCGGCGGTCCTCGAATCGATCGTCGAACGCGCGAACGGAGTTCCTCGCGAAGCGATCAAGCTGCTCTTGGAGGAAGGGGGAGCCCAACCGTACCCGGCTTGAGCGGTCCCGCGACGGTTGCCGATGTAACTACACCGCCGGTGAGGCTCCCCCGGTACGCGGGCAGTACCATTCGACGC
>JAKIVU010000009.1:0-31795 GCA_022750375.1 Thermoplasmata archaeon
CGGAGTCTCTTGCACCCCAAGCAAGAAGGATGGTCCAAGCTACCCCACGGCCCCATGCCGCGCCGGTGGCGCGCCGACCCGGACTGCTTAGATAATGGTTTCCCGGCCGGCGGACGCGACCGTCAGTGATGCACGTAGAGCCACGCGGCGAGCCCGAACGCGGCGATGATCACGACGCTGACGACCGACACCCAGAAGAACGCCCAGAGGTCGGCGGTCCCCTCGGCTGGGGTCACGTCGTGTCCGGGGGTCGATCCTCCCTGGGTCGGAGGGTAAGGATTCCGGAACGGTTCCGCCGGCTCGGACACAACGTCTCCGAGCGGTCCGAGCCCGGCCCGATTCTTAACCACCCGGTTGGTGCGGCCCTATGCGGCGAACCAGGGGAGGCGGGCGGCCGGCCCGGTCGGCTTGAGCACGAGCAGGTGGAGGTTCGCTCCGGGCTCTCCCGGGGCGTACGAGTCGCGCTGCGCGAGCTGGTAAAGGAGGAACAACGCGTCCTCGTCCGCGCGGACTCCGAGCGACCGGTTCACGTCGACCCCGAACCGCTGGCGTAGGATGCCGAGCAGCTCCTCGAAGTCGATCTGACCGGACTCCTCGGAGGCCTGCGCGCGACGGAAGAGACCGACCACGATCCCGGTCGCGAGACGGAGGATCTCCGCGGGGGCGGCGACGCGGAGGTGGAAATGAGGCGGCGTCGGGTCCGCGCGTTCTCCGGCGGGGACGACGAGGACCGAGACCTCGTTCTCGATCGCGGCGCCGGCAGCGTGAGAGAGACGGTCCCACGTCTCCTCGGCGGCCCGGTCGTTCGCGACGACGAAGATGGCGCGGTGCGGAGGGAGCGGTGCGGTGCGCACGCCCGCGACCCACCGGTCGACACCGTCATCGACCGTCCCGGACCGTGCATGATGCACGAACACCGGGAACGTGCGGCGCGGGACCCCGGACTCCTGGACCCAGAACGACGGTTCCCCGTCCCGGTCCCGGCGCGCCGGGGGTACTCGAGCGTAGCCGAGCTTCTTCAGTACGTTCTCGGCGGTGCGCAACTGGTCGGAACCGCCTCCGACCCGGTCGGAGTCTGGCATCGGGAGTGTAAGGACGGCCCGGCGAGATAAGCTCGACGTGGGAGTTCCGCGATACGGCTCAGAGGAACGTCGGGAAACCGAGTCGGATCAGCGGAGCGTTCACGGCGATCGCCAGCACGACCGCGAGCAGGTACGGTCCCGAGTAGATGAATCCCCGGCGCGCGGACGACCGGGTCACCTCGCGCCAGAGGGGGAGCGTCAACGCTACGAAGATCGCGCCGAGCGCGAGGAGCACGACCAGGACCGGCCACGTGAGCGCTCCGGTGAGACCCACCAGCACGGTCGCGGGGACGAGGAGCGCCGCCGAGACGACCACGACCTTGCCCGAGAACGCCACGTCGTCCATGCGGGGCAGCATCGGCAACCCAACGCGGGCGTAGTCGTCCCGAAGCAGGAGCGCGAGGCTCCAGAAGTGGGGGGGCGTCCACAGGAAGACCAGGATGGCGAACGCGATGACACCGGGAGTGTACCCTCCCACGGCCGCGGCGCTTCCGGCGAGCGCGGGCGCGCTGCCCGCGAACCCGCCGATGACGATGTTCCAGCTCGAACGGCGTTTGAGCCAGGCGGTGTACACTACGACGTAGGTGAGGCCTCCGAGAAAGATCGAGAACCCGGTGAGCGGATTGAGCAGCCAGCTCGCTACCCCGATGCCTACCCCGAGAAAGACAAGCCCCAAGGCCGCGACGACGCCGCTCGGGGCGATCCGTCGATCGGGTAGCGGCCGACTGCGGGTCCGCTTCATCTGAACGTCCAGGTCGCGGTCGAGGTAGTGGTTCAACATCGCCGCCCCACCGGAGGCGGCCGCGCCGCAGAGTACGAGGATCCCGAGCCGAAGGAGGTCGATGGAGCGCGGGGACGCCAGGAGGAAACCGCCGACCGCGACCGTGCAGATCAGGGCGGTGATCCCGGGTTTGGCGAGTTCCAGATAATCGCCGGGGGTCGCGCGGTGGAGGACGGGCGGCGCCGGCGACTCTGCGGGGACGTGCATGCGGTGGTTCCGGCGAGACCGGCGCGGCGCTTAGCCTTCCCGGGGCGCGCTCATCGCGACCGGACGGTCCGTCGGGCGGGCGGGGTTCGGACCGGGCGCCGGCGTCATCCCGGGAACTTTGGACCGCACCGGCTCCTCCTCGGCCGCCTTCCGCGCCCAATCGACCCAGCGGCGCGGCATCTCGCGCAGGTTCGCGAGCAGGGCGAGGATCAGGAGGACTCCGAACAGTGCGGTGGCGAGCGCCAGATGGACCAGTACGACGCCCGCCAGCAAGGACGTCTCGATGACGAGGCCGCCGAGCAACGCCTCGGCGACGACCAGAGCGAGCGACACGATCGAGAGGCGGAGGAGGGCGCGACGACCCCGCTCGAAGGCGACCCCGAGGAACGTGAGGAGGAGGACGCTGACCGAGAGCACGAACGCGGCGACGCGATGGCTCCACTCGACCGCCGCCCCCCCGCTGAACGCGGGCAGATAGTTGCCGTTCCCGAAGCAGGAAGGCCAGTCCGGGCAGGCGAGGCCGTTGCCGGTGGTGATGACGTTCCCGCCGAGGATGATCGTCGTGTAGCAGAGGACGCAGGCGACGACGGCGGCGAACCGGAACAGGTCGTGCCCCCGCATCGGTCCTCTACGGCGCCTCGACCGCGGCCGCGGTCGGGACGGGCGCGGGGGTCGGGCGGCCGGCGGGCAACGGGTCGGCGGGTCCGCTCATGCGCACCGAGAGCTCCTCGCCCCATGGGTCGTCGGACGTGACCGGGTCGCCGCCGTAGTAACTGTAGATCATGTTGAACGCGAAAACCAGCTGACCTATCCCCAGTATGTACGCACCGAGGCTGGACAGGAAGTTCAGCGCCTGGAAGTTGCCGGTCCAGAGGTAGGTGTAGACGCGGCGGGGCATCCCTTCGGCGCCGAGGATGAACATCGGGAAGAGGAGCAGATTGACCCCCACGTACGTCAGGAGGAAGTGGACCTGGCCCAGACTCTGGTTGTACCAGCGCTTCGTCCAGATCGGGAACCAGAAGTAGATCCCCGCGAAGATCGCCATGAGCGTCCCCCCGAGGAGAATGTAATGGAAGTGGGCGACGACGAAGTACGTCCCGTGATAGAGATAGTCGATCGGGATCGATGCGAGGAACAGGCCGGAAAGACCCCCGATGACGAACCCCGTGATGAACGCGAGGCAGAACCACATCGGGATCGCCATCCAGATCCGGCCGCCCCACAGCGTTGCGATCCAGTTGAACACCTTGACGGCGGAGGGGACCGCCACCGCGAACGTCGCGAGCATGAACACGAACCGGACATCGGTCGAGATGCCGGTGACGAACATGTGGTGCTCCCAGACCGCGAACGAAAGCACGGCGAACGCCCCGAGCGCGATCGCCATCGCGCCGTAGCCGAAGATGTCCTTGCGCGCGAGCTTCGGCAGGACCGTCGAGATGATCCCGAACGCCGGTAACACCATCACGTAGACTTCGGGGTGTGCGAAGAACCAGAACAGATTCTGATAGAGCAGGGCCCCCCCGAGCGGGGTGCCGTTGACCGACGCGAGGATGTGGGTGCCGAAGTTCCGGTCCGACAGCACGAAGGTCAGGGCGATGGAGAGGGACGGGAGCGCGAAGATCAAGAGGACGGAGTTGATCAGGGTCGCCCAGACGAAGAGCGGCATGTTCCAGTAGTGGACGCCCGGCGCGCGATGCTTCAGGATCGTGACGAGGAAGTTCACGGAACCGAGCATCGTCGAGATCGTGAGGATGTGCAGCCCGAGGACCCAGAGGTCGACCCCGTACGGGTTCGGGCCGAACGACTCGAGGCTGAGGGGAACGTACCCGGTCCACCCGGCGTAGGCGTTCGAGAGGATCAGGATCACGCCGGCGGGAGGGAGCATCCAGAACGCGATGGCGTTGATGCGCGGGAGCGCCATCTCCTTCGAGCCGATCATCGACGGGACGAGGTAGTTGCCGAACCCGGCGAGGGTCGGCATGACGAACATGAAGATCATCAGCACCCCGTGCATCGTGAACAGGGTCGAGTAGACGTCCGGCGTGATCCCGAGGGTCGTCTGCGGGTCGAGGCCCAGTCCCTGGACGGTCCCGAGGTCGGTGCGGATCAGCGTCGCGTAGATCCCGCCGATGAAAAAGAACAGGAGTCCCGTCGCGATGTACATCAGGCCGATGCGCTGGTGGTCGGTGGTGAAGAGCCACTTTCGGATCGTGGCCACGAGCCACGTACCGTGGTAGCTCACCAGCCAGAGGAGGAATCCGGCAAAGCCGGCGATCAGCACGACGATCGTGAGCGGCTGAATGAGGTCGGTCAGGTCGGTCACGTGAGGAGCCCTCCGACGACGTACGCGCAGGCGGCGAGCGCGATCACGAAGATCAGGATCCCGAGGAACCGTGCCTGGGATTGGTCGGTCACCGGTCCGGGCGGGGTGGGCGCGATCCGGCGCCCGAGGGGCCACACGCGGTAGGTCCGGTCGACGAGATGGATCATCAACGCCGCCATGAGGAACATCAAGCCGACCGCGAGACCGAACGACTCCTGGGCCCCGGGGCTCGTCAGCGACCCGAGCCGGATCGCGTAGACGACGAGCACCCCGATGCCGATGAGCATCAGGAAGGTGACCGCGTCGTAGAGGTCGAGGACTTTCCGCCGAAGACGGAGGTACTCCGCCCGGCCCGCGTCGTCGTTATTCAAAGAACTCGATCCTCCGCTCGGCGGTGCCTCGGTATCGGTCGACCCGGTAGAGGATCCCGGCCATGAACAGGAACGCGAGTACCGCGCCCACCGCTCCGATCCCCACAGCGAGGAGGTCGTACAGGTCCCCGGTGACGAGGCCCAAGAGCCCGTAGACGAACGTCGCGGCGCCGACGGTACCGAGGATCAGGAGGACGCCGAGGATCCCCCAGAGGGACCCGGTCTTCCACTCCGGGGTCTCGACCGGTTCACTCACCGCTCTTCGCCTCCGCGACCGCCCGGTGCGGATCGATCGACAACGGTGTGGGCGGGGAGTACGACCCGGTGAACGACGACTCCCGCGCCTGGAGCCGCCGGAGGTAGCTGCGCCGGTAGCGCCAGTAGAAGAGCCCGGTCACCACGGCGTTCACCGCGAAGATCGGCCCGATCGTGTAGACGATCGACATCAGCGCGATCTGCTGGCCGGGCGTCTCGCCGCCCCAGACGGTCATGAGGATGAAGAATCCGACGAGGCTGGTCGCGAGCCAGATGAACAGCGGCCGGTCTCGAGGGTGGGTACGTTTCGTCCGGTCGAGGAACGGCAGGAACAGCACGTAGAGTAGGAGGACGTTCGTGATGCCGATCGCGAGCACCGGCGTCACGCCGGCGAAGTCGACCAGTTTGAACAGCCAGAGGAAGTACCAGTCCGGCTCGGTGACGACCCCCGCCGCCGCGAGGTTGCCGACGTACGTGGGGAGGTTCCACGGCCAGAGGGCGGCGATCCCGAGCAGGAGCCCGACGTAGAGGAGCCCCCATTTCGTGATGTACCAGAAGATGTGGGGCATGAACGGGACCCCCTGCTTGTCCTCCTTCTCGGTGAACCGGCGGCGTTGCAGCGGGTCGGAGGTCGCCTGGGGTGCGATCCCGTGGGACTCGAACAGCGCGATGTGCGCGTACAGGAGTGCCCCGAGGGCCAGCGGCAAGAGGAGGACGTGGGCGTCGAACATCCGGGAGAGCAACCCCTGGGAGGTTCCGTCGGCGAGAATGAACGGACCGAGCAGGGGTCCGACCGTGGGGAGACGGAGCGCGAGCACCAGGCCGACGTTGGTGGCGTTGTAGGAGATCTGGGTGTACGGGAGCAGGTATCCGGTGAACCCCATTCCCAGAGTCATCACCAAGAGGAGCGTCCCGACCATCCAGGAGAACTCCCGGGGGGCCTTGTAGACACCGAGGTAATACCCCCGGAAGAAGTGGACGAACATCAGGAAGATCATCGCGTAGGCGCCGTAGAGGTGGCTCGAGAGGAGCAGCTGGCCCATCGGCACAGAATGAATGATGTAGTACGTCGAGCACCACGCCGCGGGGGCGATCGATTGGGTCCCCACGGGTTGGCCGCAGGCGGTCAGCGTCGTGTTGGTGCTCGGCTGGTAGTAGAGCAGGAGGAGCATCCCGGAGACGACCTGGTACAGGAATGCGGTGACGACGAACCCGCCCGTCCAGTACGACGGCTTGAACGTGAATTGTGGCTGAGGGCGCAACGCCCACTTTCGCATCGAGGTCCGGTCTTCGACGAACCCCCAGATCTGGTTGAGGGTCCGGTTGTACCAACTCGTGAACGACAACCAGTTCCTCCTACGACGGAAGCCCGAAGAAGCAGACGATCACCGGATTCTCCTTCGCCAACTGCGAGCTCGTGCCGACGCTGTAGTCGCCCTGCAGCGTGTTCAGATGCCCGTTCACCGTCGGACTGTTCGGCGTGTTGCCGGTCGCGGTGATGTTGCCGGTGTCGGGGTCGGCGACGAGCACGATCTGGGGAAGCGGGAGCACGGCCGGCCCGGTGAGGTTCGCTGCGCCGTTCGTCACGTCGTACGTCGAGCCGTGGCACGAGCAGTGGATGTAGAACGGCGAGTTCGGGTTCGTCGGCGTCGGGAACGTCTGGGGACAGGTACCGGGTGGGTAGTACGCGATCGCGGGCGCAGGGCATCCCAGGTGCTGGCAGATCGCGCTGTACGCCACGATCGAACCGTGCGTGCCGACTCCCCCGGGAACGTTCCATGCTCCCGGATTCGAAGGGGACGGTTGCTCCCCGTTCACCGGCGCCAGGTTCAGCAAGAAGTTCGGCTCGTTGCGAAGCGGATAGTTGAAGAGATACAGGCTGCTCGTCGCGACGTTGTATTCGCTCTCGACCTTCTCGACGGTCAACGCCGAGCCGTCGACATCGAGAAGCTGGGTGATCGGGAAGCTGGAAATGCCCACCGTGGGGGGCTGAACGAACTGCAGCGTTCCTCCCACGAGACCGCCCGCGCCGGCACCGACGATCCCCGCGACCGCCAGCAGCTTCAGGATGTTCCGTTTCGTTTCGTCGACGTCTTGGTCAGGGTCGGCTGCCGCGACCCGGCGGACCTGGCCGACCGGGAAGTCGAACCGGGGCGAGCGCGCCTCCCCATACGGGCAACTCACCGGGCAGTCCAGCGAGAGTGGGTTCACTCGAGCGACCTCCCGCGGGTGTCGGGCACGGTGTCGTCCGCCTCATGGGGGTCCGGAACGGTGGCGTCGCCGGGAAGCTCGGCGTGGTCGCTCCCGTAGTAGACGGCCCAAGTGATCCCAATCCCGGCGAGTATGACGACGACCTCGGTCATCGTCACGATCTGGTCGGGCGTGAGCGAGCTCATCGGGGCACCTCGCCGTCGCCGGGGAGCGCCGGCACCGTCACCGACCACGTTGGGGTCGGGTAGCCGCCGGTCCACGGCCCCCAGGTCGGTTCGATGGGGCGGGCGGTCGCCGCCGGGGGCGTCGTCACGGCGGTCGGGATCCCGCTCATGTGCGTCGGGGTCGGCTCGAGACCGAGGAGCGCCCCACGGATCGACAGCTGGCCCCCGACGGGCGCGGGGATCTCCGCCGCTTTGGTGAACTCCGCCAGCAACTCCTGCTTGATGCGCCCCGCGCGGCCGTACCAGCGACCCAGGGTGCGCAGGAGCTGGGAGTTGTCCTTCCCCAGCAATAGGAACGCGGCCGCGGCGAGAACGATCACCCAGTCGATGTCGGAGAAGAGCGCCATCAACTCACCCCGCTCCGGCGACCGCTCGGGGCGGCGGGGGCCGTTCCGCGCGCCGGGTCTCCCAGCGCCCCGCGAAGTACGCTCCGCCGAAGTAGAGCGCGATCATCGGGGTCGCGATGAGGAGCATCGTGATCCCGGAGTTGTCGGGGGTGACGATCATCCCAAACACGAGCGCCCCGAGGATCGCGCCCCGCCAGTGCTTCCGCCAGGCGGCGGCCTTGACGACGCCGAGTCGCGTCAGTGCGTAGATGAAGACCGGAAGTTCGAAGACGACCCCGAACGCGATCGAGTAGAGGAGCGCGAACGTCACGAAGTTCTGCACGCCCATCGTCAACGGTAGGCCGTCCGCGGCGACGTAGAAGAACAGGAGACGGAACGTGAACGGTGTGAGCCAGACGAGACCGATCACGGTCCCGAGCGCGAACAGGACGGTCGCCGGGATCCCGATCTGACGCAGCAGGACCCGCTCGTTCTTCCGGAGCGCCGGCACGAGGAACGCCCCGACCTCGTGGACGATCCAGGGCATGCCGAGGATCAGCGCGACCAGGATCCCGATCTCCATCTGGATGAAGATCGAGTCGCCGACCCCGACGTTGAGCAGGGTCACGTTGGGAGGCAGGGTCCACGCCGTCAACAGGCGGAACATCTGGGCCGCGACGTTGTAGAACGGGTTGGGCCACGGGTAGGCCAACGGCACCGTCGCGCCGAGGACACCGACCCGGAACGGTTTCAGCTCGAAGAAGAGGAGAAAGCCGAAGATCGCCGCCAGCACCACGCCGATCCGAACGACGCGGCGACGGACCTCTTGGAGTACCGAGAGGATGCGGTCCAGGTCGCGCATCAATCACCCGGCGACCCCCGCGAACGCCCCCGACCGTGCCCCCCTCGTGGGGCCTCGTCCTCTGAGTGGTTGCGTGCCTCGGACATGCCGGGTCGCAACGTTCGTTCTAGTGGCTCGGGCCGGGCGCGGTCGATGCGTTCGCCGACGCCTGTTCGGCCTTGATCTCGCGCTCGACCTCGATGCGGCCTTTCTTGAACTCGCCCACGGACCGCCCCAGGCTATGGGCGAGCTGCGGGATCTTGCTCGAGCCGTAAAACAGGATTCCGGCCACCACCGCGATGATCAACCAATCGTCGAGAGAATCGAACATCTGTCCCCCGCGCCACGAGCGGCGGGTGGAACGATATGGCGTTCGTACGGGACGACTGTACCGGTACGGTGAGTCCGTACCCGCCCTAGTTAAGGCGACCTAGGTCGCCTCGACCATCACGTTCTCGGTACCGGCGGACACCGCACGGTCGATCGCGATCTCGGCGAGCAGCGAGAGGCAGCCGGCCCCCCGGCCCAGGAGCAGCGAAGCGGCCCGGAGGCCCCCTTTGTGCGTCGGGCTCCCGCGGCGCTCCGCCGCGACCTCCACGAGCGCCGCGAGTCGCGTCGTCTCGTGGTAGACCTCGCAGGCGTGGTCGAGCGAGGGATGCATCAGCGTATCGACCACGGTCTTCAGATGGGTCTTCATGTCCGGAAGCACTACCGCGAGCGCGTCCGCCGAGCCCCGGGGCAGCTTCGTGGCCTCATCGTTCAACGTTCGAAGCGTCCCGGAAAACAGCTCCGAGAGCTCTTCGAGCGCGTGGACCACGACCCGCCACTCGAGCAGCTGGCGAGGGTCGGGGCTGCCGATCCGGCGGGCGAGCGACCAGTCTCGGCTTGCGAGGAACAGCTGACGTACGAGGAGGGCGAGAACCTTGCTCCCCTCCTCCTCCAGTGTCGAGACCCGGCGGCTCCGCTGGCGCCGAGAGAGCACCTCCTCCGTCTCCTCGAGGAACGCGACCAGGATCATTTTCATCCGCTGCACGAGTTGGGGGAGCCCGTACTTGGACGGGTCGATGAAATTCTGGAGCACGACGCGCGTCGGCTCCTGCGCGACGACCGAGACGCCGAGGAGGCCCCGGGCCGTCTGGAGCAGTTCCTCGACGCGTTCGGGGGCGAGCGGGATGTCGGTGCGGATCTCGATCGCGTCGTGACCGACTCGATAGGCGCCTACGACGAGCCGTTCGAGGACGCCGGGCGTGTCGAACGAGCGGGCGGTGACGAGGTACGGTGCTACGGCGACGACCGCCCCGGGGAGCGGGGCGGGCTTGAGGTAGAGCGTTCCGTCATCGTTCTGGTCGAAGACGACGAGGTCACCCGGGCGCAGGTTCATCGCCTCCGCCCATGGTTTCGGCAGCGTGACCGCGATCGACGAGTGTCCGGCCTTCAGTACGCGGCGCTCCCGATTCGGTGCTGCCCACGCCATGAATGATCCCCTAACCTACTACGAGGTCCGTAGGTTATGCGGGGACCGCCATTTGAGCGTTGCGCTTCCGGATCAGCCTCGGGGTTCGTGAGGAAGCGGGGGGTTCTCGGCCGTCGCGGGAGAGCCCGGTTCGGGATAACCGAGCCGTTGCGGAGGCATCTCGTACGTGCTCCCCCGGCGTCGGCCGACGACGAATCCGAGGACGAGCGCGATGACGACCAGCGAGACGATCGTCCCGACGATGATGAACACCGCGATCCCCGGGTCGGTGTCCGCCGCGACGACCGTCAGGTTGGGGGGGAGGTTCTCCCCGAAGGCGATGAATCCGTACATCCCGTTCTGGAAGTGCCCGGGCTCCGCGCAGATGAACTCGTACCAACCCGCCGCGGGGGCAGAGAAGTTCCCCGTCACCTGGTCGCCGGGGTTTCCGACCGAGGTCGCGTTCGCGGTGAAGAGTGGCGCCGGCGACCTCCCGAACGCGAGCTCGTTGATCTCGTCGGACGAGGCGTCCGCCGGGATCACCCATCCTTGCTTTCCGATGATCGTGAACGTATGGTCCACGGCATCGCTGTCCGTGAACGTCACCGTGACCGTCGTGTTCGGCGAGACCTGGGCGAATGTGTTCGGAGTGAACGAGAAGCCGGCCTGCGCGGTGACCTGGACGGTCGCCGACGCGTCGAGGTGCACGGCCTCGCTCGCCGCCCGGGCGGGCGCGCTCGCGTAGAACGCCGCCGCTCCCCCGCTGACGAGGAGCGCGGCGATGAGGAACGCCGCTGCCGCTCGTTGCGATCCGCGGATGCTCATGCGTCCACCGGTCCGTCGCTGATGTCCGCCGGACGGGGAGTGTCGTTCAAAGCCCCTCCGTACATACGACGGGCGAACGCCGCCTCGTGGGAGCGTGCGTCGACCCCCGTTGCGGTTCGTACGCGGCCGATATGTAGCTCCCCACCCCCGTGGAGAGCGTGGTGCGAACCGCCCCGCCCACGTGGGGCGTGCAGGGTCCGTGATGGCGCCGGCGGGGATGCTCGGCGGGCTCATCGGGTCGGGGGAGACCCCGCTTCAGCTCACGGAACCGCTCCTCTGGGTCATACTGGCATTCACCGTCGCCGGCGCGATCGTGACGTATGCGTTCCTCGTGTACGCCGTGTGGAAGTTCCGCGACCCGGCGATGAAGGGGCGACGGCATGGTTAACAAATACGAGGTGGCGTGGACGCTCGCCGTCGTGGTGATGATGGCGGGCGTCGCGGCGTACTCAACGGTCCTACTGTACCAGCTCGACGCGCTCCCCTCCGACCCCACGGAGTACGTGGACGTGACCGGTCACCAGTGGTACTGGGAGTTCTGTTACCCCGCGAACGGTACATGCTACAACTCCTCCTACGATGCAACGACCAACACCGTCAGCGGGGGAGCGTTATGGGCCCCTCCCGGGGCCGTGGTGCAGATCAACGTCACGGGGGCGGACGTGGTACACTCGTTCAATATCCCCGCCCTCGGGGTGCGGATCGACGCGATCCCCGGTCGAACGAACATGTTCGCATTCAACGTTCCGAACGTGAGCGCGGGCACTCAGTACCTGATCCAGTGCACCGAGTTCTGCGGCGAGTTCCACGGAACGATGCGGTCGTTCCTCGAGATCACGTAGGCCGCCGGATCGGCTCCCGTCCCCTCGTTCGCGCGCGGTGGGTCCGGGACCCGCGCCCCACCAGCCCGGGGGTTCTCAGTAGTGGTGCTCGTCGCTCGGCGGCTTCGCGGGGAAACGACCGGTGTACGCGGCCACCAGCGCGATGAGCACGCCGACTCCGAGCAGTACCGCCGAACCGACCAGCACCCAGCTCTCGACGACCGCGGTGCTCACGGGAGGTGGCGGCGGTGGGGGTACGACCCCGACGTAGAGCAACCCCGTCATGCCGTTCCCGAAGTGGCCACTGATCGTGCAGATGTACTGGTAGACGCCCGGTGCGCGGACGGTGAGGTTCGCCCACGCGGTCGTTCCCGCCCCGGAGCCGATCGGTTGGTTGACGAGCGGGGGGTTCGTCGCGAACGTGGTCGAGAAGTTGTCGGGAAACAGCGTGTAGTTCGATAGCGGAGAGACGGTGAAGGTGTGTCCGAGGCTGCCCGTGTTGGTGACGAGGACGTCGAGCACGAGAGGGAAATGGATGGGAGACGCGGCATAGAGGACGTCCGGGATGAACTGGTAATTGTCCGTCGTGTTCTCCATGAGCTCGAGCCCCGGCCCGCTCGCCGTCAGGTTGACGAAGCCCCACATCCCCGCCTGGAACTGGTACGGGACGAGCGAAACGAATTCGAACGAATCCCCACCGACGGAGGCGTTGAACGTCACGTTCGCCCAGGCGGTCCCCCCCGGCGCGACCGAGACGTTCGCCAACGAGCCGTTCTTCGCGAAGAACGAGGTAAGCTGCGCTGGGGTCGAAGCGGTGCTCAGGGCGACATTGGGGAGTTTGGAGAGTGTGAAGGTGTGGTTGAAGGCCCCCAGATTGACGAGGTGGACCGAGAGCGTCCCGCCGGCCGACGCGGAGACCGATCGGGGGTTGAAGGCGGGGGCGTCGGTCAGGTTGACGGTGGTCGTCGAGTTCTTCGCCTCGGGATGGGCGACCCCGATCATCGGGAACGTTGGGAGGTGCGTGACGGCCGCCGCCGACGGCAGGCCAAACGTCGTCAGCAACAACGCCGCGATGAGCCAAGGCAACGCCCGACGAAGCGGAGGGGAGAGGCGTCGCGCCCGCTCGTCCGACACGGTTTCCCCTGACGGCGGTCGGACTTGGGCGCGGTTGATATGCGAGTTGTACGAACCCCTCTGCGTGCCGGTCCGAGGCGGGCAGAGCCGGCGGGGCCGGGCCGAGCCCATCCCGCGCCCTGTTCCCCCGGCCGCTACGAATGAGGGGAGGGGGCCGCCACGCGCTCCGGCGTTTGGTCCTCCTCCGCCGTGGCGCGGACGATCCACGGGACCTCCGACGAGCCGCTCCAATAGCGACGGAGTAGGTAGGCGATCTCGGCGCTCATCACGACCGCCATCACCGCCCCATAGACGAGGACGGCCAGGACCGACCCTCCGGACGCGACCAGCGTGAGACCCGCGAGCGCCATCGCGAGGAACGCGACGGCGAGGCCGAGGAGGAAGCCGCCCTCGTGCGGGCGGACCGGGGTCGGTTGGGAGACGAAGCGAATGAGGTAGGCGAAGATCGCGACCATCAGCACCGTCATCGCGAGACCCCCGACGGTCGGGTAGCTCGTGACCCACGGACCGAGCACCGCCGTGAGAGTCAGCGCGCCGAGCGCGTACCGTTCGACCCGCGCGAGCGGCGCCCAGACGACCAGGGCCGACATGATCGACGCCATCGACCAGAAGAACCAGACGGACGAGACCCCCATCGCCAGCGTCGGAACGAAGGAGACCGTCCCGGTCGCGCCCCCTACAGCGAACAGGCACCCCATGAGCACCTCGGAACCCGTGGTCATCACGGCGAGCGCGACGGGCCACGTCCAGTCGCGTGGGGCGACCCGACGGTCCCGGAAGACGATGAGGCCGATGAACCAGAGACCGGCAGGGCCGGTCATCATGAAGTTGAACGCCAGCAACACGAACGTCCACGCGGAGGTCCCGTCCGAGCTGATGAAGACGAACACGAGCGCGAGCAGGAGGACGCTGCCGCCGCCGATCACGGCGAGTGCGAGCGCCATCTGGGTGAGGAGCGGGGGACGTCCGTTGCTGGGCAACGCCTTCCCGAAGACGAAGATCGTGACGACGATCATGGCGATCGCGATCGCGGCGAACGGAGCGAGCGACGCGGTCACTCCGAGTGGGGGAAGGGGGAGTTGCACGGTCGCTCCGTCCGTCGGAGGGCCGTCGCTCTCTTATTCGGTCCGTACCGACCGGTCGGAGAGCGGACGTCCCGCCGGCTCGTCCGAGGAGGACGGCGACGGCTCCTTCGCGGCCCCGGATTCGAACCGTCGGATGAGCTGCGTCGTGACCTCGATGAGCGGGTGCTGGGACGACTGGTCGATCTCGATGTCATCGATGGTGCGGAGGTGGTGCTCCCGCGCGAGGCGCTCGAAGCCGGTCTCCGAGCGCGCGAACTCTTCGGGGCGGTCGCACGTGAGGATGAACGCCTGGAGCTGCGGGAGCCCCATGCCGCGCGCGGCGAGGGCACGGTGGTGGCCGTCCACGAGGATCCACGCATCGCCCTTCTGGACGACCAGGACCGGTTCGGCGAACCCGCGTTCGAGCTCATAGCGTCGGCCCGCGAGCTCGTCCTCGAAGACCTTCCACTGCGTGGGGGTCAGTCGTTCGATCGGCACGAGGCCTCGGTGAAAAGAGAACGGGAGGCCGTACCGCTCGCTCAGGAGACGCATCAACGTGTCCGCCTTGGCCGGGGAGGCGCGTTCGAAGTGCGAGCGGACGATGTCGAGATTGGAGAGGATCCCGCAGAGGCGTCCGTCCGCCCCGATGATCGGGAGGTCCCGTAAGCCGAACCGGAACATGATCCGGGCCGCGTCGTCGAGGCCGGTGTCGGGGCTCGCGGTGTAGGTTCCGGGCCGGATGATCCGCGCGAGGGGCGTTCCGCCCTCTCCCACGTGGCGGAGCAGCTCTTTCGCACTCACGAAGCCGACGAGCTTGCCCGACTGGTCCGTGACCGGGAGGCCGTGATGCCGGCTCCGCGACAGTCGCTCGACCGCTTCCTTGACCGTGGTCGTGTCCTGCAGGTGCTCGACCTCGAGCACCATGTAGTCCTTGATGCGGACGATCATCGCTCGGTGACCGGCCCCTCATCCCGCAGGTAGGCCGTAAGGAGGTGGAGGACGATGACGTGCACATCTTCCGTGTGCTGCATGCTGTTCGTCGGAACCACGAGGGGGATGTCCACGAGATCCTTCAGCTTCCCGCCGCCCATCCCGGTGAGACCGACCGTGTGGACGCCGAGGGCTTTCGCCGCACGGACCGCCTCGAGGACGTTCGGCGAGTTGCCGCTCCCCGAGATCGCGATCGCGACGTCGCCCGGTTCCGCGAGGGTCGTGAGTTGGTCGGAGAAGATGCGAGAATAGTCCCGGTCGTTCGCGATGGCGGTCATACCGGGGACGTTGTCCGAGAGTCCGACGCAGCGGATGGGGCGACCCGACCCCCGGGTCGCGACCTTGGATAGGTCCGTCACGAAATGGGAGGCCGTGGACGCGCTGCCCCCGTTCCCGAAAAAGAAGACGGTACGGTGGTCCGTCCGGGCCCGAAGCAACATCGGCACGATCCGACGGACCGCTTCCACGATGTACGCGCCGTCGAGGGCGGCGGTCGTCTCCGCCAGGTATCTCCCGGCGTACGCGTCCAGGCCCGCCGGTTCCGTCATCGATGGATGCCCAAGATGCGCGATCCCTCCGAGGTGATCCGCACCGGAAGCCGCGCCATCGGCGAGAGGGCGGCCGCTATTTGACGGCTACGTTCTGGGGGGTGGACGAGGAGAAGAAAACCGCCGCCCCCGGCGCCGGTGACCTTGCCTCCGAACGCCCCGGCGGCCTTTGCCGCGCTGAACTGCCGGTCGATCTCGGGGCTCGAGATCCCGGTCGCCAGGCCCCGTTTGAGCTGCCACCCCTCGTCCAGCACGTGACCGAGCCGTGCCCAGTCGTGTTCGACGATCGCGGTCCGCGCCTCGCCGGCCAGGGCGCGCATCCGCAGGAGCGACCCCTTGTTCTGCCCGGTCCGTGCCCGCTGCTCGGCGAGGATCCCCCCGGCCTTCCGGGTGATCCCGGTGTAGAACAGCGAGAGGTGGTCGCTCAGCGATTCCCGGTCGAGCGTGGAGAGCGGGAGCGGCGTCGACCGAACCGACCCGTCCGCCCGGAACTCGAACTGTTGCACCCCCCCGAAGGCGGCGATGTACTGGTCCTGTTTCCCGAGCGCCCCGCCGAGCGTTTCGATCTCGATCCGGCACGCCTCGGCGGCGAGCTCGGCCGGGTCCTTGAGGACGCCCCGGAACGCGTAGAGCGCGTTCAGGAGCCCGACGGTCAGGCTGGACGAGGAGCCGAGCCCGGTGCCTTCCCCGGGAATGTCGGCGATCGTGTGGATCTCCACCCGCTCCGCGACGCCGGTCGCCCGCATCGCCTCGCGGAAGAGTTCGTGCTGGACGTCCTCGAGCCGGTCGACGTTCTCGGTCTTCGAGTAGGCGACGCGGATCGAGCGGTCGAACTTCTCGTTGACGATGACGTGCACGAACTTGTCGATCGCCGCGGTCACGACCGCGCCTCCGTCGTACGGTTCGTAGAACGACGCGAGGTCGGTGCCGCCGCCGGCGAAGCTGATGCGCAGCGGGGTGCGCGTGATGATCACGGGATGACGAGCGCGCGACCGCCCTCTTAGTCCTTCTGCTCAGCCACGGGCGAGCCCCCGCCGTGCGAGGTACCCGGCGAACGGCTGGCCGTACGCGACCATCGCGCCCGCTTCCCGTAGAAGGCGTGGGTGGTCGCGGCCAGGTGGGCGATCGGCTCGAGGCCGGGGAGGTGTTTCGCGAACGCCGGAGCCCGACGGTCGAGTACGATCGCGATGCCCCGGTCGTTCTCCGACCGGATCATCCGACCGCAGGCCTGCAAGATCGCCCGGGCCGCGGGCGCCTCCACGGTGTACTCCCAGCCTTTTCCGGTGGTCGAATCGAGGAACTGCCGGAGCGCCTCGTGCTTAGCGGAGGGCTTCGGGTACGGAATCCCCACGAGCACGACCGCCTCGAGCTCCTGGTTCGGGTAGTCGATCCCCTCGGAGAGCCTGCCCCCCGCGACACCCAGCAGGACCGTCCCCTCCGGGTCTTTCTTCCACCCCTCGATCGACCGCCAGAGGTCCCCCATGGGGAGTTTCGAGTACTCGATGAACACGTTCCCCGGGAGCTGCGACTGCAGCCCCGCTTCGAGCACCCGCTGCATCAGGTCAAAGCTCGGAAAGAACACGGCCGTCTTGACCGGAAGACAGGCGAGCACCTCGACCAGCCGGTCCGCGAGCCGGGTGATCGCCCGCGGGTCCGAGCGGATCTCCTCGTACCGAGTCGTCACCGTCGGGTCGTAGAGGAGCTTCCGGTTCTCCGGAGGGAAGTGGGACGGTACATCGAGCAGTCGTGCACTCGCTCCAAGACCGAGGGAGTCGCGGTACTCCTCGAGGGGGGCGAGCGTGCCCGACATGTGGACCGAGAGATGGCAATCGAGGATCGGCGCCGCCGGCACCGAGGCGTCCAGCGAGTACGCTTCGAGGGCCGGTCGGGGGAGTCGCGTGGCGACCTTCACGTAGGCGGGGGGTTCGAGCTGGGGCCACGAGAGGAGCGTCAGGGCGACGGTGTGGACCCACGACCGCGGCAGGTGACGTTCCCGCCGCCGCTCTTCGCGCAGGCTCTCGCCCCAGGTCGCGAGCGCGCCCAGCCAGGTGTCGAGTCGGTGGCTCGTCCCACCCAGGGCGGTCAGCAGGGCGTCCTCGAAGACCCCGGGCGGGAGGACCGCGTCCTCCTCGCGTGCCAGTGCCTGGATCAACTCCTCTACGGCGGCCCCGACGATGTCGAAGAACCGGGTCGCGCTCGGTCCTTCCGGGAGTTGGAAGTCGCCCCGTTCGCCGACTTCGGCGCGCGCGCGGCGGACCGACTCCTGCGGCAGGGCGACGGTCGTCAACTCCCGCAGGTGGTTCGGCAGGTTGTGGGCCTCGTCGACGACGAGGTCGACCCGCTCCGGTCCCACCCCCAGCCACTGGAAGAGCGAGCGCCGGATATGGGGGTGGAAGAAGAACGCGTACGGCGCCGTGACGATGCGGGCGTGGGGGACGAGCTTCTTCGAGAGCTCGTACGGGCACAGGTTCTCCTCCCGGCAGAAGCTCTCGAACTCGGTAGGGTTCGGGAGTTTGGCGCTGAACCGCTCGATCAACCCGTCCAGGTCGGACTGGAGGACCCGCGCGTAGTACGGACATCCGTCGAGGTCGGTCAGGTCGATCTCGCCCCCCTCGGGGAGTTCGTTCGGTGGCGCGAGCGGGGTCTCCCCCTGCATCGCGCGTTCGGTCGCCCTCTTGCGGTCCGAGCAGAGCTTTCCGTGCTCCTCGGCGGTCGCCCCCTTCACTTCGGCGACGTTCTCGAGAAGGAAGCACCGTCCCGCCCGGCCCTGGAGGCCGACGGCGAGCAGCGGACGCTCCAGTCGGTGGGCGATCGTGCGCGCCTCGTGAAGGACCTGGACCTCCTGGGAGTGGGTCCGCACGAGGTAGAGGATCCGATGGTCGGCGAGGGTCGCGTGTTCGAGGAGGGGCGCGAGGGCCGCGACCGTCTTGCCGCTCCCCGTGGGCGCGTTGATGAGCAGGGGTCCCCCGCGGGCCGTGAGGGCGGTGACCTCCCGTAGAATCGACTCCTGCCCGGGACGCACCCGGTAGGGGAATAGGAGGGAAGGCTCGGGCGCGGTGGTCGCCGACGTCGTCGTGGGTGCTCCGAACGGTCCGAGCCGTTGGCGAGGGTTTTAAGGTGCGCTTTGATTGGAACGGTGCGTCGGCGCGCGGGGTCAGGTTCGACGTGCTACCCGTACGCGTACCGAACGCCGTACGGGCCCCGCGGGAGATTCCACGTGACCGACCCCTGGTCGCACGCGATGTCGCAGGCGCCGCACTCCACGCAATCCTCGTACCGGAAGACGAGGCGGCCCTCGATCCGTTGATAGCACTGCGCGGGACAGGTGAACGTGCAGAACGAGTGCGGACACTTCGCGCAGACCTCGGGCTTGACGGTGATGTGCGCGTGGTCCTTGGAATCGGTGGAGTAACGAAGCGTCCCCAATCGACGCTTGATCTCGACGAACTCGACCGCCGACGGGGCGGGGGCGGTCGCTCCTTCGGTCATCGGGTATTCCTCCGGGTCTACGCCGGCGCCTTGGCGAGGATCGCCAGGTCCGAGCGGACGGCCTCCACGCTCGCCGAGAATGCGGCGCGTTCCGCGGGCGTCAGGTCGACCTCGACGACGCGTTCTACTCCTTGGCGGCCGAGCACTACCGGAACTCCGATGCAGACGTCCTTCTCGCCGAACTCGCCGTGGAGGTGGGCGGCGACGGGCACGAGCCGGTGGGCGTCGGTCGCGATCGCGGTCACGAGCTCCGCCTGGGCCGCCGTCGGCGCATAGAACGCGCTCCCGGTCTTCAGAAGGCTCACGATCTCTCCTCCGCCTTGCTTCGTTCGTTCGACGAGGGCGGCGATCCGTTCCGCGGTGAGGAGCTTGGAGAGCGGGACCCCGCTCACGCTCGTGAGGGAGAGGATGGGCACCATCGTATCGCCGTGAGTTCCGAGAACGAACCCGGTCACGTCCCGCGGGGCGACGTGGAGCGCCTCCGCCACGAACGTCCGGAACCGCGCCGTATCGAGCGTCCCCGACTCACCAAAGACCCGGGCCGGAGCGAGGCCGCTCACCTGGCGGAAGTAGTAGGTCATGACGTCCACGGGGTTCGTGACGACGACGACGACGGCGTCCGGTGCGCTCGTTCGAACCGCCTCCGCGTGCCCCTTGACGATCGAGGCATTCTTCTCGAGCAGGTCGGAGCGGCTCATGCCGGGTTTCCGAGCGAGGCCCGCGGTCTCCACGACCACGTCCGCGCCGGCGACGGCATCGAGGGAGGTCGCTCCCGTGACCCGGGTCGAAAAACCGAGGATCGGGGCGGACTCCCGGATGTCGAGCGCCTTACCCTGCGGTAAGCCCTCGACGATATCCACCAGCACGACCTCTCGGGCGATGTCCAGTTCCGCGAGGCGCTGGGCGAGCGAGCCTCCGATATTCCCGGCACCGAGGACGGCGACTTTTCCGAGCGCGGTCAATGAAACTCCCTTCCGGGACGGCCCACCTCGCCCGGGGCTTAAACGTGAGCGGCCCGGGGGGCACCTCCGCTCGGGCGAAACCTTGATTCTCTATAGTGCCGGTGCTCCCCCGATGGTCGACGTCGACACAGCGTTGCTCAGCGTCCAGGAGCGCGACAACTGGCGCCGCAGGATGGAGGTGCTCGAACGCTCCCTCGAGGAGGTCCGCGAGCATCGGCGCAAGCTCGAGTTGCGACTCCGGCGGATCCGCAAGGACCTCGCTCGACTGCGCATGGCCGCGGACGCGGTCCTGGACTTCTCGCAAGCTGCCCGTCGACAGGAGTTCGTACGTGCCTCGTCGCCTGCTGCATTCCACAACCGTTAGGCAAGAGTCGCTCCTCGCCACCGAGCGCGACCTCCTTGCCGAGGTCGCCCGGACGCGCCGTCAGGAGGAGTACCTCGCGCTCAAGGTACGGCAGGCCCGCGAACAGGTCCGCTACTACGAACGGCTGCTCGAGCTCCTGAAGCGCGACTGGGGCGAGGACCCCGGACTCGCCGCACTGGTCCGTCGGCTCGGATAGACTCGGGCGCGGACGGCCGTGAAGATCCTGGTGGTCGGAGCCGGCGCCGTCGGTTCCCTCTTCGCCGCTCGCCTCTCGGCCGCCGGGAATCGCGTGGAACTCACCGGCCGACCCGAGCACGTTGCGGCGATCGGGTCCCACGGGCTGCGAGTCGAGGGTACCGGGGCCGGGACGTTCTGGCCGACCGCGTTATCAGACCTCGCCCGCGCCACCGCACCGGAGGCGATTCTCCTCACCGTGAAGACGTTCGACCTGTCTCGGGCGGCCACGGAACTGACCCGTCGCTTCCCCACGCGGGTCCCGACCGTCCTGCCTCAGAATGGGCTGAACGTCGAGCGTCTGGTGGTCGACCCGTCATTCGCCACCCCTCGAGAGGACCCTTCCCCGTGGCTGGTCCGCGCCGTGAACTCCATTCCGGTGACCCTCGTGGGTCCCGGGGTCGTACGGCAGGCCGGGGAGGGGCAGGTGGTCCTCCATGACCCGCGGGCCGGCGGAGCGTCGAGCGGCGCCACCGAGGTCATTCGGGAGCTTCTGGACCGCGCTGGGGTTCCGGTACGACTGGTCGGGGACCTCGAGCGAGAGCTCTGGCGAAAGGCACTGGTCAACGCGGCGATCAACCCCGTGACCGCGCTCCATCGAGTGACCAACGGCCGACTCCTCGAGTCGCCGTACCGCGAAGAGGCACAGTCGCTGCTACGGGAGGCACAACAGGCGGCGGCGTCCTCGGGTTTCGCGTTCGCCGACGAGGAGGCCGACCGCGACCTCGACCGGGTGGTGCGCGCCACGGCGGAGAATCGGTCGAGCATGCTGCAGGACCGCGACCGGGGTCGACCGACCGAGGTCGACGCGATCTCCGGCGAGATACTCCGGGCGGCCGTCGCCCACGGGATCGACCTCCCGTTGACCCGGTCGGTAGTCGAGCGGCTCCGAGGCGGCGCCCTCGACCCGGCGGGTGGGGCACAACCATCTTAGGGGGCCGGTTCTCCCCGGGGATGATGGCGGAGAAGCGGGGCATCGGCGCCGCGGCGCTCCGGGGTCGCCGCGTCCTCGTCCGGGTCGATTTCAACGTCCCCCAGGACGCCGCCGGCCAGGTGGCGGACGACCGCCGGATCCAGGAGGCGATGCCGACGCTGAACCACCTTCGCACCTCCGGGGCCCGCACGATCCTCCTGGCGCACCTCGGTCGTCCGGACGGGAAACGGGACCCCCGATTTTCGCTGAAGCCCGTGGCGCGTCGGCTCAGTTCGATCCTCGGGCAGCCCGTTCCGCTCGCCGACGACATTGTCGGCATCCATGCGATCGAGATGTCCACGCGAGTGCAGAACGGCCAGTTCCTGATGCTGGAGAACCTGCGGTTCCACCCGGGCGAGGAGTCGAACGACCCGAACTTCGCCGCTCAACTCGCGCGCTTGGGGGAGGTGTTCGTTGAGGATGCGTTCGGCGTCGTCCACCGCGCGCACGCTTCCACGGTCGGCGTCCCCAAGCATCTTCCCTCGGTCGCCGGTTTTCTCGTCGAGCGGGAGGTCCGGGAGCTGTCGCGTCTCGTCACGAACCCCGACCGGCCGTACGTCGTCCTGCTGGGGGGGGCGAAGGTGGCGGACAAGCTCCCGCTGCTCGAGAGCTTCTGCGGCCGAGCGGATGCGGTACTGCTCGGCGGTGCCCTCGCCTTTCCGTTCCTCGCTGCCCGGGGAGTAAGCCTGGGGGCGACGAAAGTGGAGGCCGGGCTCGAGGCGTCGGTCGAAGCGTTCCTACGGCGCGCCGCGGCGGCGGGCACCTCGATCGTCCTTCCCACTGACCTGGTCGTCGAGCGCCCCGGGGCGGCGACTCCGGAGGCCTTCAAGATCGACGCGATCCCACCGGACGCGCTCTGCCGCGACATCGGACCGGCCACGTGCGCGGAGTTCCGAGAGGCCCTCGCGATATCGAAGACGGTCTTCTGGAACGGACCGCTCGGTATGGCCGAGGACCCCCGGTTTGCCGTCGGGACCCGTGAAGTGCTCGCCGCGATGGCGTCCGTTCCGGGTTACCACGTGGCCGCGGGAGGGGACTCCGCGCGGGTCGCGCGGGACCTCGGGGTCATCGGCGGCTTCCAGTTCGTGTCGACCGGCGGTGGGGCCGCCCTCGAGTTCGTGCAGGGCCTCGAACTCCCCGGTCTCGCGGTCCTCCCGGACGCCTGACGGCGCCTCCTCCCCCGGTGGGGGGTTCGGACGCCGGGTCGAGCGTGCGGGTAAGGTAGGTGAGATACGCCGGGGCGGCCCGGGGAACATCGAGCTCGACGATCTCGGGGACAGTGTACGGATGGTGCTCCGCGAGAAATTGGAAAAGCGCGCCGACGCGCTTCGGGACGGTCTTGAACAGCACGAGCGCCTCGGGCTCGGACTGGAGCTGCCCCTTCCACCAGTAGCGGGAATCGACGGGGACCACGCTCCCGCACGCGGCGAGATGGCGCGAGAGGGCTCCGGTGACCGCGGTCAGCGCGCGCTCCCGGTCCGGATACGTGGTGAGCACGATTCGCATCGGACCGCGCGCCCACTCCGGGTCGGCGGGGTACGGGCTCATCCGGCCGGCCCCGCGGGCTTCGGGTCCCCGGTCGAAAAGTCGAGGGTGACGAGGTCGAGGGTCGAAAGGTCGACGACCGCCGCCCGCGCGGGAACTGGGGAGATGTTGCGCATCCGCTGGTACTCGGTTTCCGCCTGCCAGGTCGACGCGTTGAGCAACAGTACGCCGCGGTAGCGGTCGACGCCGTACGTGTGCGAGTGCCCCGTGACCAGGATGTCGGGGGCAGGGTCGATCACCAGCCCGTCGCGGGGGAGCGGGGCGAGCGGGGTCCGATCCCCGTAGATCGGGGCGAGGTGGCGCATCGCGAGCATCCGCTTCATCACCTCGGTCGGGCGGGAGTACGATGCCCCCGGAATGGCCGGGATGAGGTCGTCAAAGCTGCGGCCGTGGTACGCCTCCACGACGACGCCCTGGAGGGCGAACGTCGACGGGTTCGCGAGCGAGTGGACGTTCGGCGGGAACGACGACCGGAGCCCCGTCGGGAGCGCGGGCTGCGGTTCGGCCGGGCAGACCGCGTCGTGGTTGCCGGGAACGACGACGATCGTCATTCGCTCGGGGAGTTCGGAGAGGCGACGACCAAGCTCGGCGTACTGCTCCACGACGTCGGCGATCGCGAGGTCCCGTTCCTGTTGGGGATAGATCCCGATCCCGTCGACGAGGTCGCCCGCGACGACGACGTGGTCGATCTCGGCGGCGATCTCTGCCCGCGGACCGTGGCCGTGAAGGAAATCGACGAGATGGCCCCAGCTCTCCGCGAGGAACGACCGGCTGCCGATATGCAGGTCGGAGAGGAAGATCGCGCGCCGTCGACGGCCCGCTCGACCGACCGGGCGGACGGCCGGGATATCCGGTCGCTCCACCGCGACCGCTCGTGGGATCTTTCCGGGTTCGCGCGAGAATTGCAATCGGAGGCCCACGACCTCGTCGGAGAGGAACGTCATTCGAGCGGCGGGCGAGTCGTGCGGGAGGAGGACGTCGATCGAGCCGGACTCGTCGTCGAGCGTCACCAGCAGATGATGTCGCTTCGGCGTCGTACGGACCTCCCGGACGAGGCCGATGATGGACGCCGGGCCGTCGGGCGCCCGCAGTCCGGAGATCGGTCGGAGATTGGGCAACTCCGGTCGCCCGCGGAGCAGTCGTGCCAGCGACCGGTAGCGGGATTGGAATAGGGCGGTGTAGGCCGCCAGGGGGTCGGACGCGACCGGGGGCCCGATGAACCCTTCGCGGATCAGTTCGAACGGGACCTCGACGCGCACGTCCTGCGGCCGTGCGCTCGACCGAAGGTCGGCGGGGGTCGACGGTCGCGGCGGAGCGCGCAGAGCGAGGGCCCGCTCGACCATCTCGACCGTGACGAACGGAGAGCCCTCTACCCGATGTTCGACCAGCTCGCGCGAGAGGAGCAGCGGCTGGTGGTTCGAGAGCAGGAGCTGGAGCGCACCGGCCTCGACGAGCGTGTGGTGCTCCTCGAAGTACGCGACGAGGTGTTCGCGCAGACTCTCGGCCAAGAGTTCTCCCCGGGCGAATTTAGGATCCTCGGGGCGCGAGCTCCGCCACCTGAATCGCCTTCGGGCGGGGCCGAGGCCGAACCGGTTATTTCAAGGCTTGCGAGCGGGCCGACCGCGGGCGGGTCCCGGGGACGCGGCCCGGCTCAGCGGTACGATTCCTTCGCGTAGGAGGCACCCTTCGGGTACTTCTCCTTCAGATGCGCGACGAACTTCTCGGGAGTCTTCTCGAGGTGCGCGGCGTACCACTGCACGACGACGTCGCGGAGGATGCGGTGGAGCTCTTTGACCTCGACCTCGTCCTCGGCCGAGTCGTAGAGCACGGCCTGGCTCATCATCCGCATCCAGCCGGAATACCGGTGGTAGCTCTCGCCGTCGCACCACTCGAAGATCGAGCGCAGATGCGTCTTCCCCTCCGGGGTCCGATAGTACCAGGAGCGGAGCGTGAAGCCGACCCAGCCGGACGCGCGGTCAGCGAGCTCGATCGTCTTGACCGCGCCGAAATCGAAATTCTCGCGGAACGTCCAGGTCGTGGGGTATTCGACGAACGTCGCGAACAGCGTCTGCGACGGGTCGATCGTTAGATGGACCCCGATATCCTCGAACTGGTTGTGGACCTCCCACAAGTCTTGGAGAAGTCGCTGGTTGAGCTTCGACCGGTGCGTCAGGTCTTCCCCGCCGCTCTTCGCGTTCGCGGCCTGCTGTGTCCGCACGAGGTCGCCCTTCAGCGAACTCACGAAATCATCTTCCGGTTTCGACTCGGCGACCGGGACTTCGGGGTTCGGGTCGGGTGCAACTTTTCGAGCGCGACGTGCCATGAGAGTGGACTCCGAGCCGGCTTATCGGAGTCCGATATAAAGAGTGTAGGTCGCAATTCACGGCGTTCCCACCGGCGGTGGGGGCCGGTGTATATCCGGCGCGACGACGCGGGCAGGGACCGATCGGTGCACACCTCGTTTCTTAAATACGCACCCCGGATGTTGATGGTTGGAAGGACACCCCCCGGGGACGGACGGAGGAAAGCTCCCGACGTCGCCAGGAGATCCCGGACTCACGACTCATGTTCCGCCCGTTCGTCTGTCGTAGGCTCGGCGCATCGCCCGGCGTCGCTCGGCGCACCTAGTTCCCCTCGGACGGCGACTCCCGCGAGTGCGGGAGGACGTCCCGACAGGAAAAACCACAGCCATGACCAACGATCCCAGCGCCGCAAAGTACCAAGTCCGAGCTCGCATTTCCGCCGAAGGAGTCATCGATAAGCCCGACGTAGTCGGGGCCGTCTTTGGACAAACGGAGGGCCTGCTCGGCGACGAGCTCGACCTTCGTGACCTCCAGAAATCTGGCCGCATCGGTCGGATCGAGGTCGAGATCGACAGCCGCAAGGGCAAGAGCGAGGGCGAGATCATCATCCCGTCGTCGCTCGACCAGGTCGAGACCGCGATCCTTGCCTCCGCACTCGAAACCGTCGACCGTATCGGCCCGTGCCGGGCCAAGATCGAGGTCGTCAGCGTCGAAGATATTCGAATCTCGAAGCGCCAGAAGGTCGTCGAACGCGCGAAGGAGATCCTCGCTCGCCTCCAGGAGGAGTCGAAAGGGGTCGGCGTCGACCTGACGGAAGCCGTTCGAAAGGGCGTCCAGGTCGATGAGATCACGACGTACGGTCCGGAGCACCTGCCCGCGGGCCCGAACGTCGATCAGGCCGACGCGCTAATCGTCGTCGAAGGACGCTCCGATGTGCTAAACCTGCTCCGCTGCGGGATCAAGAACGTCATCGCGGTCGAGGGGACGAGCGTCCCGCAGACCGTGAAGGACCTCTCCCGTGGCAAGACGGTCACCGCGTTCACGGACGGAGACCGCGCCGGTGAGTTGATCCTCCGGGAGATGCTCCAGACGATGGACCTCGATTTCGTCGCCCGCGCACCGCGCGGAAGCGAGGTCGAGGAACTGACCCAGAAGCAGCTGCTGAAGTGTCTCCGGAACAAGATCCCCATCAACCAGTACCTGGAGATGAGCGGGTTCGAGTCGACCGGGGCGACCCGGGAGCCTCGAGAGGACCGGGGCGAGGGTGGCGACCGCGGCGAGCGGAACGACCGCCGCGACGACCGGAACTCGGACCGGCAACGGCGCGACGACCGGGAACGCGACCGGATGCCCCCGCCTCCCCAGCGGGCGCCGCCGCTTCCGCCTCCCCCGCCGCCTGCGGCCGCTCCGCTCCCGCCCGACCTTCAGCGGTACTTCGACCTGCTCGCGGGCGTAGAGAACGCCTCCCGCGCGATCTTCGTGGGCGAGGATGACACCGTCGTCGCCGAGGCACCGATCAAGGAGATGTTCGAGGCCATCGCGACGCTGCCCCCCGGGGCGAAAGCCGTCGTCTTCGACGGGATCGTCAGTCAGCGTCTGCTGGACGTCGCCCAGGAGAAGGGCATCGGTACCGTGGTCGCGACGCGACTCGGACCCGTCGGCAAGATCCCGGACAAGCTCCGGATCTACACCAAGGCGGACCTCGCGGGCCCCGTGG
The DNA here is from genome assembly GCA_022750375.1 of Thermoplasmata archaeon. Taxonomy (GTDB): domain Archaea; phylum Thermoplasmatota; class Thermoplasmata; order Lutacidiplasmatales; family UBA184; genus Lutacidiplasma. Next base: position 27,047 of record JAKIVU010000009.1, read on the forward strand.
CTCCGCGGTAAGGCTCCGCCACTCCCGCGCCGCGGGTCCACGGGAGACCCGCGGCGAACCTCTTTACCTACCGCCGAATCGCTCGGGACGCTCCCGTGAACGCGACCAACGTCGAACCGGCGCGGCGCATGCCCGCCACCGTCGAGGAGATCGAGACGACGGCGGACATCCCGATCCCGACCGACCCGCTCGCCCGGGTGATCGGCCAGGAGAAAGCGGTCGAGATCGCGCGTATCGCCGCCTACCAGCATCGTCACCTCCTCCTCGTCGGCCCGCCGGGGATCGGGAAATCGATGACCGCCCAAGCCCTCGCACTGCACCTCGACCGGCCGCGGACCGAGCTCCGCGTCGTCCACAATCCGGAGAACCCCGAGCGGCCGAGCATCGAGGTCGTGACGCGGGAGGAGGTCTACCGGGAACGAGAGGCGGCCCGCTCCGTCGAGGGCGAGCTGATCCTCCCGACGGAGGCTCCGGTCTCCGTGACGGAGCGACTCGGTTACCGGTGCCCGCGCTGCAACTTCTACTCCCTTCCGAGCGAACGGTTCTGCCCGAGCTGCGGCAACGTCAAGCAGGTCCTTCCGGGGGTCGCGGGGAGCGGCAATCCGTTCCGCGACCTCGTCGGGGGAATCCTCGAGCTGACCGCCTCCCCCGGCGGGAACCCCCAAGAGACCGTACGGACGACGCGGCTAAGGAACGGCGTCGAGGAGGTCGTCGCCTACGAGCGCGCCGGCGACCACATCAAGGTGCTCGACCAGCGGGCTCTCGAGCGGCGACGGACGCTCCAGCACGAGAGCCCGCGCAAGATCCTCGTGAAACTCGACCGCAACACGTTCGTGATGGCGACGGGGGCGAGCGAGACCGAACTGCTCGGCGACGTGCGCCACGACCCGTACGGAGGACACCCGCAGCTCGGAACGCTCCCGTACGAACGCGTGATCGCGGGGGCGATCCACGAGGCGCACGACGGCGTGTTGTTCCTCGACGAGCTCCCGCACCTCGGGTTCCTGCAACGGCACATCCTCACCGCGATGCAGGAGAAGCGGTTCCCGATCACCGGAAGGAACCCCCAGTCGGGGGGTGCGGCGGTCCGGGTCGACAGCGTGCCGTGCGACTTCATCCTGGTCGCCGCCGCGAACATCCAGGACATCCATCGGATCCTCTCCCCGCTCCGCTCCCGGATCGCGGGCAGCGGCTACGAGGTGCTGCTCGAGACGACGATGGCCGACTCCGACTCGAACCGACTACGTCTCGCCCAATTCTGCGCGCAGGAGATTGCCACGGACGGTCGGATCCGCCCGGCGACCCGGGACGCGGTGCTCGAACTGATCAAGGAGGCCCGACGTCGCGCCGAGGTCTTGGACGGACGCCGGAATGCCCTCACCCTCCGTCTCCGCGAGCTCGGCGGACTCATCCGCACGGCGGGTGACCTCGCGGCGGTCGCGGGGAGCACGTTCCTCGAAGCGAGCCATGTGCAGGAGGCGCTGCTCCGGGCCCGGTCGATCGAGGAGCAGATCAAGGAGGTCTATGGCTCGCTGCAGGGCGGACTGCGTCAGGAGACCACCGAGGCGCAGCGTCAGTCGATGGGCTACTACAATTGGAACGACCACCCCGATCCGAACCAGTTCCCGGGCGGATACGGGTAGGCTTCGCAACGCCGCTTCCCGGCGCCACGCATCTCCCGCTCCGACAGGGATAAGTGCCGGTCGTCGGTGGCCGCCCGCACGGGCGCGTAGTCTAGTGGTTATGACGTCACCCTGACACGGTGAAGGTCGCCAGTTCGAATCTGGCCGCGCCCACTCCTCCCCGGGGGTAGTACCAATTCGCCGAAAATTGCACCACACCCTCCGCACTTCCGCCGACCGCGCCTACTATGAACCGGGGTCACATCCCACGCCGGCCTGCGGGGTCCCGAGGCGACGAATGGTGGATCGAGTCTACAGGACGGATTTGCCCCGCATCCGAATGAACCTCTTGAACATGAGGAGGGAATTCTCTGCCCTTGACCCGTCGACAGACTGGGTTCGACTCAGGGTCGACCCGCTGCTCGCCCATCTCGACCAGTTGAGGGCGATGATTCGGATTTGGGACTTCTCTCGACACAGGGGCTCAGTCACTTTGCTCCACGCCGACTTGGTCTACTTCCGTAACAACGTCCGGGGCCTCCAACGAGTGCTATCGTCGGAGAGACGGATGTCTCGAAGGAAACGGAGGATCAGGTAGCTCCTAGCGGCTGCGAGTCCAGGTCTCCCAGTACAAGCAGGCGAGGATCCTGTCGATGGAGACGTGTTCCCCTCGAATCTCCGCGGCCAAGCGTTCGGAGAGGGTCGATTTGCCGATCTCGAGCGGTCCGCGGATGACGACGTAGAACCCCATCGAGCCGACCTGGTGCGCCGGTAGATCCGGGCGCGGCGAATAACTCCGACTCCTCGAGACCGCGCTCTCTATGGGGAGGGCGAACCGTCACGGCAGAAACCTTAACGAGAATACCGGGTTCCTGTCCGGTATGGCGACCCGAGTCGAAGCCGACGTGTTGATCCCGGGGACGGGGGAACCGACCCGGAACGGCTGTGTCATCTTCGACGGCGCGACGATCTCCTACGCTGGACCGATCGAGAGCGCACCCCCCGCGTCGCCGTCCGATACGACCGTGAACGTCCCCGCGGTCCTGCCCGGCCTCTGGGATACCCACACCCATTTCACCGGCATCCGAAACTTCACGATGGAGGAGATGGTTTACACCTCCCCGTGGGTCGGGATCCTCCGGGCAGCGCGGGACGCAGAGAAGGTGCTCCGCCTAGGATTCACCTCCATTCGCGAGTTGGGCGGGTACGGGATCTATGTCGGTCGGGCCGTCAAGGACGGTTCGATCCCGGGGCCGCACATCTACGGATCGGGGACCGCGCTGAGCACGACCGGCGGTCACGGTGATGCTCACGCCTTCTCGTTGGAATACGTGCATCAGGAGCAGAGCCGCCTCGGCTTCCCGGGCCCGTGCGACGGGGTCGCGGAGTGCTTGGCCGCGGTCCGGAAGGTCCTCCGGCTCGGAGCTCCGGTCGTGAAGGTCTGCGCCTCGGGGGGAGTCCTCAGCGACATGGATAGCCCCGTCGACCGGCAATTCTCGGACGAAGAGCTCCGTGCGATGGTCGAGGAAGCCGCGCGGGCCGAGCGGATCGTGGCGGCCCACTGCCACGGAAAGGTCGGAATCATGGCGGCCCTCAAGGCGGGGGTGAAGACGATCGAGCACGGCAGTTATCTCGACGACGAAGCCGCCGACCTGATGCTCGAGAAGGGCGCGCTCCTCGTCCCCACCCGAACGATCGTCACCCAGCTCGTCGCGCGAAAGGACACGGGGATCCCCGAGTTCATGATCGAGAAAGCGCGGAAGATGGTCGACCAGCACCGGACCGCGCTCCGCATTGCGGTACGAAAGAACGTGCCGATCGCGATGGGCACGGACATCGGCGGGTCCAGCGAGGCCGCCGCCGTCTACTGGGGGCAGAACGCGAAGGAGCTCGTGCTCCTGGTGGAGGACGGGGGGATGACCCCGCTGCAGGCGATCGAGAGCGCGACCGCGAACGGCCCCCGCACGCTCGGCCCGCAGGCGCCGCGCTCGGGACAGCTCCGGGCCGGATTTGTCGCCGACATCCTCGCGCTCCGGGAGGACCCGTTGAAGCGGATCGCCGCGCTCACCGAGTCCGACAACATCGTTCGGGTCTGGAAGGACGGGCAGCTCGCCGTGGAACGGCCGTTGGCCGGCCCCCCGTGACCGCGCCCGCCTACCCCGCGCCACCGTACGGGTCGTATCCCACCGCGCCCCCGGAGCCTCGACCCGTCACCGCGTTCGTTCTCTCGTTGGTCGGGGGGATTTTCATCCTCCTCGCCGGCGTCTCGGAGGTCATGATCGGGTACGAGTTTACGGGCTTCGACTACCCGTTCGACCCGTTCCAGTGGTTCACGCTCTTCGGGCTGATCGGGATCACCCTCGGGCTTCTCGCGATCCTCTTCAGTGTGATGCTCTACCTCCATCCGCAGCACCACGTCCTGTTCGGGGTCCTGATCCTCGTCGTGTCGATCTCCAGTGTCGTGTCGTTCTGGGGATACGCCATCGGACTCGTTCTCGGCATCGTCGGCGGCGCGATGGCGATCGCGTGGACCCCGGTCCGGTGGCCGATGGTGACGTACGGCTTCGGACCTCCCGTCGGTCCGTATCCGGGGTACTCGGGCGGGGCGTTCGCTCCCTCGATGAATCGAGTCTGCCTGAAGTGTGGGATGGTCCTCGCTCGAGAGACGAAGTTCTGCCCGCATTGCGGGAACCCGTTGGGAGCGTAACTCGGGGGCCAGCGACCCTCGCGGTCAGCGCGGTGGCGGCGGCAGACCGGTACGCGCTTGCGCGAGCAGGCGCTCCAGCCAAAGCTGGTGGAACTCGCTCATGTGACGGGGTCGAACGGCGTGGTTTAGCCGGGGGAGGATGCCGTTCTGGGACTCCTCCGTCAGGACGTGGGTTTCCGCCGGTCGTCGCTCGATGAGCCAGGCGTGATAGACGTCGAGGCCCCCCGCCCGCCCGGTCCACGCGAGACGCTCCGGCGGTACGAACTCTTCGACCTTGGAATGCAACGAGACTCCGAACGTCTTCCAGGTGAACTCGGCCCCGGCACGAAGTTCGGCGCTCCCGTCGTCGAGGGCGACATCGTGCGAATTCGGGTACCACGTCGGCCAGAGCGGCGCGCGGATGAGCCACGCCCAGATCGT
>JAKIVU010000009.1:31895-39724 GCA_022750375.1 Thermoplasmata archaeon
AATTCGGGTACCACGTCGGCCAGAGCGGCGCGCGGATGAGCCACGCCCAGATCGTCTCGGCCGCGACCGGCATGTCGATTTCGTTACGGACGTGAACACCCGCGCGGTCCGGGCGGTACCGATCCGGCCACTGGATCACGCGGCCCGGAGGGCCGTCCTCCGTATTCACTTTATGGAAACCGGGGCGCGCGTCGGTAGGGTGTGTCCGGTAGCCGGACCGCGACCGCGCGAGCGCTGAAATACGACGTCCCCGCTCGGATCCCGCGAGGGGGTTTCGAGCCGCTCGACCATGGCAACCCCCCTGGAACTGCTCAACGCGACGTTCATCGCCGTCCTGGCGGCCGTCGGACTCCTGTTGCTTGCCGCGCGTTCGGAGTGGGCGCCCGCAGTTCGGCGAATGCTGGAACGGCTCGCCCATCGGTGGGCGACCGCGTTCCCTGCGGGAGCGTGGGATTGGCGACTTCCCGCCCTGGGAGCCGCGGCAGTCTACGTCGGGGTCGTGGCGTTCGACTTCGTTTACGGGCTCTACGGATGCTCCGGACCGCCGGGGTCCCACGACCTCGTCGCGTACCTCGCGTCCGGGCGCGCGCTGCTCGCGGGCGGGAACCCGTTCGTCGTCGCGGATTGCGGCTCGACGATCGTCGTGCCGTACGGGATCGCCGCGATGCTGCTGAACGCGGTCGGCAGCCTCGGCGGGCTCGTCGGGGTGACCCTGGTCTGGGGGGCGGTGACGGTCGCAGTGATACCACTCACTTGGTGGGCCGCCGGCCCGGACCGTCGCTATGTCACGTGGACCGTAGCCGCCTCGGTGCTGTTCCTCCCCCTCGCGGTGAACCAGGTGGACGGTGCGAGCGATCTCATGGTTCCGGCCGCCGTCCTCCTCGCGCTGGTGCTCGTGCGTCGCGGCGGTCCCGTCGCGGCCGTGGCGGGAGGCTTTCTGGCCACCGGCCGGTTTCCGACCCTCTTCCCGGTGGTCGGGGCCACCGGTCGATTTCCTCGCCCCTGGTGGTCCGGCGTCGCCGCCCTGGCCACGTTCGGCGCCGTCGGCGGGTGCACCTACCTCGCCTTCGGACGGGGCTACGTCACGACGGTCTTCGTGAACGAGGTGGCCCGCCGGTCGTCCTCGCTCAACTTCTACGGGATCCTCCTGCTCCACGGATGGCTGCCGAACTCGATCTACGTCGAGGCGGTCCAGGGTGCCCTCGCGTTGGCCCTGGTCGCGGTCGTTTGGTGGAAAGCACCGACCGCGGTTGGAGCGGCGGGGATCACGCTCACCGGGGTCGCGCTCCTGACGCCGTTCCTTTCGTTCAACATCCTCTGCTGGCTCTTGCCGGTCGCGCTCGTCGGGGCACGAGCGCGCATGTGGCTCTGGGCGATCGGGATCCTCGGCACCGCGAACTACTACGTGGCGTTCCTCTACTGGGGCCGCACGCTCGGCGTCTGGTGGCCCTACGAGCTCCTCGACCTCGCGCTCACCGCGTGTCTCCTCGGGCTCTTCGTTGACCTGTGGCGTACCGAGCCCGGGGCGCCGGTGCCGGTCCGCTCGAGTCTCCCCGGGCCGGTCACGAGCGCTTGAGCGCCTGCACGAGCTTGCCCACGACCTGCTGGGCGTCCCCGTAGAGCATCCGACAGTTCTCCTTGTAGAACAGGTCGTTCTCGATCCCCGCGAATCCCTTGCCTTGGCCCCGCTTGATCACGAGCACGTTCTTTGCCTGGTCGACGTCGAGGATCGGCATTCCCTGGAGCGGGCTCCCCACCCGGCGCGCCGCCGGGTTCACGACGTCGTTCGCGCCGATGACGAGCACGACGTCGGTGGTGGCGAACTCGGGGTTGATCTCGTCCCGGTCGAACAGTTTGTCGTAGCTGATCCCCGCCTCCGCGAGGAGCACGTTCATGTGGCCGGGCATCCGACCGGCGACCGGGTGGATCGCGAACTTGACCGCGACCCCCTTCGCCTCGAGCAGGTCCGCGAGCTCCTTGACCTTCTGCTGCGCCTGGGCGACCGCCATCCCGTACCCGGGAGCGATGATCACCTGGTTGGCGTACGCCATCAGCACCGCCGCGTCGTCGGGCTCGATCGGCTTCATCGACCCTTGCATCGTGACGCCGGTCTCCTCGACCGCGCCGAACGCGCCGAAGACGACGTTCCCGATCGAACGATTCATCGCCCGCGCCATGAGGATCGTCAGGAGCGACCCGGCCGCGCCGACGAGGACGCCCGCGATCACCATCGCGTAGCCCGCGTCGCCGAGCGGGCCGTTCACGAGCGCGAACCCGTCGAGCGCGACCGCGATCCCGGTCAGTGCGTTGAACAGGCTGATGACGACCGGCATGTCGGCCCCCCCGATCGGGAGGGTCAGGAGGACCCCGTAGACGAGCAGGAGAACGAAGAACGGCAGGAGGAAGAGCGTGTCGACCCGGACCACCGCGTAGACCCCGAACGCGACCCCGACCCCAAGGACCGTGAGGTTGATCGGCTGGCGGGCCGGGTAGACGATCGGACGCTGGCGCATCCAGCCCTGGAGCTTCAGGAACGCGACGACGCTCCCCGCGATCGAGATCGACCCGATGACCGCGCCGGCGACGCTCAGCCCCGCATCGGCCGGGTTCGAGAGGGACGAGAGGAGCACGACGCCGGCGATCGCGGCGGCGGCGCCGCCGCCCATCCCGTTGAAGACGGCGACCATCTGGGGCATCGCGGTCATCTTGACGACCCGCGCCCAGTACCAACCGATCCCGCCGCCGACGATCACGCCGAGGGCGATCAGCGCGAAGTTGGAGAGGCCGGGACTGAAGAACGTCGCCACGACCGCGGCGAGCATCGCCGCCCCCGCGTAGGCGATCCCGCGGCGGGCGGTCTCGGGCGAGCTCATCGCCTTCAGGCCGAGGATGAACGCGAGTACCGCGACGACGTAGACGGCGTCGATCACCGTCCCGACCCCGGCGGTCATGCCGACCCTCCCTTCTTCTTGGAGCGGTCGAACATCGCGAGGATCCGTTCCGTGACGACGTAGCCGCCCGTCACGTTCATCGCGCCCATGACCACGGCGACGAGGCCGATCGCCTGCTCGAGCGGGGTCGTCGCGATGCCGAGGGCGACGATCGCGCCGACGAGCACGATCCCGTGGATGAAGTTCGAGCCGCTCATCAGCGGCGTGTGGAGGAGCACGGGCACGCGCCCGATCACCTCGTAACCGGTGAACGCAGCGAGGATCGCGATGAACAGGGCCGTCCAGAGGTCCGCCGCCATCTACTTCGCTCCCGCGAGGAGGTCCGCGGTCGGTTTGTGGGAGACCACTCCGTCGGAGGTGAGCAGGCTCGCGGCGAGGATCTCGTCGGTGAAGGCGGGAACGAGGCCGCCGGACTTATCCAGGAGCAAACCGAGGAACGACTCGAGGTTCTTCGCGAACATCTGGCTCGCGTGGAACGGGATCTGTCCGGGGAGATTGAGCGGTCCGACGATCTGCACCCCGCCGACGTCGACACGCTGCCCCGGCTGCGTGAGCTCGCAGTTCCCTCCGGTCTCCGCGGCGAGGTCGACGATCACCGCGCCGGGCCGCATGCGGGCGACCATCTCCTTTCGCACGAGGAGCGGCGCGCGGCGGCCCGGGATGTTCGCGGTCGTGATCACGATGTCCGCGTCCCCCACCGCCTTCGCGAGCATCTCCTGCTCCTGCTTCTTCTCGTCGTCCGTGAGTTCGCGCGCGTAGCCGCCGGCCCCCTCGGCGTTGATCTGGAGCTCGAGGAACTTCGCCCCGAGGCTGCGCACCTGTTCGCCCGCAGCCCGACGAACATCGTACGCCTCGACCAGCGCACCGAGCCGTTTCGAGGTCGCGATCGCCATCAAGCCGGCGACCCCCGCGCCCAGGACGAGGACCTTGCCCGGGCGGATCGTGCCCGCCGCGGTCGTCAGCATCGGCAGGAACTTCGGGCAGAGCTCGGCCCCGTCGAGCGCGGCGCGGTACCCCGCGACCGTCGCCTGCGACGAAAGGACGTCCATGCTCTGGGCGCGCGTGATCCGGGGAATGAGTTCGAGGGCGAACGCGGTGACCTTTGCATCCCGCATCTTCGCGACACGGTCGAGGTTCCGGCTGGCGTTCATCAGCGCCACGACGATCGCGCCGGGTTTCATCCAGCCGATCTCCTCGATCGTCGGGGGCATCACCTTGAGCAGGATCTGGGCCCCTCCGAAGAGCGCGGCCCGGTCGCTTTCCATCTGCGCACCGGCGGCCGCGTACCCCGCGTCCGGATATCGCGACAAAGCACCGGCCCCCGCCTCCACCGCGACGGTGGCCCCCGCTTTCGTCAGCCGTTGCACGACCTCGGGAACGAGCGCGACCCGGGTCTCACCGGGCGCGACCTCCTTGGGTACGGCGATGCGAACCGGCATAGGAATCGGGAACCGTCGAACCGGGCGAGATTATACGCTTGATGCTCCGCGCGGCGGAACGCCCTTGCCGGCCCTAAGTCCGCCCCGGTGGTGGGGAGCCTGGCGGGCGGCGGCGAAGCCTCATCTCCCCTCGGTCGGTCGCGGGCGCTCATGGGGGAGCCTCGGCCACGGCGAGGGCTCGCTTCCTGGGCCGACCGCATCGTCGAAGGGGATGCCCGGGAGGTGCTGGACGCCCTCCCACGGGAGAGCGTCCATCTCGCGATCACTTCGCCTCCGTACAACCTTCGGATCCCCTACCGCGGGTATTCGGACGACCTCGCTCCCGAGGAGTACCTGCGTTGGCTCCGGGAAGTGTGGAAGGCGCTCCAACGCGTGCTCGTCCCGGGCGGCCGGTTCGTGCTGAACGTCGCGCCGACCTCGATCAAGAACTTCCGGCCGATCCACCACGACCTCTCCCGCGACCTGCGCGAGCTCGGCTACATCATGCGGACCGAGATCATCTGGTACAAGCAGACGATGGGTCGCCGGACCGCCTGGGGGTCCTGGCGGAGTCCCTCGAACCCCCACATCATCCCCTCCTGGGAGTACGTGCTCGTGTTCTCGAAGGGCCAATGGAATCTCCCCGGGGACCGGGCGCTGGTCGACATCTCGGCGCACGAGTTCGAAACGTTCTCGGACGGGTTCTGGAAGATCCCCCCCGAACGGGTACGGAAGGGCCACCCCGCGCCGTTCCCCGAGGAGCTCATCGAACGGCTCGTCAAGTTCTACAGCTATCGGGGCAACCTGGTGCTCGACATGTTCGGGGGCACCGGCACCGTAGCGGCGGTGGCGCGTCGCCTCGGACGGCACTACCTCCACATCGATTCGTCGGACGAATACTGCCGCCTCGCGGAAACGCGGGTGCGCGCGGTGCACCCGCCCGCGGACGCACCGATCCCCCCGCCCCCGGTGGGTCACGCGTTCCGGTTGCCCGCCGCCCGCCGTGTCCGCTAGGCCCGTCGCACCGGGACGCGCGCAACGGCGACGCGCTGCCCGAGCCCCGGCCAGAGCAGGTAGGCGAGGGCGTAGAGGGTCGGCCCCCACACTTCCGCGTCCGCGCGCCGCTCCGCCCGATGGCACCCCAGGAAGCGGAGGTAGTCGAACGCGAGGGAGGCGACCCGGTCGCGCGACGCTCCCGCGCGGACCTCGGTGATCAGGACCGTCGCCCGGTAGACCCGGTCGTAATGCTCCGACACCCCACGCAGCCAGCCGGCGAAATCGTCCCGTCCGTGCCGGCCGGTGAGGTCGGCGAGCGCGGCGTGGGCCTCGGCGGCGTGGCGAAGCCACGCCACGGAGTGCGTGATGTTCTCTCCGTGGTACCGGAAGCGCGTGAGACGACGGTCGTCCAGGTAGAGCCCGAACGGTGAGACGACGGCGGCGACGAGGAGGGCTACGTCCGGGAGCTGGGTCCCCTCGAAGGCCGCTCCCAACTCCCCGTCGAAGAGCTCGCGTCGAACGACGATGGTGCTGGAGTTGAACCCCGCGTGCGTCTCGTGGGCCACGAGCCCGAGCATCCCGCCTTTCGCGCGCGGGGGCACGGCGACCGGACCCGTACGGTCGAACCCGACGTCCTTCTCGAGCCGTCGCCACCCGGCGGGGTCGGTCGCGCGTCCGTCTGCGTCAATCACCTGGACGCGGTTCCGATAGAACCCGAGTTCGGGGTCGTCACGGAACCGTGCGACCACGCCCGCGAGCCGCTCCGGCACGAACTCGTCGTCATCGTCCAGGAAGGCGATGAGCGGAGCGTGCGTCGCGCGGATCGCGCGGAGAAGCCAGCGGCCGATCCGGGGCTCCGCGTCCTGGATCGTGAGGACCCCCGAGGCGGCGAGCGAGCGGTCGAGCGCCGGGTCGGTGAAATCCTTCGTTACCACGATCTCGATACGGTCCCGCGACAGCGTCTGGGCCAGCACGGAAGCGACCGCGCGCGCAAGGAACGTCGTGCGACCGAATGCGCCGATGACGACGGCGATGTCGGGCCGGTTCGAACGGTTCACGGTCATCCTCCCGCGAACGCGGGATGTTCGCGTCGGGGGCGGACGACCCGGGCCGGACTATCGGGGGAGAGCAGACGACGCTCGAGCTCGGTCTCGGCGAGCTCGAGGAGCGGTTCGAGGTTCACGGTGTCCGCTCGATTGTACCGTACGAGCTTGTCGAGCGCCGCCGCGCTCCCGCGCCGGTACTCCTGCCAGAGCCGGACCGCGTCGAGGCCGCTCACGCCTTCGACCCCCGTCCGGTCCCCGATCCCGAGTCGCTCCTCGATCCGCTTCAACCCTCCGGCGTGGCCCAGGCGGTAGAGGACGAACCGGAGGTCGATGTGGATCGGGGGCGGCACGAACTGCGGGAAGCACGCCTCCAGGAACGGCACATCGAACCGGCTCCCGTTGAACGTGACGAGGATCGGGAAGCGACCGAGGTAGGCGGGGAGCTCCTCGAGGTTCTCGCCGGCCACGAACGTGCGGGTCGCGCCGCCGCCATGCACCGCCACGACCGTCACGATCCCCGCGTACGGGGAGAGCCCGGTCGTCTCGATATCGAGGAAGGCGGTCCGTTCGCGGAAGGACGTGTGCAGGCGCCAATGCTCCCGGTCCGGGAGACGGTGACCGAACCATGCGGCATCCCCTTCGGCCAGCGCGCGCTCGCTCGCGGCGAGCTCCCGAATGAGCCGGGCTTCGGCCGCCGCCTGGAGCCCGAGCACGCCGGGACGTCGGGCAAGCTCGCCCCAGTCCCGCACGCCGGCCTGCCAGAGGTTCGCCTCGGTCACGGGACCGACCCCGGCGAGGTGGAGGAAGGTCGCGCGCAGCACGGGGACGCCCGACCGACCGGACCGTTTTAGGTTGCTCGCTGCCGGACTACGGCCGGGGGTCGGCGGACTCCACGGGGAGCGGCCCCAGCGGCGCGATCAACGCCTTCACCGCGCTCCAGAACCGCGGCACGTCGGAGCGCGGCAGCCGCCGGTCGTAGAACGGGGCCCGGCACTCCGCCTCGAGCACTTCCGGGTCGTCCGAGTCCCAGACCAGCCGCACGGTCCACTCCTCGTGGTCCTCCTCGTACGAGTAGACCCGCTTCCGCGCGTCGGTCGGGATCGGGTTCGGGACCAGGATGTCGAGCGGCGGGTCGGGCGGCGGCGGAGGGCCCGGGGTCAGCATCATGGGCGGAGGGAGGGGCGGAAGCTTGAGGCGGATCCACGCGGCGACCGGCCAGTGGCTCCGCGCGACCCCGAGGCTCGGCATCGCCCTTGCCACCCCGCGGTCGGCTAAAACGGCGGCCGTGCGGCCCACGGGACGAAACTCATTTTGAAAAAAATGGTTTCACACGCGTTCTGCTTAACTGCCAAGCATAACCAGGTAACGTAGCTGCGGACGTTAGTGGCCGCGGGCTGAACAGATCGCCCGAAGGCTTT
>JAKIVU010000010.1:0-35630 GCA_022750375.1 Thermoplasmata archaeon
CGGGGTCGCTCGCGTCGGAACGATTAAGCATCGGGTCGCCGCTCCCCGACCCGCCGCGCCCGGTCCGGGTCGCGGGGCGGAGACCGGGTGTCCGTCACAGCGAGCTACCATCACATCGTCCCCCTCGTGGTCGCGGTCGCGGTCCTGCTGCTCAGCCTGTCGTCACCGATCGCGCCGTCGACCCTGTCGGCCCACGGAGGCAGCCTCCACGAGCTCTCCGCGGCGAATCCCTGCAACGCCACGCTGCTCCCGCACAATTACACCGGGACTGTCGTGGTCGTCGGTGCGTCCGCTCTCCCGACGGTTTCCCTCAACTACAGCTACGACGCAGTGGTCATCACCAATCTCACGAACGGGATCATCCTCTCCTCGGTCTGTTCGGTGGAGAACGGGACCACCGTCGCGGGGGCATCGGGAGAGTTTGCCTTCTCGGTCGACCCGACTCCACCCATGACCTGCAATGCCCCGATAGGTCAGATCATACAGTGCGTCACGATCAGCGGACCGTATGAGCAGGTCCGGGTCGCCCCCAGCATCCCGCTTCCGCCCGGCGATTTTTCCTCCGTGGCGCAGCATGGCAACTCGTTCCAGGTCCACCTGTACCCGTACCTCGCGAGCGTGCGGATCGCCCCGTACGTCGCGTCCGCCACGTTCAGCACGGGGGCGGCCGACCCGTTCGGGGCGGAGGGGTTCACCGGCGCGGGGAACGCCACTCCGATGCCCCCGCGGTTCGACTGGAGCCTGTCGGGAGTCGGGTGGACCTTCGTCGACCCCACGAGCGGTCCCGCGGTCAACGTGACGGCGGCGACCGGCGCCGGGATCGGGAACCTCTCGGTGATCGCCACGCTCAACGTCACCGGAGGGATCCTCACCACGCCACCGGCGAGCGTGGAACTTCTCGCGGTCTCTACGGAGATCTCGTCCGCCAGCCTGGACCGCACGGTGCTCGACGTCGGTCAGATGACCACCGCTCGCGTGAACGGGACGGCGGCGGCCGGATACACGTATCACGCAACCATCGACCCCGGGCTGGGAGAGGCCGTCGTCTCCGCCCCGTGCGCCGCGGGCCCGGGGGTGGGCGGCGCGCTCGACGTGGCCTGCGCCGCGAACGTGACCTACGTTGCGACGGGGGTGGCCCAGCCGTCGGTGACGCTCTCGAACGGGCTTTCCTCCGCGGTCTGGGGTTTCCCGGACGTCACGGTGAACCCGGCACCTTCGGTCGAGTTGCTGCCGCTCCTTCCTGTCGGCTACGCGGGAGCCGTTACCTCGGTCGTGGTCGAGGCCCGCCCGGGCACCGGGACGCTTCCGTACTCGGAGGCGTGCTGGTCGAGCGGCGTCGGCGCCCCGCAATGCGACCACTCCCCGGGACCCACCTGGACGTTCGCCTCGGTATATTCCGCCCCGGGGAACTATTCTGCGTCCTCGTGGACGATCGACGCCGCCGGACTGACCCGGTCGGCGACGACCACGGTGCACATCGTGTCGCCGCTCACGGTCGCGATCCGGACGAGCTCGACCACCGGGACGGCGGGCGTCCCTCTCGCCGTGACGGCGTTCGTGTCGGGAGGAGACCTGCCGGCGGAGGTGTGGTGGAACGCGACGGGCGCCTCGAACCCCTTCGCCTCCAGTTCGATCACGAGCGACGGACCGCTTGAGACGACCTTCGTTCCGTCGAGCGCCGAATTCGTGACCGTATCGGTCGTCGTTCGGGACGGTCTCGGCACGACCGCGACCGCCGTGGGGACCTGGACGATCGGCGTCGGAGCCGCGACCGCGGCGGTACCGATCGTCCTTCCTTCGACGTCACCGGTCCGCGCCGGATCGCCGTTCTCGGTCGAATGGCAGGCCCTCGATTCCGGTGGGGACGTCGTGCACGATTTCGCGTCGGACGCGGAAGTGGAACTCGTGGTCGTGGGCTCGCACGAAGCGGCGCCCGGCTGGGTCAACGCCTCCGGCGTCGGCACCCTCACCAGCCGTCTTCCCGGCTGGTTCGACGTTCCGTCGACGGCGTGGATCGGGGGCGACCTCAACGTAAGCGTCACCTCCCGGGTGGCGGGTTCGATCCAAGTCGACCTCATCGTCGCCGCCGGTCTGAGTTCCGGCTCGAGCACCGTGGGCGTGAGCGTCCTTCCGGACATTCAACAGCTACGACTGTTCGACCCTCGCACGGCAGTGGATACGAGTCGGGAGAACGATACGCTCTGGCAGGTGACCGACCGATTCGGCAACGCCGCGGTCGGCGCTTCGGTGGTGGTCACGACCTCGTTCGACGGGGACCAGGTACGCGCGGTGGCGTCGGCGCTCCCCGAGCCCGGGGACGCCACGGCGGTCTGGGTCAACTTCAGCGCGCCGGGCGCGTGGGCCGGGACGGTGACCGTGACCGACCTTGCCGGGGACGTCCTCGTTCCTACTACCTCGGTGCCGGGACTCTCGGGGCCCTGGACGATCCTCGTCGCGATCCCTTTGACCGCGGGCGTGGGCATCGGAGCGGTCAGCGGGATCGCCGCCTTCACGCGCGATCGACGCCGCCGCCGGCTCGTCGAGGCAACCCCGGTCGATGACGAGACCGCCCTCCAGCGTCTCGCCGAAGGGCGGGCCACGGTCGTGGACGTCGTTCGGCGGTCGGGACCGATCGACCTCGCGGGGATCGCGACGACCTGGGAACCGCCGCCCGCTCCCCCCGACCTCGCGGACTGGGTCGCGTCCCTCCTGACCGACGGGACGCTCGACGCCCGGTTCGCGGCCGACGGAGTGGCACGATTCTTCCTCGCGGTGAGCGACCATGCGACGACGCAGGTCACGTTCGACCTCGAGACGTTCGACCGGGCCCAGCAACGTCGGGACGCCGTAGCGGCGGATTGGGAGAGCGAGGACCCCTAGCCCGGCTCGCGCCCGACGAGGTCGTAGTACCGATACGCCGCCTCGCCGGCACCGAAGCAGTAGCGCAGGGTCGTGAACCCGGACTTGAGCTGGGCGGCGTGGGCCGCCACCTCTCCGGGCGCCGTTCCGCGGTGGAGCAGGTCGTCGAACAGCTCGGCGATCTCGGCCATCTCCTTCTCCTTCATCCCGACCCGGGTCACCTCGGGGGTGCCGAGGCGGACGCCCCCCGGGTGCTTCGGGCTCTTGTCACCGGGGAGGAGGTTCTTGTTCGAGATGATACCGGAGTCGGCGAGCCGTTTCGCGACCGACTCCCCGCCGCCCTCCTTCTCCACGCGCACCGCGATCGTGTGCGAACGGGTGAACCCGAGGTCCGGCGCGAGCACGTCGAATCCCTTGTCATGCAACGCCTGGGCGAGCGCCCGCGCGTTCGCGACCGTCTGGTGCGCGTACTCCCGGCCGAACTCGAGGTGCTCGGCGAGGCTGACCGCGAGCGCGGCCATCGCGTTCAGGTGGTGGTTGCTCGTCACGCCCGGGAAGGCGCCGGACTGGAGACGCTTCGCGACCTCGGGCTCCAGGCCATCACCGAGCAAGATGCCGTGCTGCGGCCCCGGGAGGGTCTTGTGCGTCGACGCGCTCATCACGACGCACCCCTCGCGCAACGGGTCCTGGAACTCGCCCCCCGCGATGAGGCCGAGGACGTGGGCCGCGTCGTACCAGGCCCGCGCGCCGATCTCCTCGAGGGTGCCGCGCAGTTCGTCCACCGGGAGGGGGAACAGGAACAGGGAGAGGCCGAAGAGGCAGAGCTTCGGTCGGACCGCGCGCAGGATCTCCCGGGTCCGGGGGACGTCGATCGTCATCCGCTCGGGGTCCCAGGCGTAGTAGACGGGCTTCACCCCGCGGAGCCCGAACGCGCCGAACGCCGCGCTCGAGATGTGCGCACCGTCCGCGAGCCGGCTCGTGCCGACGAGCTCTCCGGGTTCGGTGAGGGCCTTCAGCACCGCCAGATTCGCGACGGTCCCCGAGGTCGGCCGCACGTCCGCGAACGTGCAACGGAACAGTCGGCGGGCGAGGTCGAGGCAGAGGTTCTCGACCTGGTCGACCTGCTCGTTCCCTTCGTAGTACCGGTCTCCGGGCAGACCCTCGGCGTACCGGGAGTGGAAGTCACTGATCAGGAGCTCCTTCGCGTACGGCGAGAGCAGGTTCTCGCTCGCGATCAGGGGGATCGCGTGCTCGAAGCGGGTCGAGTGGATACGGACGGTCCGCCGTATTTGGGCGACGACCCCCGCCATCTCCCCCGGCGCCGGCGCGGCGGGCGGCGAGCCCCCCACCCCCCGGTTACCACTGGAACCTTCCGGCACCACCGCACCGCTCACCGGCAGGGAACGACCCCGTCGTTCGTCGCTACTCCACCGACCCCATATAGGGAACGTGGCGGTGAGCGACCCGCATGTCGACCACACCGACGCTCCCGACTCCGACGGTACCTTGGCGCGTTCGACGCGACTTCTACGTACCGTACCACGACCTCGACGTCCTCAACCACCTCAACCACGCCGCCTACTTTCCCTACATGGAGACCCTGCGATGCGACTACTACCTCCCACTCCTCGGTCCGCTCGACCCGTCACGCCTCGACATCATCATCGCCGAAGTCTCCTGTCGGTACCTTGCTCCGGTCGGGTACGGTGCGACGCTGATCGGTGAGGTCGCTCCGGCGCGTCCGCTCGGTACGACGAGCTTCGCTCTTCTCTATCGCTTCACGATCGCCGGTACGTCGACGGTCGCGGCGCGGGGTCGAACGGTGGTCGTCTGTTACGACTACGCGAAAGGGACGAAGAAGCCGATACCGACCGAGCGGCGCGCGGTGATGGATCGAGACGCGGTCGACCCCGCGACCGAGGGTTGGTAGGGAACCGTTCCACTCGCAGTGGGGGGGTGGGGGGCTCAGTACCCCGGGTGGACCGTGTTGCTCTGGAGCGCCGCGGGCGGCCAGGTCACCGGCTCGACGAACCCCGGCTCGTCGGTCACGGTCTCGATCCGATAGAACACACCCGTGCCATGGAGCGCCGCGTGGACCTTCCCGAGCTTCTCCCGGAACTCGTCGACGGTGTGCCACTCGAACGCCACGTCGTGCGGACCGATGATGAAGGAGAGGCCCGCCAACGACCGGATCCGGTCGGAGACCTCGAGCGGGGAGACCCCGTCCGACGTGAAAAAAAGGTCGATGTAACTGTGCATGGCGGAGCAGCAAGAAGAAACGCTCGGGTCGGCTACTTAAACCCCCCGCCGAGGCCGAACCCGTCGGGGCGCGTCGCCTGCGCTCCGCCGAGCGGGGCGGCCGATTTGCTCAGGAACACCCGCGCGTAGCCGTCCTCGACCGCGCGTCCGGTCTCCCGATATCCGCGGGCGGAGTAGTACCGGAGGTTCTCGGTCATCCGATCGTTCGTGTAGAGCCGAACCTCCGCTCGTCCGAGTTCCGTGGCCCGCGCCTCCGCGAACGCGAGCAGCCGGCTCCCGATCCCGTGCCGCTGGAAGACGGGGCGCACGGCGAGATTCTCGACGAGGACGTGGTCCGGGAACGGGACGAGCACCAGGACGCCCCGGACCGATTCCGCGCATTCGACGTACACCTGACCGGCACCGACCCGAACGGCGGGGTCGTCCTGCATCGGGGCGGGGGGCCGGTCCATCCGCTCGAGGTAGACCTGGTACGCCTCGCGCACGCAGGACCGGATCTCCGGAACGTCGGCCTCGGTCGCGAGTCGGATCGACATCTTCGGCGAATCAGATAAGGCGGTCGGGATCCCCGCCTCCGCGCACGGAGCCGGGCGCCGACCGCAGTGCTAGGCCAGCAGGATTGCCATTCGGACGAACTACGCGGAGACCCCGCGGACTCCTCAGCCCCGTCGCCCCGCCAGCGTCGACGGTCCACGGTAAGGCTGCTCCCGTCAGGACCTGACCCGGTGCCCGTGATGGATAACCGCTAGGGCGCTCCTCCGAGTGCCCATCGCGGTGCCCACGGCCCAGCGGAACGGGGCGTCTACGAGGCAATGCAGGACGTGAAACCCGCCCGAACGTCGCTCCTACCTGTCACCCCCGCTAAGGACGGTTTCGGTGTGTAAGGGGACGCCCAACCCCCCGGTCCAGCCTAGCGGACGGACGACGCCCTGCCCTCTACATAGCCCTTGGGTCCGCGGGAGGGGGGAGGACGGACGGGACTGGGTCTCCCTGGGGCAGCCCGCTCAGGTGCCCGTGGTCGAGAAGAACACGAAGAAGACGATGAGCACGATCGTCGCCCCGCCCGCAAGCAAGAACACCAGCTCCTCCCGCCACTCGCCCCGGTCCATCCCCGCCCCTGCGACCCGGAGGAGCGGGATGGGGTTCTTGCGGCTTTCGTTCGGGCCGGACGAACCGCGACCGGGCTAGCGGATGTGGTCGAGGCTGAACGAGCCGAGGTTGAGCGACCGCTTCGAGAACGTGTAGCCGATGAACGCCCGCGACTGGGTCTCGCCGATCCCCTTCACCGACAGGAACGTCTTCAGTTGCTCGATCTTGAGGTTGATCGACCCGTCGACCATGTGCTCGAGCGTCTCGAGGTCGGCGTCCGAGTGCATGCCGCGGTCGAGCACGTAGTACGAGACCGCTTGGTCGATCTTGCGGCGCCCGATGAACGGTTGCAGGAACCGGAACGTCGCGGTCGTCTCGAGGTACGCGGTCACGGTCGACACCGACTCGAAGACGAGCCGGTACGTCGGGAACTTCTCCTTCAGCTCCTCGGAGATGGCGTTCACGGTCTGGGCGAGCTGGTCGAGCATCCCCTTATCGGTCGACGACAAGAGGCGGACCCCGGTCGTCGACTGGCTCGACCCGACGCTGCGCGAATACAGGTCGACGAACCGGATCATCCCGGCCCGTTCGGCCTCGTCGTACTTCGGGTAGAGTCCCGCGAGGTCCTCGCGGACCTGGCCCCACGTCTTGTCGGTGACGACCCAGATCGAGGGGATGCCGAGCTTCAGGCCCTCGACGGAGAACAGGCGCGCGAGCACGTCCTTCCCTGTGTGCGCCGGCCCGTTGAGCAGGAGTTGGGCGCCCGCGGGGAACCCGCCGTAGAGCAGGTCGTCGAGCCGTCGGATGCCGCTCTTGACCTTGACCTCCGCGACCGCGCGGACCGCGTCCTCGTGCATCTGGTCGGCGTCGGATTCGGCCGCCCGACCGGCGAGCTTCTCCAGGTCGACCATCCGCTCGCGGAGGGCCCCCTCCCGGGCGCGGAGCTCCTCCTCCTTCACGGAGAGCATGTGCTGGAGGTCCTCGACGCGTCGCGCCTCGTCGGAGGCGCTCGTCGCGCCGGCGCTCCCGACCGCGCGACGCAGCTCCTCCAGCCGGCGGGCCTCGATATCGAGCGCCTGCTTGCGGGTCTGGAGCTGCTGGTCGTAGGCGGAGAGTTCGCGTTCCTTGAACTCGAGCGGGGAGCGGCGTCGTTCGATCTCGTCGGAGTTGATCCGGATCTCCTCGAACCGCTGCCGCAGCTCGTTCTCGCGCGCGACGAGGTCCTTCTCGCGCTGGTCGACCAGGGTGAGCCGTTCGTCGACGTCGACGGAGATCGAGCCGCCGCCCGAGAGCAGCTGGCCCCGTTCCCGCATCCGGTCGGCCTCGCCCTGGAGGTTCCGGACCTCGCTCTCGAGCTGGACGGTCCTCCGCCGCAGCTCCGTCTCGCGTTCGATGTAGGCGTGCTCTCGTTCGGAGAACTCCTCGCGGAGCCGCTGGTCGATCTCGCGCGTCGCCTTCTCGACCGCGTTTGCGGTGTACTGGGGAGGGACCATGCCGGTCGTCGGGTCGGCGGCGGGGGTGGGTGCCGCCCGCGCCTCCTCTCCTTCGAGGGCGAGCAGGCGGAGCCGGAGCTCCGCGATCTCGTCTTCTTTCCCCCGGACCGCGAGCTCCTTCTCCTTCGCTTCGTGCGACCGGACGTACTTGATCACGGCGATCGAGCCGCGCTTCACGTGCTCGATCTCCTCTTCGAGTTGCTTGCGCTTCGTGCGCTCGTCGAACAGTTGGCGGTGCAGGTCCTGGGTCTCCTGGATCATCGTCGCCGGGTCGAACTGGTCGCTCTTCACCCGGTCCAAGAGGCCCATCAGCCAGCGAACGACCGTCTCCTCTCGCTCGAACACCGGGGCGGCGACCGAGTCGGCGGAGCGGGACCGTCCCGCCTCCTCGGCATCGTGCATACCGGTCGGGATCGCGGCGGGGGCGACGGCGCCGTGCGGGGGCTCCGAAGATTGGATCCACTCCTCCATCGCGCCGTCGTCGCCCTCGACCCATTTCCGCAGCGTGTCCGTGGAGTCTTTCGTCGGGGTCGCCACGCGCGGCCGTCGCGGGCGCTCGGGTCGCCGGACCGTGCCGACCCAGCGCTGGACGATCCGGTCGTTCTCGACCGTGCGGTCGGCGCTGACGAGCGTAGCGGAGTCGGGACGGCGACGGATCCGTTCCACGTCGTTGGTCGAAACGCCGAGGAGCTCGAGCGCCGTCTGGGACAGTTCGCGGACCGACTCGACGGACGTGTACCCGGCTTGAATGAGGGTATCGACCGTATCGGCGCCGACCCCGAGGGCTCGCGCGAGCTCTCCGGGGTCCGGGGACCGCGACGTCGGGCCCGGGGCCACCACTCCTTCCGCCGTGCCGTCCGCCATATCGAGTAGGGTAGCGTACTAGCGCGCCTGAGGGTCTTAATATGTGGGTGCGCGCGGCGGCGCTCGCCGGCGGAGAACGGGGCGGGGAACCACCCCCTAAATACGGCGCCGCCTCCCGGAGGTATGGACCTCGAGGCGCGGGTCGAGCGCGTCGTGCGCCAGACGGTCGAGGTGCTGACCGTCGAGGAGGTCCGGGAGCTCTTCCGGACCCACGACCGCCCTCGGGCGTACATCGGCTTCGAGCCGTCGGGCACGCTCACGGTCGCGCACCTGATCACGGCGCGCAAGATCATGGACCTCGCCGAGGCCGGCTGCGACGTCACGGTCTTCCTCGCCGACTGGCACGCATGGATCAACGACAAGCTCGGAGGGGACCGGGAGCGGATCTCGGCGTCGGGGCGGTACATGGAGGCGGCGTTCACGGCGCTCGGGGTCGACCCGTCCCGGGTCCGCTTCCGGTGGGCGCACGAGCTCACGGGGAACGCCGACTACTGGGCCCGAGTCGTGCGGGTCGCCCGGGCGACGACGATCGCGCGGACCCGGCGGGCGATGTCGGTCCTCGGCCGCGGGGAGGAGGAGGCGAACCTCGACACCGCGAAACTGTTCTATCCGTCCATGCAGGCGGCCGACATCTTCGAGCTCCCGGTCGACCTCGCGTACGGCGGGATGGATCAACGACGGGCCCACGTGCTCGCGCGCGAGGTCGCCCACCACTACGGATGGCCGGTCCCGACCGCGATCCACACTCCGCTCCTCTCGTCCCTGAAGGGGGGCGGCCGGATGGACCCGACCGAAGGAACGACCGAACGGAAGATGTCGAAGTCGGACCCGTCCTCCGGGATCCCCATCCCTTCCTCGACCGAGGAGATCGCCGCCCGGCTTGGCGCGGCGTTCTGCCCCGCGAAGGAGGTCGAGGGAAATCCGGTCGTCGAGGCGGTGCGATTCATCGTGTTCCCGTGGGAAGGGCGGTTCGTCGTCGAACGGGCGGCGAAGCACGGCGGCCCGGTCACCTTCGAGGACGAACGCGCGTTCCTCACGGCGTGGACGGACGGTCAGCTCCACCCGCAGGACGTCAAGGGAGCGGTCGCGACCGCGCTCGACCGCCGGCTCGCCCCGGCGCGGAGCTATTTCGCCGCCCACCCCGAGGTCGCCCCGGCGACGCTCCTCGGTGCGGGGCCGCCGCAGACGATTTGAGGGCCGCGCGCCCTTCGATCGAGTGGTCGCGTATGGCCGGTGAGCCCGAGGTCTTCGGCACGAAAGGCTCGGTCGGCGTCGTCGTCATCCACGAGGTGTTCGGCCGCGACGACTACGTCCGCTCGGTCGGTCAGCAGCTCGCCGCCGCCGGATTCCCCACGGCGGTCGTGGACCTCTACAACGGCGCGTCGGCGAAGACCCTGGACGAGGCGTTCGCCCTCCGGGGCCAGCTGACCGAGTCCGCCGTTCTCGAGACACTCGAGGAGGGGCGCGAGGCGGTGGCTCGCCGACTGGTCCCCCGGGCCCGGGTCGGAACGCTCGGGTTCTGCATGGGGGGCGGGTACGCGCTGCTTGGAGCGTGCCGCCGACGGTTCGATTTCGCGGTCGACTTCTACGGACGGATCGACCAGGCCAACGACGTCGACGGTCTCACCGGTCCGGTCCTCTGCCTCCTCGCGTCGGAGGACGCGCGTATCACCCCCTGGGCGTTCGCGGAGCTCCTTCCCGCCGCGATGCGGACGAAGAAGCGCGTGACGCTCGAGCTGTACCCCGGAGTGCAGCACGCGTTCCACCACCCCGGACAGGAGCGGTACAACGCGGCCGCCGCCGCCGATGCGTGGCGACGCACCCTCACGTTCCTGGAAGAGCAGCGGGCGCCCGTCCGCAGCGTTAAATAGCGGGCCCCGTACCGAGGGCCTACCCGTGAGCCGAGGGCCCCCCGTACCGGGGGTTCCGCTGACGCGAGGAACCATGGCGCGACCGATCTACGTGCGATTTGAGACGCCGAGCGACATCGCCGACAAAGTCCTCCAGCTCGTGCAGGTCGCGAGCGAGACCGGGAAGGTCCGCGTCGGAACGAACGAGGTGACGAAATCGAGCGAGCGCGCCGAGGCGAAGCTCGTGGTCATGGCCGAGGACGTCGACCCGGTCGAGATCCTCATCCACATCCCGATGCTCTGCGAGGAGAAGCGGATCCCGTACCTGTACGTCCCGAAGAAGCAGCGACTCGGCCAGTCGGCCGGGCTCTCGAAGTCCGCGGCGAGCGTCGCGGTCGTCGAAGCCGGTGAGGCGAAGGCGCTGCTCGAGGAACTCGCCTCGACGTTCCCGACGCTGAAGAAGTAAGGGACGGGGCGGGGAGGCTCCCGAGATGGCGGAAGAGAAAGGGTCGCCGGCCGAGGTCGTCGAGCTCGTGGGCCGCACGGGTATGGCCGGGGAAGCGACGCAGGTGAAGGTCCGCGTCCTCGCCGGTCGTGACCGCGGCAAGATCATCACCCGCAACGTCGCCGGGCCGATCCGCCTCGGGGACGTCCTGATCCTCCGCGAGACCGCGCGCGAGGCCCGGAAACTGTCGGTGCGGTAGGGAAGCGCATGGTCGTCAAGCGTCAGTGCTCGTTCTGCGCCCAGGAGATCGAACCCGGCACCGGGGCGATGTTCGTGAAGCGCGACGGCACGGTCTTCCACTTCTGTTCGGGCTCGTGCCGGAAGCAACAGCTGCATCTCGGACGCGTCGGCCACCGATTCAAATGGACGCGAGCCCACGCGTTGAAGAAGGCGGCCGACCGGTCGAGCGCCGCTGCTCGCGCGCAGGCACCCACCGCTTCCCCGCACCGGACCCGCGGGAGAACTCGGGGACCGGTCGCGGTCCAACCGGCGGCAGCGGCCGCCCCCGCCTCCGTTCCGGAAACTCCGACGACGGCGGCGGGGTCGGCCCCCGTGACGCCGGTGAAGGCCCGTACGAAGCCCCGGAAGAAAGCCAGTGCGACTCCCCCCGAAGCGTAGGGCGGCCCGCACGTTGCGCGTGGAAGGAAATCGGTAAGTCCCGCGCGGTTCCATTCCGGGCCCGATGAGTGGATCGGACTCCTGGGCGTCGGCGAGCGAACTCGCGGACTACGCCTACTGTCCGCGGTCTCACTGGTATCATGACCACCCGCCCCACGGAGCTCCGAATCGATCGGCGCGGGACCGGGAGGAGGCCGGCCGGCGCTACCACGCCCACGCGCTCTCCGGCGAGCGCCGCCGGGCCGACCACGGAGGGGCGTACTGGGCGGGACTCGCGCTCGGGCTGCTGTTGGCGGTCGGCTCGCTCGCATGGATCTTCCGTCCCTGACCCTCCTCGTCGCGGTGGGGTTCGCGATCCTCGGCATGGGGGTCGCCGTCGCCGCGGCGCGGGGCCTCGTCACCGCGCATCGGGAGCGGTCGCTCGGCGAACTGGTCGCGATCGACGCGGGAGCTCCGATGACCCTCCGCTCCGATCGATACCGGTTGTCGGGACGTCCGGATGTGCTGCGTCGACTTCCCGACGGTCGCCTCGTTCCGGTCGAGTTGAAGAGTCGAACCGCTCCGCCGCGGGGACCGCCCGCGTCGCATCGGGTCCAGGTCGAAGCGTACT
The DNA here is from genome assembly GCA_022750375.1 of Thermoplasmata archaeon. Lineage (GTDB taxonomy): Archaea > Thermoplasmatota > Thermoplasmata > Lutacidiplasmatales > UBA184 > Lutacidiplasma. Next base: position 12,148 of record JAKIVU010000010.1, read on the forward strand.
GCCTCCTGGTCGAAGAGACGACCGGCGCCGCGCCCCCGTTCGGCATCGTGCGGTACGGCGACGGTCAGGAGTTCCGGATCCCGTGGACCGCGGACGCGAGGACCGAGGTGCTTTCGGTGCGCGCCTCCGTGGGCCGGCGGTACGATGGGCGGGCCACGCCGTCCCCCGCGAAGTGTGCCCGTTGCGCCTGGCGGCCGGTCTGCGACGCGCGGGCTCCGTCGAGCTGACGCCGCTCTACCGGCGATAGCTCCAGAAGACCTGCGTTTCGTACGGCAACGTGAGGCTCGTACGACCTCGGGACGTCGGGTCGTTCCGAAGGACGGCTCGGACCTCGGCAGCCACCGCCCGCCGCTGCGCCGGCGGCAGGTTTGCGACCACGCTGACCGAGAGCGTCCGGTCGACGAACAGTTCGGGCGGGCCCCGTTGCACGTGCCGGAACCGGGCCTCGTGGAGCGGCCCGAACGGAGACCGTGGCTCCGCGAACGCGGGTCGCCAGCGTCGCGTGCGCGCTCTCGGGCTCATCCACCGGTATCGTGCGACGATTCGCGAGAGCTGTCTCGACCACGAGACGTCCTCGTCCCGCGTGTTCCAGACCAGCCCGACCCCTCCCCCCGGTCGCAGCACGCGGGCGATCTCCCGGAGCGCTCGCCGGGGCCGGAACCAGTGGAACGCCTGAGCGCAGACGACCGCGTCCGCGAACGCGTCGGGGAGCGGGATCGCCTCGGCGGTGCCGTCGAGCGCCGGCACGTCCGGCACCGCGCGCACGAACACGCGACGCATCCCGTGCGTCGGTTCCACGGCGATCCGCGTCGCGCCGAGCGGGGCGATCGCTCGCGTGAACTTTCCGGTCCCGCTCCCCAGGTCGACCACGGTCCGTCCGGGGCCGAGGTGGAGCACGCGTCCGAGATGGCGCACGGCGGCCGCGGGATAGTCCGGGCGGGCGCGTTCGTACGTCTCCGCGGAGCGGTCGAAGCCGCGCACCGCCGGATGCGTGCGCGAGGAACGGGCGGCCATGGGAACTCCGCCCCGCGGAGGCGTCCGGGACTATACGTTCTCGTGGGCCGCGAAACCCTTACCTTCCCGGGGCGTTCGACCGACCGATGGCAGAAGGCAGTCTCGAGCGGACCCTGGTCCTCGTCAAGCCGGACGGCGTGAAGCGGGGGCTCGTCGGAGAGATCCTCGGGCGGCTCGAGCGCAAGGGGCTGAAGATCCTCGCCGTGAAGACCTGCCACGTCACCCCGGAGCACGCGCAGCGACACTACGCGGAGCACCAGGGAAAGCCGTTCTATCCGTCGCTGATCCAGCACATCACCTCGGGCCCGGTGATCGCCGTCGCGCTCGAGGGCCGCTCGGCGATCGCGGTCGTCCGGCTGCTGACGGGGGCGACGAACCCCCAGACGGCGGCCCCCGGCACCGTGCGGGGCGACCTCGCGCTCGGGATCACCGCGAACCTGATCCACGCCTCCGACTCCCCGGAGTCGGCCGCGCGCGAGCTCGCGCTCTACTTCACCCCCGAGGAGTTCGGGGCCTACTCCCGCACCGGCGAGGAGTTCTCGTAGAGCGATGGGCCGGGCGCTCGCCGACGCGGTCCGCGCCCTCGCCGCGGGCCGGCTCGTGGTCTACCCGACCGATACCCTCTTCGGGATGGGGGCCCGGGCCGGCGACCCCGACGCGGTGGCGGCGCTCGCCGCGGCGAAGGGCCGACCGTCCGGTCTGCCGGTGTCGGTGACGGTCAGTTCGACGGAGGAGCTGGACGCCCTCGCCGAACTCACCCCCGCCGGGCGCCGGTTCGTCCGCACCCACCTTCCGGGGCCGTACACCGTGCTGGCCCGGGGCTCGGCCCTCGGCCGACGGACCTTGGCCCCTCCCGCGATCGGCCCGTCGGGTACGGTCGGGCTACGCGTGCCCGCCCATCCGTTGGCGAGGGAGCTCGCTCGCCGGGCCGGACCGATCACCGCGACGTCCGCGAACCGGCACGGGCATCCGCCCTGCCGCACCCTCGCCGAGGCGCGCGCCACGTTCGGCGCGTTGGTCGCGGCGTACGTCGACGGACTCCCTCGTCCTTCCGGACACGCCTCCGACCTCGTCGACCTCGAGCACGGTGCGCCGCGCTCGGTCGCGCGGAGGTGACCTCGGTGGCGCCGTATCCCGAGGACCTGCCTCGGTGGCGGGAGGCGGCCCGGATCGCGTCGAAGGCGCGCGAGCTCGGAATGCGACGGACCGTTACCGGCGCGCGCCGCCGGGACGTCGCGGAGGCGATCGAGTCGTTCATCCGCGATGCGGGGGCCGAGCCGGCGTTTCCGGCGAACCTTTCCCGGAACGACGAGGCGGCCCACTACACCCCGAGCTCGGACGACGAGGCCGTGTTCGAGGTCGGCGACCTCGTCAAGGTCGACGTCGGCGCGCACCTCGACGGAGCGATCGCCGACACCGCGGACACGGTGGAGGTCGGAGGGACGCACCGGCACGAGAACCTCGTGCGGGCCGCGCGCGACGCCGTGCGCGCCGGCATCGCGCAGGTTCGACCCGGGGTCTCCGTGGACGAGATCGGTCGGGCGATCGCGGAGGCGATCCGCGCCCGCGGTCTGAAGCCGGTCGTCGACCTTTCGGGCCACTCGATCGAGCGGTACCTCCTGCACGCCGGCAAGACGATCCCGAACGTACCGGGCCATGGGGACGCCACGCTCGTCGAGGGGGAGGTCATCGCGATCGAGCCGTTCGCGACCAACGGCATGGGGTCGATCGGGAACGGACCGTTCGGCAACATCGTGCGCTTCCGCCGCGACCCCGGGCCGAGCGACCCGGTGCTCGCGCGCCTCTACGGGCGGTTCCGAACGCTGCCGTTCACTTCCCGATGGGCGGACGCGCCCGAGGAGCGGGAGGCGCTCCGGCGAGCGCGCCGTACGCTCCAGGCGTACCCGGTGTTCGTCGAGCGAGCGCACGGACTGGTCGCCCAGGCCGAGCACACCGTGCTGGTGGCGGCCACCGGCGCGGAGGTCCTCTCGGCCCCGACGGACGAGTAGCGCCGGTCAGGCGCGCGGATTCTCGAACGTCGCGCGCGCGATCGCCGCACCGCGGACCACGGCGTCGAGCTTTTGGGCCGCGATGTCGAGCCGCCGGGTGCGCAGCCCGCAGTCCGGATTGACCCAGAGACGCGCGGGGTCCCCCAGGTATTTCGTCGCGCGTTGGATTCGGTCGGCGACGAGCTCCGGCGACTCGACCTCGTCCCGATGGACGTCCACGACCCCGAGACCGACCTCGCGGGTGTCGCCGTACTCGCGGAGCGCGTTCAGTACCTCGTAGCCGTCGCGTCCGTCCCGGTCCCGGTTGGCAAACTCCCACGCCCACTGGCGGCACCGCTTCGCCTCGAGGAGCTCGGGGAGGAGGTCGCGGTAGTCGGAGTAGCAGATGTGCATCGAGAACTCCGCGTCGAGCCCCTCGGTCGCGGCGTTGAACCCCTCGACCACGAGGTCGGCCTCGTCGGGATGCGTGCCCGCGGCCGGTTCGTCGATCTGGATCACCCGGCACCCGTGCTCGATCAGGGCCGCGAGCGTCGGCCGGACCGCCCGCTTCGCGAGGTCGACCACGAACTCGCGCTGGGCGGCCCGCCGGACCGCGGGACCTTTCCACCCCGACTGGCGCGCGAGGTAATGCTCGTTGTACGACCAGTCGGCGAGGGTGTACGGTCCCGTGATCGGCAGCTTCGGTTCGCCGCGCGCATGCGCGCGCACGAAGTCGAACTCCTCGACGTGGTACGGGTGTTCGAGCCGGACCTCGTCGGTGACGGCCGCCTTGAGGTAGTACTTGTTGTCGAAGGAGCGGACGTGCCCCTGGAATTGGAAACCGCGCATCTGGCGGATCGGGTACTCGTACATCTCGATCCGTCGCGCCTCGCCATCATAGACCCGCTCGAGGCCGGCGCTTTCGAAGAGACGGAGCGCGAAGAGCGCCCCGAGGTCCCGCACCGCGTCCGCGCCGGCGTCGCGCGACCGCCCGCCGAGGAGCGCCTCGGTCGCCGCCGGCAGGGCGTCCGCGAAGTGCGTCCGTTCGTTCGCCGCGCGGAACTCGCCGCGGGAGCGCTCGTCGAGCGCCTCCCCGTGCTGCCCGAGGATCTGCCAACGGGGTTTCATCAGGCTGCCGATCTCCTGGGCCGGGAACAGGGAGCGCGTCACGGTCGCCCCCCGTTCTCCCGGTTCAGGGCCTGGCGCACGGCCGGCAAGAGGTGGAGCTTCCGGGTCGCGGGTTCCCACGGTACGAGGTCGAGCGGTCCCCCCGGTCCGAGCCAGAGGGCCGACGGACGCCGTCGGTCCTTGAGCGCGTGCACGATGCGGACGACGTCCGAGGCCTCTTCGACCAGGGTCGTTCGAGGGTCGACGACGCCCAGCCCCAGGCCGCGCCGCTCCGACGAGGCGGGGATCGTCTCCCAGTCGGTCTCGGCGAGGTCGACGCCGACCGCCGAGACCGGCAGTCGGTCGAGGAGCGGGAACACCGGGTTCGCGTCGGCGCCGTACGTCCAGACGAGCGTGGACGCCGCGCCCGCGCTCCCATGGACCGAGGTGTAGGCGCTCACGACCGCTTCCGCGAGCGCGCGCTCGGGGGGTCGGTCGACGAGGAGCGGTTCCGAGAACTGGAACGTCGCATATCCGAGACCGGCGAGCTCGCGAACCTCCTCGGCGAGCAGGCGGCCCAGGCGGTGGACGAGTGCCACTTCCGCCTCCCCCGACCGGTTCTCGAGCAAGCCCGCGAACGTGTAGGGGCCCGGGAGGATCACGCCCGCATGGGCGGGGTCGGCCCGGGTCGCCGGCGGAAGTCGAGCGGCGATCGCGCCGGGCACCCGGCCCGGCGGGGCGTGCAGGATCGGTTGGCGGTAGAATGTGTTCGTCTCGAACCACCGGGTGAGCGGACCGACGCTGAACCCTTCCCACGTCTCCGCGAACGGTCGGAAGAGGTCGGCCCAGCGGAGGTAGCCGCCCGTCACGGTGTCGAAGCCGAGGCGCCGCTCGAGCGCGACCACCTCGCCCTCCGTGCGGCCGAACAGCTCCTCGACGACCTCGGCGGTCACGCGTCCGCGGTCGAGGTCCCGCGTCGCGGCGACGAGCGCCTCCGAACGGGGGAAGGGGCCGGTGAGCCCGGTGCGAACGATCACGACCGGGGCGACCCGTCGCCCGCCTTAACGGTAGCGCGGTGCGAGGGGAGAAACGCGGTTGCGTCGGGGGTAAACGGTCGCGATCATCCCTCGAGATTGGCCGCCACGATCCGTTCGAAGTCCCCCGGCTTCGGCGGCCAACCTTCGGTCATGTACCGGGCGAACGCTTCCCGCGACGGTTGGAGCAGCGCCTCGTTCGTCGCCTTCTCGAACCCGAGCGAGGAGACGTACCGGTCCGCGAGCGCGTGGTGCGGTCCGTAGTGCGCGGGATACACCTCGGTCGCATCGGGCAATCGGAGGAGGCGCTCGGTCAGGCTTTCCCATAGGAGGTCTGGCGAGCCCCCCGGGAGGTCGGTCCGGCCGCAGGAGCCGAGGAGGAGCGTGTCCCCGGTGAAGATCTTGTCGCGCACGCGGAGGGTGAGGTGGTCTTGGGTATGTCCCGGGGTCTCGATCACTCGCACCTCCTCGCGACCGAAGGAGAGCGCCTCGCCGCTGGTGAGGCGACGGTGCGGATACTGCGCCGGCGAACGGTGGCTGAGGAAGATCGGCGCGTCGGTCGCGGCGTGGAGCGCGGCGTGGCCGGCGAGGTGGTCCGCGTGGGTGTGGGTCTCCACGATCGCGGAGAGGCGCCAGTCGTCCGCACGCAGGAATCGAAGGTACGGTTCGACCTCGTGCCCCGGGTCGATGAAGACGCCGACCTTCGCGTTCGGGTCGCCGACGAAGTAGGCGAGGCAACCGGACTCGACCCGAGGGAGCTGTCGGACCACGAGGTCCACGCCGCGTGCGTCGAGGTCGTACCGGGGGACGCGGGGGTCCGCGACCCGCGCGAACTCGTCCAATCCGCCCTCGAGTGCCGCGGAGAACGGGAACCCGCGCTGTTGGAGGTATCCGACGGCTTCCCGTGCCTGGAATCCGACGTGGTCGTAGACGACGATCGGTCGGTCGCGCGGCAGCCCGGAACTCGCGCCGGCCAGAGCGTGGAGCGGCACGTGGTGATCTCCGGGAAGCGCGGCCAGCTTCCGTTCCTCCGCGGTACGTACGTCGAGAAGGTACGGTGGGGAGGCGCCCTCGAGGAGGGCACGCAGCTGCTGGGGACCGACCAGCGGCACGGCGCCTTGGCGTGGCGGCCGGAAGTACGGGTGCGGGAAGGCTACGGGATCTTCGGCCACGTTCGCTTCGCGGCTCGACGGTCGGGCGAGTATTTATCGCGCGGTCCCGGCGCCGATTTCGGTCACGCCGGCAGAGAGCGACCGAATGCGTCAATCGCCGAACTACTCGAACGTCTCCGCCAAAGTGTTAATAAACGGCACTCCGGTGAACGCGCTGCCCATGGCGGAGAGCACGACCGCTCCGGTCGCAGAGGGGCGGGACGCTCGGCGGCGCACCCGGTCGAACCGCTCGGCGGCGGCCCGAAGCGAAGGCAAGACCGCCGCGCTCGGACGTCGGGCGGTCGCGCTCTCGGAGTTCTACCAGGGGAAGGTCGAAACGGTACCGAAGGTGCCCGTCCGGTCGCTCGCCGACTTCGCCCTCTGGTACACGCCGGGCGTCGCCGAGGTCTCCCGGACGATCCAGGCCGACCCCGACCGTTCGTTCGACCTGACCGGCCGATGGAACACTATCGCGATCGTCACGGACGGCTCGCGAGTGCTCGGGCTCGGGGACATCGGTCCCCGCGCGGCGCTCCCCGTGATGGAAGGGAAGGCGCTCCTGTTCAAGTGGCTCGGCGGCGTCGACGCCGTCCCGCTCCCGATCGTGGCGAAGACGCCGGAGGCGTTCATCGCGACGGTCGAGGCGATCGCTCCCGCGTTCGGCGGGATCAACCTCGAGGACATCGCCTCCCCGAAGTGCTTCGGGATCCTCGAGGAGCTGCAGAAACGCCTGCCGATCCCGGTCTGGCACGACGATCAGCTCGGGACGGCGGCGTCGACGATCGCGGGGCTCCTCAACGCCCTCGAGCTGACCCACCGTTCGGTCCGGGAGATCCGGACCGTGCTGCTGGGCGCGGGGGCCGCGAACCTCGTCACGGCCCGACTCCTGCTCACCCTCGGCCACGACCCGCACCGACTCTCGGTCGTCGACCACCGTGGCGTGCTCGACGCCGAACGGGACGACGTCGACGAGCTGATGCTCCGCAACCCGTGGAAGTATCGCGTCGCGCTCCAGACGGACGGCGGAGGGCGCTCGGGAGACCTCGCGCACGCGCTCGAAGGAGCGGACGTCCTGCTCGCGGCGTCCACGCCCGACCCGAACACGATCCGCCCAGAGCACATCCGGTCGATGGGGAAGGACCCGATCGTCTTCGCCCTCGCGAACCCGGTGCCCGAGATCTGGCCCCAGGTCGCCTCCGAGGCCGGGGCGGCAATCGTCGCGACGGGCCGCAGCGACTTTCCCAATCAGGTGAACAACTCATTGATCTTCCCCGCCGTGTTCCGCGGGGTGCTGGACGCGCGGGCCCGCTCGATCCCCGACGAGATCGTCCTCGCCGCGGCTCGCGAACTCGCCCTCCACGCCCGGGACCGGGGTCTCTCGACGACCCACATCCTGCCGACGATGGAGGAGACCGAAGTGTTCCCGCACGTCGCCGCCGCGGTGGGCGACGCGACGGTGCGCCTCGGGATCGCCCGTCGCGCGCTCTCGCACGACGAGTTCCTCGAACGTGCGCGCACGTTGATGGAACGGTCGACCCGTCTCGTGCGGGCGCTTTCTCTTGCCCGCCTCACGCCGAAGATGCCGAGCGCGAAGTCGCTCAGTCAAAGGAAACAAGGATGAACGCAAGCAACGAGACCTCCGCGAGCGGACCGAACGAGAGCCCGACCGTCCCGATCCACCTGCGCCCGGCCCGGGCCGCCGACGTGCCCGCCCTCGTGCCGCTCCTGCTCCGGTTGAAGCGTCTCAACGAGGAGTTCGACCCGCTGCTCAAAGTGCGGGATGACGCGGAGCGGCAGGCGAACGAGGTCCTGCGCGCGCAACTCTCCGACCCGAAGGCGGTGATCCTCGCCGCCGAGGGCGTGGGTCCCGACAAGGACAAGGTCGTCGGGTTCGTGCGCGCGCTGGTCCGCGAGCGGCCGTTCTACACCCCCGAGTGGGAGGGCGTGATCGTCGACATCTACCTGCTCCCGCTCTACCGGCGTCACGGGGTCGGCGAGTACCTGCTGCGGGAGATCTCCTCCGCCCTGAAGGCGAAGGGCGCCGGGGTCGTCACCGCCGAGTTCCCGGCGCAGAACGAGATCGCGAGCCGGTTCTACGCGAAGCGGGGCTTCCGAGCGATCCAGTCGCTCCACGCCCGCTCGCTCTAGGCTCGGGGAGCCGGCGGGACTCCGGCCCGAGAACGTTAAGCGACCCGGGACTCCTCGGCCATCATGCCGAAAGCCTCGACGGCCCCGACGCCCGCGACCCCGAAATTCCTGCGACGCGGGAAGGTCAAGGAGGTCTACGAGGTGTCGCCGACCGAGCTCGAGTTCCGCTTCACGAACGACATCTCCGTCTTCGACAAGCACATCCCGAGCGAGATCCCCAACAAGGGCGAGACCCTCGCCCGCACCGCTGCGCACTGGTTCGAGCTCTGTCGCCGCCTCAAAGTGCCGCATCACTTCCTTTCGCTCTCCGGCCCGACCTCGATGCGCGTCCGACGCGTTCGGGTCGTTCCCCAGCCGAAAACGCTCGGACCCCACCCGAAGGGGTACCTCGTACCGCTCGAGCTGATCGTGCGGTACTATCTCGCGGGTTCGATGTGGGACCGCGTGAAGGCCGGGAAGGTGACCTCGGAAGAGCTCGGCTTCCCGGCGGGGAAGAACCTCGAGTACGGCGTCCGTCTCCCGGAGCCCCACTTCGAGGTGACCACGAAGCTCGAGCCCGTCGACCGGCTCCTCACGATCCCCGAGGCGCTCGCGCTCTCGACCCTCGACCGCAAGCAGCTCGACCAGATCCGGGAGACGATCCTGAAGGTCGATGAGGCGATGCAGGCGGAGATCGGGCCCCGCGGGCTGATCCACGTCGACGGCAAGAAGGAGTTCGGGGTCGACGACGAGGGGGTCCTGATGGTCGTCGATACGTTCGGTACCGCCGACGAGGACCGGTTCTGGGACAAGGACGCCTACGAACGGGGCCGGCAGGTCGATTTCTCGAAGGAGTTCGTCCGCCAGCATTACCGGACGACCGGCTACTACGCGGCCCTCCAGAAGGCGAGGGACGCCGCCACGCCCGAACCCCCGATCCCGCCGCTGCCGCCGCTGCTCGTGGACGAGGTCAGTCGCCTCTACACGACGGTCTACCAGCGACTGACCGGCGAACCATTCGGCGCGACCGAGGGTCCCGGCTAGAGGTCGTCGACCGTTGCCGGCCCCGCGTGCCCACCGAGCGCCCCGGGGCGGGGCGTCGCACCACCACGGGCCGTCCGGCCCGGCCGACCACCGGAAGATGCACGAGGCGGTCTGGACCCGCGAGCAGGCGGTCGCCCTGCTCGACGACCCGAGCCGGCGCGCGCGCGAAGACCCGAGGAAATTGTGGAGCCGCGCGGGGCTCCGGCGCGGAATGTGCGTCGTCGATGTGGGCGCCGGCTCGGGGTTCTACGCCTTCCCGGCGAGCTCCGTGGTCGGACCGAGCGGCCGGGTCTATGCGGTCGATGTCTCGCCCGAGCTCGTCGAGCTGCTGAAGGAGCGCGCGCGCAAACGGCGGCGGAGGAACCTCGAGCCCCTCGCTTCCCGGCCGCACCGTATCCCGTTGCCCACCGGCATCGCGGACCGCGTGCTCCTCGCCAACGTCCTCCACGGGATCCCGCCGTCCACCGTACGGGAGGCGGTGCGTCTCCTCCGGCCGGGAGGCCGCCTGGTGAACCTCGACTGGAAGAAGGACGCGGAGCGGGGACCTCCCGTATCGCGTCGACTCTCGGCTCGGGCCGCCCGCCGAACCCTCGAGGGATACGGTCTGCGCACCGTTCGCGAGTGGAAGTTCGGACCGAACCACTACGTCGTGATGCTCGAGAAGGAACTCCCCGACGCGCCTTCGGGGCCCGCGCGACGAACTCCCGCTCGCTGAACGGTCGCCGCGCCACGTCGCTCGGCTCCCATCGTTCACCGTTTCAGGACCCCTCCCGCACGCTTATCTCTCCCGCGCCCGGTCGTCCGTTCGTGCCGACGAAGACCCCGAACCGCGCCGCCCCCGGAGGCGAGGAACCTCCCGAGCCGAAGCCTGAGATCGCCCTCGAAGACCTGCCCGGAGTCGGCTCGACGACCGCCGACAAGCTCCGCGAGGCCGGGTACACCGACCTGATGGAGCTCGCGGTCGCCTCGCCGGGGGACGTCGCCGAAGCCGCCGAGATCGGGACCGCCAGTGCGCAGAAGATCATCGGGGAGGCCCGGCGTCGTGCCGACGTGGGCCAGTTCGAGAGCGGCACGACCCTGCTCGAGCGACGCAAGAAGCTCGGGCGCATCACGACGAACGCGAAATCGTTGGACGAACTCCTCGGGGGCGGCGTCGAGACCCAGGCGATCACGGAGTTCGCCGGAGAGTTCGGCTCCGGCAAGACGCAGCTCGGCCACCAGATCGCGGTCGACGTCCAGCTACCGGTCGACCAGGGCGGGCTGTCCGGAGAAGTCGTCTACATCGATACCGAGAGCACGTTCCGTCCCGAGCGGATCGTCGACATGGCGAAGGGGGTCGGACTCGACCCCGAGACGGCGCTCGCGCGGATCCACGTCGCGCGCGCCTACAACTCCAACCACCAGATGCTCCTCGTCCAGAAGGCCCAGGAGCTCGCCCGCGAGAAGCCGATCCGCCTCCTCGTGGTCGACTCGTTGACGGCCCACTTCCGCGCCGAGTACCTCGGCCGTGGGGAGCTCGCTCCGCGCCAGCAGCTCCTGAACAAACACCTCCACGAGCTCCTGCGGTTCGGCGACGCGTACAACGCGGCCATCATCGTCACGAACCAGGTGTCGTCCCGTCCGGACGTCCTCTTCGGCGACCCGACGCGGCCGATCGGCGGCAACATCGTCGCCCACGCGTCGACGTACCGCGTCTACCTGCGGAAGTCGAAGCCCCCGCGCCGGATCGCCCGGTTGATCGATTCGCCGAACCTTCCGGAAGGCGAGGCGGTCTTCTCGCTCACGACCGAGGGGATCCGCGAGTAGGCCCGCGGCTCCGCGGTCCGACCCGTCGGAGCGCGGTCGCCTTGACGTAGAGCACGACCTTCGCGCCCGGCCGGAGGCCGAGCTGGCGGACTGGTTCCGGCGTCACCGAGGCCCGCAGCCGGACCGAGCCGACCCTCACGACGACCGTGCGCCCGTCGGGTCCCGCCGGACGCACCGAAACGACGCTCCCCGCGAGCACGTTCCGGGCGCTCGAGGCGAACCGCTCCCGGGCGACGAGCACCGCCTCCGGGTCGAGAAGGAGGGAGACCGGTTCGCCGTCCTCGGCCGCGAACGCGACCCGGAGATGGAGCGCGCGACCGACGACGACCTCGGGGAACGGCGCGCGGCGGTAGATGCCGCGCAGCCGGTTCGATGCCGAGACCGGGGCGAGCGGGTGGGCGTCCAGGAGCTCGACCGAGTCGAAACCGCCACGGACGATCCGGTCGCCGAGCTCGGTGAGCTGGGTGCCGCCGTGCGCGCGGCCGCCCCGCGCGCTCGCCACGATCGGTCCTCCGAACGCGCGTGCGAGCCGATGGAGCCGATAGACCGCCCGGTCCCGAGAGATCCCGACCCGGCGGCTCGCGGCGACCACCGAACGCTCGCGCCCGACGGAGCGGAGCAGCGCGACGTCCTGGTCGGTGACGACGCTCGTCGGTCTCCTCACGTGCCCCTCCCGACCCGGGAGAGATTTCCGCCGAGCGGATGAAGTGTCGTCTCGTCGATCCGGAACCGGAGCCGACCGCCGACCGTGGGGAGCGGCCCCGTCCACGGACGCTCGAGCTGCACCGCGACGAGGAGGCCCCCGGCGTGGAGTCGGACCGCCACGCCTTCGGGGGTGGGCCGGACCGTCTGCACCGTGCCTTCCCACGGCGGCGGGTCGTGCGGCGTGGCAGCGACGACCGGTCGGGCGAACGCCACGCCGCGGTCGCCCGCGCGGTCGGAAAGCCAGAGGGCCAGCGGGTCGGTCCGATCTACTTCGAGGTCGGTCCGGACGTAGACGTTCTCGTAGCCCGCGAACCGCGCCGCGAACGGGTCGGTCGGATGGTCGATCAGGGCCGCGGCGTCCCCCTGCCAGCGCACCGTACCCTGGTCGAGCACCAGGAACGTGTCGGCGATGGAGAACGCGAGGGACGGGTCGTGGGTGACGACCACGACCGGCACGCGGTCGGTCTCCCGCAACTCTTGGAGGACGAGCCCGAGCTCGTGGCGGGCCTGGACGTCGAGCGCCTGCCACGGCTCGTCCCATACGATGAGCTCGGGGTCGGCGGCGAGCGCTCGCGCGAGCGCGACGCGCTGCAGCTCTCCGCCGCTCAGTCGCGCGGGGTACCGGTGGCGCAGCGGCGTGAGGTGGAACCGTTCGAGCAGTGCGGCCGTCCGGGCGTTCGCGTCGGGGGTGTACCCTAGCTCCATCGGGAACCGCACGTTTCGCTCGACGGTGCGGTGGGCGAAGAGGCCGAGTCCTTGCGGAACGTATCCCAGCCCCCGCTCCTCGGGTTGCCAATCAGTGATGTCCACGCCGTCCCGTACGATGCGGCCCCGGCGCACCGGAAGGAAACCGGCGAGCGTGCGTAGGAGGGTCGTCTTTCCGGCGCCGGAACTCCCGAGAATTGCGACGGCCCGACCCGGCCGCAGCTCGAGGTCGATCGGGCCGAGGCGGAAGTGGTCGAGCCGCGACTCGACGCCCTCCACATGCCACTCCGTCATGGTCCGAGCTCCCCGCGACGCCAGGGCAGCCAACCGGACCGCTCCCCGAGGCGGACGAGGAGGAACAACGCGAAGGCGATGAGCAGGAAGATCGAGCTCACGGCGGCTGCGTCGGCGAGGTCGCCGAGCTGGAACAGGTCGTAGACGTAGACCGAGATCGTCGAGGTGACGGGGCCGTTGTAGGGACCCCCGGGATAAACCGCGTACGCGAGGATCAGGATCCCGCCGATCTCGCTCACCGCCCGGGCCCACGTGAGGAGGAGTCCCGCGACGATCCCTCGGAGCGCGAGCGGCATCGTCACCATCACGAAGACCGTCGCCGGCCCCGCCCCGAGCGACCGGGCGGCCTCGAGCACGCGCGAGTCCACGGCCCGGAACGAGAGGGTGCTCGCCAGCACCGTGTAGGGGGCGCTGACGAAGACCATGACGAGCACTACGCCCCAGATCGTGTCGTAGATCGGGATCCCGAGGGAGGTCGTCCATCGGTAGAGCGGCGTCCCGGGAATGACGAGCAGGAACAGGCCGAGGCCGACCATGAGGTGTGGGATGACGACCGGCAACGCCACGACGGCCTCGACCACGCTCCGCCCGGGGAAGGAGCGTCGCGCGAGCAGGTACCCTAGCGGTACCGCGAAGAGTACCGCCGCGAGCACCGCGATGCCCGACGCGTAGAACGTCAGCCAGAGCGCGTAGTACGTCTGGGGGTTGTTCGCGTCCGCTACGAACCGGGAGAGTGGAGCGTAGGTGAACAGCGCATAGATTGGGAGTAGGAACAGGAGCAACAACGAGCCCGAGAGGACCAGCTGGAGGGCCAGCCATAGCGGGCCGGCACGCCAGCGTCGCTGGGATGCGGGGGCCGCCACGGAGATGGGATGCCCTCCCGTTCACCCGAGGATCGTCGCGGCCCACGCCGGGAGCGGTGCCACGTCCGGGGCGAGGAGCGAGGGGACCGCGCTCGGGGTCGGGCTCCAACCCGGGAAGATCGGCGTCCAGGCGTTCTCCTCCGAGAGGATCGCGCTCCCCTGGGGGGACAGGAGGAGGTGGATGAATTCGGCCCCGAGCGCCAGGTTCTGCGCGTTCGACGGGACCGTCACCGAGAACAGGATCGGCGCGGGCACGACCGATTCGAGCGTGAGCGCGGACGAGTAGATCTGGGTCGAGAGCATCTTGTAGTCCGCGAGCGCGGTCGAGTTGTCCGCCATCAATCCGACGATCGGATCGAGCAGCACGTAGGGGAGGTCGTTCTGGATGGCGACCGCCTTGTAGGTGATCACCGCCGAGACGACCCCGGACTCGACGTCGAGCGCGGCATGGGACTCGTGCTCGAAGATCGTCGTCTTGGGGTTCGCGACGGCGTACGCGCCCGGGGCACCCGTGTAAAAGTGGCTGTAGATCGCGGAGGTGTTCCCGCCGTCGTACATCATGCCCTGGAGCATCATGCTGAAGATCTCGTTGTAGCCGTTCGGGTCGGTCGAGGCGTTCCAGTAGCCGAACGGAGCGTTCCCGGGCGTCGACACGTCCTGGATGAGGTCCTGACCCCAGTTGCTCGCGTTGACCCCGTGGAACGCGGGGAGGCTCGAGTTGTAGATCAGCACCTCTTGGGTAGTGGCAAAGACGATCTCCCAGCTCGCAAACTGCGGTTCGAGGAGTTGGGGGATCAGGCGGTAGTCCGCGACCGCCGCCACGTCGGCCGTCGCCGCGAGGGAGGTGATCGCCGACGTGATGTCGAGCGAGCCTTCGTAGTTCTGGGCCGCGATGGGGGAGGTGACCCCGGGCGTCTCATTGACGAACTCGCTCGCGAGCTGGGGGAACGTGTCGGTCAGGGTCCCGGCCCCGAGGATCGAGAGCGTGTTGTTGGCGGTGACGCCGGTGACGGCCGGAGAGCCGCGGTACTCGTACCCCGCATAGAACCCGAGTCCCCCCACGGCGGCGGCGACCACGATCACGACCACGATCCAGACCGGCGTCGCGAGGCCCATGGCTTTGGTACGAGTGCTGGGAGCGGTAGCGGGCATCGATGTGTGGAATTGCCACATCGCTTAAGGATTTCCCGTGAGCGGTCGTGCGGGATCACCGCGGGCTCAGAGTTCGCCGCGGCGCTCGGGCGGATAGTAGCGACGATAGACGCGCCCGACGATCGACCGGGTCGGTACGGGCCCGAAGGTTCGACTGTCTCGGGCGACGTCGGTCGCGTCGCCCCGGACCTCGAGCGTTCCGCGCGCGGGGTCGACCGCGGAGACCCTTTTCACCAGCCAGCGCGACGGTGCTTCGGGGTCGACGAGCACCACGATCTCGCCCGTCCCGGGCGGCCGGTGCCGGTAGGCGCCGGTATCCACGAGCAGGCGGTCCCCCGGCCGCAACGTCGGCTGCATGCTTCCATCCTCCACGCGGACCCGACGGCTGCGCCAGCGACGGAATCGGGACGCCGGTTCCCCGACGTCCTCGCCGGGCCCCCCGCCCATCGCTTCCGGCATCCTTATCCTACCCTCGGGGCTCGCGGGGCCATGCCCGCGACCCCCTCATCTCTCGGATGGTTGGAGCGACTGGTGGACGCCGTAAATCCCCCGCGCACGGTCTACGCGCACTGCGACATCCCGTGCGGTATTTACGACCCGTACGAGGCGCAGATCTCTGCGCTCACCGTGATGCGAATGGACCAGTTGATCGGAGAACTCGCCGCTCCCGCCATGGACGCGAAGCCCGAGGACCGCGCGGCGTACGTCGCGAAGCTCTCGAGGTACACCGCCGTCAAGGAGTCGCACTCGGAACGCGTGAAGAGCGAAGTGCGTGTCATCTGGGGTGACTACTTCACACCGGATCACGCGAAGCAGTACCCGCAGATCCACGACCTTTCCTGGAAGCTCCTGAAGCAGGCGTCGAAGACCCGCCAGGGAACGAACCTCGCCGACGCCCAGGAGCTCGTGAAGCAGGTGCAGGAATTCGCCGAGCTGTTCTGGCAGACCAAGGGCGCGAAGACCCACCGGATCCCGTCGCTCCAGAAGTCCGGCGGCGAACTCGTCGTCCAGGTCCCGGCGTAGGACGGGCTGGGGTGTCGCGCCCGCGAACTCTCCCGGGCACGGGGTCACCCTCGTGACGGAGCCCCCGCTCTCGCTCGACGGGCGGACGCTGACCGTCGCCCAGTTCCTCGCCGTCGCGCGCGGGAATCACCGCGTCGTGATCGCTCCCGACGCGCGGGCCGCCGTCGTCGCCAGCCGCGGGGCCGTGGAGCGGGCAGTGGCAGCGCGTCGCCCCGTCTACGGGGTCACGACCGGTTTCGGGGGACTCTCCCATCGCGCGATTCCACCCGAGAAAGTGCGCGAGCTGCAGGTCTCCCTCGTGCGCAGCCACGCGAGCGGCACGGGTCCGGCGCTGCCGACCGACGTCGTCCGCGGCCTGATGCTGCTGCGTCTCAACTCCTTGGTGCAGGGACACTCGGGGGTCCGCCTCGAGCTCGTCGACCAACTCGTCGAACTCCTGAACCGCGGCCTCGTGCCCTTGATCCCGGAGCAGGGGTCGGTCGGAGCATCCGGCGACCTCGCCCCCCTCGCCCACCTCGCCATCGCGATGACCGGCGAGGGGGCGTTCGTCGCCCCCGGGACCGGCGCGATCGAGCCCGCGCGCGAGGTGCTGCGACGGGAAGGGCTCACGCCGCTCGACCTGGTCGAGAAGGAGGGGGTGGCGCTGGTCAACGGGACCGCGTTGATGGCGTCGTACCTCGCCCTCGCGGTCGTGGACCTGAAGGACCTCTACGACGCCGCGTTGATCGCGATCGCGCTCTCGTTCGACGCCCTCGAGGGAGACCCCGAATCGCTCGACGACCGTCTCGGGGAGGTGCGCAACTCCCCCGAACAACGCGACGCCGCGAAATCGGTCCGTCACCTGCTCGGCGGCAGTGCCCTCGCCGTCCGACGGCAGGCGTGGGCGGGTCAGGACCCGTACACGCTGCGCTGCGTGCCGCAGGTCCTCGCCGCCGTTCGACTGGCGCTCGGGTTCGCCGAGGGGATCGTCGCCCGCGAGCTGAACGCCGTCACCGACAACCCCGTGGTCTTCGAAGGCGATGTGTTCATCAGCGGGGGAAATTTCCATGGCCAGCCCCTCGCGCTCGCGCTCGACACGCTCGCGCTCGCGACGCAGTACATCGCCGCGTTCTCTGAGCGACGGATCGCGCGCATCCTCCACCCGGCACTCAACCGCGGGCTCCCGGCGTTCCTCGCCCCCGAACCCGGGGTCAGCTCTGGATTCATGATCCCCCAGTATCTCGCCGCCGCGCTCGTCAACGAGAACTCGACGCTCGTTCACCCCGCGAGCGCCGCGAGCCTCCCGACGTCGGCGGACCAGGAGGACTTCGTGAGCATGGGTCCCTGGGCCGGAGTCAAGCTTCGTCGTATCCTCGCCAACACGCGCAAGGTCGTCGCCGTGGAGTGGATCGTCGCCGGCGAGGCGCTCGAGCTCCGACGGCCGAAGGCCGGCGGTCGCGGCAGCGAGGCCGCCCTGCGCTCGCTCCGGTCCCGCGTGGCCCTCTGGACGGTCGACCGGAGCCCGGCACCCGACATCGTGCGGGTCACCGCACTCCTCGAGGACGGGACCCTCGTGCGCGAGGTACGCGCCGAAGTCCCGTTCTAGCGCGGCGGGCCGACGGGTGCTCCGGCGACAACCGACGCCGTCGTGGGGAACTGGACCATGTGGCCGCACGCGGGGCAGGCGTATTCGCTGACGCCCCGGTGACGGAGCGGGGTACGGCATTTCGGACACGGGATCGGCTTCGCGCTGACCCAGGCCGCGAACAGCTCCTGCGAGCGCCGGTCGCCGAGCGCGGAGGGCGTCGGGGTTGTCGGGGCAGTGCTCGTGGGAGTCGCCGAGGGGGGAGGCCCCGCGGGCGGGCCTGTTGCCCCGGCCGGCGGGCCGGTC
Organism: Thermoplasmata archaeon; assembly: GCA_022750375.1. Lineage (GTDB taxonomy): Archaea > Thermoplasmatota > Thermoplasmata > Lutacidiplasmatales > UBA184 > Lutacidiplasma. Next base: position 30,031 of record JAKIVU010000010.1, read on the forward strand.
CGAGCCGACGAGAGACGCCCGCACTGAGGACAGACCGCGAGGCTTCCCGTCCCGGTCGATTGGAGCGGTACGTGGCAACTGGGACAGAGCGTCCTCAGCCCTGAGGGAGTGAGCACCGGAGCGGGGGCCATACCCGGTCGCCCCAGCTCGATCCGGGTCGACGTGGAAGGGTCGTTCGCGGACGCGGGCGGCGGGATTGGGAGCGGCCGTGCCCAGCGCACGGTGCGTCGACCGGGGTCGTACGTGATCGGCGTCCCGGGACGCGCGAGCTCGTGGGCGAGCAGCCGTTCGGCCTTGCGTTCGCGCCAGGAGAGCGCGGCCGCGAGTCCCGGCACGCTCGTCGTGCCGAGGGATTGGACGGTCGATCGGAGTCGTTCGAGGTCCTGTTCGGAAGGTCCGAAGAAGGCGGCCATCAGGGCGAAGCGCGGGCGCCGCGCAAAAGAACCTATCGCCCGAGAGGAATCCAAAGGGAAGGCACCGGTGGGCGGACCCCTGGTCTCTTGGACGGTGCCACCAAGAGCCGATCCCACCGATGCCCGAGGCCAATAACCAGAAACCCGCGACCGACTATATAGTTATCCGGAGCCCTGGAACGTGGTCGATGCGTCGATTTTGGACCATTTCAGGGGTCCGGTCACAGAAAGTCCCGGAAGCGGACTCCGGAGCGGCACGGCCTCGTCCGCCCTGGGCCGGGTGACCGCTATGCGCTTCTCCGCATCTCGAACGACGTGACGGACCTCCTGAACTCCCTCACGAGGGCGGTCCACGGTGTGGTCCGGAGCGACGCGGCGGAGATCCTCCGCGTCGACCACGACGCATCGCACCTCACCGGCCACGCCCTCGCGGTCGTCGCTCCGCGCGACCCGGACGACGTGGTCGCGCTCGTTCGTTGGGCTCGCGAGCACGGGGTCCCGCTCGTCCCGCGGGGCGCAGGGACATCGCTCGACGGGGAGTCCGTGCCCATGGCGGGGGGTGTGGTGGTCGACCTGTCGGGGTGGAATCGCGTGATGGAGATACTGGAGGATGAACGGTTGGCCCGCGTCGGTCCCGGGACGGTCAACCGGGATCTCCAGGCCGCCCTGGCGCCGCACGGCTTGTTCTTCCCCCCGAACCCGGGCTCTTGGACGGTCTCGACCATCGGCGGGCACGTGGGCACGAACGCCTCGGGCCCCCGGTCGTTTCGGTATGGCCCGACGCGAAGTTGGGTTCGTTCGCTCGAGGCGGTCCTCGGGACGGGCGAACGGGTCGGCTGGGGCGGACGCGCGGCGAAGCGTGCTGTCGGCCCCGACCTCCTCTCCCTGTTCGTGGGGAGCGAGGGAACACTCGGGATCACGACCGAGGTGACGGTCCGTCTGGCCCCGCTCCCGGCGATACGCGAGGCGCTGGTGGTCGACCTCCCGGACGGGGGGCCACTGGCTCCGGTCGCGGCGGCCCTCGCCCGCGCTCGAGGAACGGGGCTCGCCGCGGTGGAGTACCTGGACCGGGCGTGCGCAGCGGAGCTCGCGGGTCCGCAGGGATTCGACCACCGACGCGACGGCCCGCTGCTCCTCCTCGAGATCGAGGCCGAGGATCTCACCGAAGCACGCGCACGGCGCGAACGGGTAGGGGAAGTGTTGCGCCGTGTCGGCGTCGTCACCGAACCCACGGTCTACGACGACGCCGACGTGCTCTGGACGTTGCGGGGTCGCGCCGGCGTAGCGCTGGACGAACGACTGGGGCACCGGATCCGGGAGGATGTCGCCGTCCCGCTCGCGGCGATCGACCCGCTGGTCGTCGAACTCGAACGGATCTCCGCCCTCGAGCACGTACCCCTCTACCTGTTCGGCCACCTCGGGGAGGGAAACCTGCATCCGAACTACGCGGTCGACCCGGAGAGTTCCTCGGGGCTGCGGGTCCGCGCGGCGGTCCTCGCCGCGTCCAGCGCCCTCGGAGGGACGATCAGCGCCGAGCACGGAATCGGCGCGATCAAGGCCCCGTTCCTCGAACGGGAGATCGGAACTCCGGGGGTCGAGGTCCTCCGCGCGTTGAAGCGTGTCTGCGACCCGGATGGGATCCTCAACCCGGGGAAGTTGTATCCTTCGCCTCGGGAGTGAGGAGGCGGATGATCTTCTCGGTCGCCTTCGGGATCGGAAGGCGGAGCAGCTGGGAACGCGTGACCCACCGGCGGCCCGGTGCGACACGGGGTCGCGGGCGGTCCCGGGGCGTTCCTTCGAACACGTGGAGCTCCACGGTGAAATGACTGTAGCCGTGGCGCACGACTCCCCGATGTCGGAGGGGGCCGGCCACGAACCCGGTCTCTTCGCGCAGTTCCCGGCGGGCGGCCCCCTCGGGTGTCTCGGACAATCCGATCTTGCCGCCGGGAAACTCCCAGAGTCCGCCGAGCAATCCGGTCGGCGCTCGCCGCTGAACGAACCACCGGTCTCCCTGACGTAGGACGACGACCGCCCCCCGGACGTGCGGCCGGCGCTTGGGGGCCGCGCGTCGGGGGAGGGATCCGGGGTCTTCCAGCTCCCGATAGGCACGGCAGGACCCACCCAGCGGGCATTCCTCGCACCGCGGGGCGACCGGACAACAGACCGTCTCCCCCAGTTCCATGATCGCCTCATTGAACTGGGCCGCCGCACCGGTGGGCATCGTCGCCGCGAGGGCGCGCTCGAGCCGCGCGCGGACGGCGGCACGGCGCACGTCGCCGGTGTCTAGAGTATATCGGGCAGCGACCCGGAGCCCGTTCGCCTCCAGGGCGATGTACGGCGCCCCGAAGGCGAAGCTGGCGATCGCCCGAGCGATGTAGGGGCCCACGCCCGGCAGCTCCTCGAGCTCGTTCACGGAGTGAGGGAGCTCTCCTCCGTGCCGGGCGGCGAGTTCGCGCGCCGCGGCGTGCAGATGGCGGGCCCGGGCATAGTAGCCGGCGCCCTGCCACACCTTGAGCACCTCCCCGACCGGGGCGACGGCGAGGGCCCGGATCGTGGGGAAGCGGAGAATGAAGCGCTCGTAGTACGGGACGGCCTGCTCGACGCGGGTCTGCTGCAGGAGCACTTCCGCGACCCAGATGTGGTACGGGTCCCGGTTGCGTCGCCACGGGAGCGGGCGCCGATGCCCCGTGAACCATCCGAGGAGGGACCGTCCGCTCCCGGGCGGGAGACGGGTTCGACGGCGGGATGCTCGGCGCGCGGTCTCGACCACCGGGCGCGCGGAAGGAACCGCACGTTTAAAGCAGGGGGAGAATTCGAAACCCCTCGGAGGAACTCCGATGTCGGACCGTGCGAACCCCGTTCGGGTGAACGACGAGACGTTCGAGAGGGAAGTGATCCGCTCTCCGATCCCCGTGGTCGTGGACTTCTACGCGGACTGGAGCGCGCCCTGCCGCGCCACCGAGATGGTCTTTCGCGACCTCTCCGAGCGACTGTCCGGCCGCGTGAAGTTCGCGACCGTCAACGTCGACGAGGCCGCTTGGGTGACGCGGTCGTACGGCATCCATTCGATCCCCACCTTCCTGTTCCTTCGGCAGGGGAACGAGAGGGGCCGGGAGGTCGGGCCGGTCGACCCGGTCGCGTTCCGCTCGAGCCTTCGACGCCACTTCGCGTAGCGCCGGACCTTAGTGGCGGAAGACCCGCCATCCGGTGAAGTACATCGCGATCCCGAACCGTTCGGCCGCCGCGATCACCTCGGGGTCCCGCAAGCTACCGCCCGGCTGAATGACCGCCGAAACCCCCGCCCGGCCGGCGACCTCGATCCCGTCCGGGAACGGAAAGAACGCATCCGACGCGAGCACGGCACCGCGCGCCCGTTCCCCCGCCACCTCGCAGGCGAGCTCGACCGCCTTGACCCGCGTCGGCTGGCCGGTGCCGATCCCGACGGTGCGGGCGCCCTGGGCGAGCACGATCGCGTTCGACTTCGCGTGACGCACGACCCGCCAGGCGAAATCGAGGGCGCAGGCGGATTCGGGCGTGGCGGTCTTCGTCGTGACGCATCGGAAATCACCGGGGACGAGCTCGCGGCGGTCCTGCTCCTGGAGGAGGAGACGACCGAGCGCGCTCTTCGCCTCCCAGCCGGGGGACGTGAGCGCCGGCGGGTCGGTTTGCACGACCTTGACCTTCGGTCGGTGCTCGAGCGGCTCGCGCGTCGCGGGGTCGAACTCCGGCGCGACCAAGAGGTCGACGAAGACGCCCTTCAGCGCGGCGAGGTCGTCCGCTCCGAGCGGTCGATTGACGGCGATGGCGCAACCGTAGCGGGCGATCGGGTCGGTCGCGATCGCTCGCTCGATCGCCTCGCGCAGCGTGGTGCCCGAAGCGACGCCGCACGGGGTCGCGTGCTTCACGACCGCCGCGCTCGGAACAGGGAACTCCGCCACGATCGCGACCGCCGTATCGACGTCGAGGAGATTCGTGTAGGAGAGCGCGTCTCCTTTGAGGACCGTGAACGGTCGGGGTTCCGCCCCCGCGGCGAACGGCGTGATCATCCGGTACGTCGCCGCCCGTTGGTGTGGGTTCTCGCCGTAGCGCAACTTGAGTGGTTCGCGACGGAACGTCACCTCGTCGGGGAACAGGTCCCCCTCCGCCCGCGGGGGCCCGAGCGCGTGGGCGATCGCCGCGTCGTAGGCGGTAGTGCGAGCGAATGCCTTCCCCGCGAGGCGCCGGCGGGTTCCGGCGCTCACGGCCCCTCCGTTCGTCCGCAGCTCCGTGACCAGCGGCGCGTAGTCCACGGGGTCCGTCACGACCGTGACCCATGCGTGGTTCTTCGCGCCGGCCCGAGCGAGGGTGACGCCGCCGATGTCGACGAACTCCTCGCGGTCGGTCGCGTCCGGATGCTCGGCGAGGTGACGTTCGAACGGGTAGAAGTTCACGACCACGAGGTCGAACGGTCGAAGCCCGCGCTCTCGCATCTCACGGAACCCGTCCTCGGTCCGGGGCGCGAGGATCCCTCCCAGCAGGGCCGGGTGGAGCGTCTTGACGCGCCCGCCGAACCAGGCCGAGACCCCGGTCAGGTCTTCGGCCGCTCCGACCGCCACGCCGGCCTCGGCGATCGATCGGCGCGTACCTCCGGTCGCCCAAAGCTCGACGCGGAGCTCGACCAAATCCCGGGCCAGCTCCGCGATACCGGTCTTATCGTCGACCGAGAGGAGCGCCCGCTCGACCCGCACCGGGGCTCCGTCTTCCGATGCCACTCGCCGTACCCCCAATGGGGAGGTAGGGCGAAAGATAAGGGTCGCGGCCGGGCAGCTCGCACGAGAGGTCGGGCCGCCGTTCGACGCGCTCCCGCTCCATAAGACTAAATACCGTGCCCGAGGGTATTTTGTACCCTATCCCCGAGGGCTCAGTGTACCCGCGTCGGCATCGCATCCGCAAGTGGAGACTCCGTGGCCGTCGCGGCCAGGTCTCGGCGGTCGCGACGATCCTCGGTCTCCTGCTCGTCGTCACGTACATCGCGAACTACCTCACGACGACGCTCCCGCAACAGATGAGCATCAACGACCTGAACCACGACGTCCAGGTCGAGGACCAACTCGGTGGGCTCCAGGCGCTCATCGGCGCCGCAGTCGCTTCCAATGCGATCGGTGCCCAGTTCAGCCAGCCGGTCACGCTGGGCGGGGTCGGGCAACC
>JAKIVU010000010.1:35730-37502 GCA_022750375.1 Thermoplasmata archaeon
GTCTCCCTCTCGGTCTACGAGCAGAGCGCCGCGCTCACGACCGCGGACATCGCCGACGTGGCCGGCTCCACGTGGACGCTGCAGACTCCCGGCGGGAACGCGGCACCGGGTCCGAATCCCGAAACCCAGTACGTCTTCACGGCGATCGATGCGGGCGCCGTCGCCGATCTGATCACGGTCGGCGCCCCGGTCGCCACTGGGCTCACCGCCCACGATGCGAGCGGAGTGGCCTTCGCGCTCAAGAATGTGAACACGGTGACCCCGGTGAACGCCGTCGGCGGCTTCGCCACGGGAACGGGGACCACGCCGAGCAACACCATTGCCGCCCCCGCCTTCGGACTCGTGCTCGGCGTCGTGTCGACGGGTCAGGCCGCCTCGAGCGCCTTTCCGACGATCACCGCCGGCTCCGCCGGTACTCCCTGCACCGCCACCTGCACCACGGTCGGGTCGGGCACGGGGGAGAACTGGGGGGTGACGTACGTCGAGAGCGAGCCGGCGACCGCCGCGGGTACGTACACCGCCTCGGCGACCCTCTCGATATCGGAAGGCTGGGGCGAGCTGACCCTGGCGATCAACCCGTTGCTGTCGTCTCCGCCGGTGACCGCGATCACGACCGGCGCCTCCTCCCCGGGGTCGACCGTGGTCGTCCATCTCCGGAACACCTACGTGCCGACCGCCGAGGTCGCGTTCGATGAGGGGGGAGTCGTCTTCGCCCAACCGGGAACGGCGCCGATCCTGATCGACCCGCCGGCGTTCTCGTTCGGCCAGTCGAGTATGACGCTCCTCGTTCCGGTGTTCGTGGGCCAGGTCGCGGTAGAGTCGGGTCTCTCCACCACCGACCTCCAGGTCCGCCTGGTGAGCATTGATACGTATCTGTTCCCGAACGCGGGGTTGAACCTGCAGTCCGGCTCCGACGTCACCCTCTCCGTGAAGACTCCGTACTGGGCGGCGTGGATGACCTACTTCGGGTCCCAGACCAGTCTGACGGGGGACTTTACCTGCAAGAACCTCGCCGGCGTCACCTGCCCGGCCGTCACGGCCGACTCGTACGAGCCCGGTGGACCGATTGCAACGGTCACGGTCTCGGTGCCCGCGACCTCGCTGAGCCTTCAGGTCGCGACGTTTGCCCTCGGTGAGACGTAGGGTTCGCGCCGCCCGAGTGGCGTTGCGCCCGTCTCCATCGAAAGGGCCGCACGGGTCGTCCAGATCCCGGGTCGTGGCGGCCCCGCTTCTCCGGAGGGTACTCCTAGGAGCAGCCCTTCGCGACGCCGACCCGGTCAGCGGATGGGAGGTCGGGGACGACCACGCATCCACGCCTTCGCACCGCGCAGTGTCCCCCACGTGCGTCGCGGGAAGAGTCGGACCGCCGGGTCGTCGACCGACGTGGTCCACGCACGGCGCGCGGCCGGCGCCTGGAACTGATCGACCTCCGCAATGGCGCGGTACCCCTCGCTGCGGATGAGCCGGAACCGGCCGGGGACCGCGGAACGGTCGAGGCAGCGACGGAGCGTGGTCTCCCACCAGCGCGGGGACGGCGGGGGAAAGTGTTCTCCCGCTACCTCGAGACCGAGGTAGCGGGGGCGCAGGGTGGGGGCCCTACCGGACGAGGTCGATGACTTCCTCGGACTCACCGGACGCGTAGCCTCCCTTCTGGCCGAGGAGGCTCGTCGCACGGACGCCCGTGATGATGAGGAGCACCTTGATGGTGTTCTCCATATCGGGAGAGTTCTCGACCGAGCAGCCCCAGATGATCCGGGCCCGCTTGGAGATCT
>JAKIVU010000003.1:0-49678 GCA_022750375.1 Thermoplasmata archaeon
TCCGGTAGATCGGGCCCGAGTTGTACGAGCAGAACGGGATGACGCGCCCGTCCGGAACCGCGTAATGGATATCGCAGCGCATCAGGCGCTGGATATCGTAGTCGTACGCGTCCTGGAAGTGCATGTTCCCGATGTAGAGCGTGCGCCACGTGAACTTCGCGAGAGCTTCCTTGTTCCCTTCGGTGAAGATCCCCGCGATCACCTTGACGCAGTTCTTCTCGCTCAGCCCTTCCGGTGCCTTCGAGAAGTCGAAGTACTTCGACACATCGTGGAGCAGTCGAGCCCCCGCGACGGCCGTCCGGACCCGCGAGAACCGCGCGTCCCGGTACTTCTCGATCATCGTCTCGACGTTCTCGAAGAACCCGTCGACGTCCATGAACCGGGGTAGCGGGGTGATCTTCTGTCCGTCCTTCGAGATGAAGGCGAACGTAGCGCATCCGCAGCCGGGGTGGGTCGTCAGCGTCATCTTCTCCTCGCCGTGGATGATCGACACGAGCTCCGAGATCGGAGCGACCGACGGCACGGGGAAGAAGTCCGACTTCTCGAACGGTCCCTCGGTGCAGAGGATGCGCACCAGGTCCGACTGGGTGAACCGCATCTGGAAGCGGTCCTTGTCGGGGATACGGGCGGTCAGGGCGACCGGCTGGAAGTTGACGCCGCGCACGACGTCGATGTTGTCGATCGCGAACTTGACCGTCGGCCAGATCTCCTTCTCGTTGAACCCGCCGACCAGCGTCGGAACGAGCACGACGGAGAGCGGCTTGTCCGGCTTGCCGACCGCGAGCTCCGCGGCCGAGGAGTGGGTCTCCCGGGCAGCCTGGATCGCCTTCTGCTTGACCTTCAGGAGCGGGACGCCCCGGACCTTCCGGTAGATCTCGTCGTCCAGACCGTCAAACTGGAGATAGAGCGTGTGGAGCCCCGAGTCACGGCACGCCTGGGCAAAGCCGGGTTCGTTCGCGACACGGATACCGTTCGTCGCGACCTGCACCTGCTTGAAGCCGAGGTCCCGCGCCATGGAGACCGCGTCCAGGAACAGCGGAGAGAGGGTCGGTTCGCCACCCGAGAACTGGACCGCGACCGTTCCCACGGGCTTCTGCTCGCGGAGGGTCTTCAGCATGAAGTGGATCTGCTCGCGGGTCGGCTCGAAGACGTAGCCCGCGGCGTTCGCGTTCGCGAAGCAGACCGGGCACTTCAGATTGCACCGGTTCGTCAGGTCGATCAGGGCGAGTCCCGTGTGGGACTTGTGGTGACTGCACATTCCGCACGTTGTCGGGCAGCCACGGAACTTGTCGTAGTAGGGGTTCTCGTAGCCGACGCCGTCGTGGGCGTAGACTTCCATCCGGAGGTAGAAGTCGACGTCGTTCGAGATGATGTCCCAGAAGTACCCGTGCGTTCGGCAGGTCTTTTCCATGATGACGCGATTGTCCTTCTCGCGGACGATCGCCGGAATGACCTTGATGCATTCGGGGCAAACCGAGGCCGTCTTCCTGGGCAGGCCCCGGGGGGCCTGGAACTCCTTCATGACACGTGCCGGCATTCTCGTTACTCCACTTCGAGCCGTCCACCTTGCGGTGGGGCTCGGGCGGACCACCCACTCCTGCCTACATAATCCATCTGTCGTCGTGGACGCTACAAAAGTCACTCCCCGTGACGTATATTGACACGGTGGTCTTCGCTACAAACGTCGAAAAAGCGAAGGGTTTCTCGAGCGGATTCCCGTTCGAAACCAGTCGCTGCACCCCGCGGTGAGTCCCCCTCTCTGCGACTCCGCTCCCCTAGCTTATGATTTCCCGAGCCTCCCCTACTCTGTACTATGGTACGGAAGCGAAGGCCGACCCGGAAAGCGGTTCGGCGTCCGCAGGACCGCGCGAAGCCCGCAACACCCCCGCGGTTCGTCGGTCGCGACGCGTCCCCCGTACTGGCGAAGTACCCACCTAAGGACCCCGCCCTCTCCGTCCGCGGACCCCCCGCACCTGCCCCGTCCGCTCCACCGAAGGCCGCCGTCACGGCAGCCGCGCTCCTTTCCGCCGCGGCCGCCGCTCCGATCCCCCTCATCGCGCTGGAACGACCGTTCGATGTCGACGATTTCGCGAGCTTGCTGGGAGAGACTTCGATCCGCGTCACCGTCCCTCGCGAAGACCTCGCCGAGGTGCTTCGGCGGGTGACCGACTTCATGGGGTTCGGGATCTACGTCTATGCGATCTCGTTGCGTCCGACGCCGGGCGACCTGCTGAAGAGCTTCGTCGTCGAGCTCCAACGGGTCGATTACGACCCCGACAAGGGCGCCTGGGTCCCGTTCATCGACAAGGGGACTTCCAACTCACCGTTCGGGCCGTCGGGCACCCGCACGTAGTTCGTGGTGCGGGGGTAACGAACCCCCTATGTACCCACTGAGGGTCGTGGCGGAAGAGGGACTCCAATGACGTTGCCGACCGAGAAGGAACGGTGGGAGGTCGAGCTGCGCCAGTTACGCGAGGAGTTGCACGAGCTCCGCGCCGAACAGAAAGAGCTCGCGAAAGCCGTCGACCAACTGGTGCGCACGTTCACGACCCTTTCGACCCACCTGGGGATCACCTCCGAGCCGTACTCCCGCAAGGAACGGCGAAACCAGGACGTTCAGGGCTTCGCCTGAGTTTCCCGGGTCTGCCGGCCCGTCAGGGCGGGGGAATCGCCTTGCGGCCGTACCGCCATTCGCCTTCCATCGGGTAGAGGCGCCGCAATCGGGTGTGGACCCTCGCGCCGATCTTGAGCTGACCGGGTCGTGCATCGGCGACCTGCAGCGTGGCTCGAACACCGGGAATCAGGTCTACGAGAACGACACCGTACGAACCGCCCGCCGCGACCTGATCGTCGAACTCTGTCGGCTGTCCGCCGGGCCCGATCGTGGTGGACGCGACGACCTCGCCCCCGTCCCGGGGCAAACCGATCGGCTCGAGGTGCTCCGTGCCACCGCACTGCCGGCAGCGACCTCGCGGCGGGAACGTGACGGACTGGCAAGAGCTGCATCGTTCCGCCCAGAACCTCCAGCGACTCGGGAGGTTCTCTACGTACCGCGCGCGAGGGACATACGCCCCTTGAGAGACGGGGCCATCGATCGGGAGCAGCGGACGCGGCACGGGGACGAGGTCCGTTGTCGGCGCCGAGCTCACAGGTACGCCGAAGTCCCCCACCCACAAGCCGGGCTCCTCCACGGCTCGCTCTCGCGCCCACCGAAAGACAGTCGGGGTGGACGGCCAGTCGTCCGGGGGTGCGTCGAAGAGGGGCGTCGGGCCGACCGAACTCCGTTCCCCTACCCGCAGCGCCACCGCGGCATCCGAGTGGGCCCGAGGACCTTCATCGGGCGAGAGGTCAACGGCGACGATCACGACCGGTTCGGCGGCTCGCACCGGGTCCGCCGCCGCGCTCATCGCCGCGGTGAGGCCCACGACTCCGCCTCCGAATCGTGCGGTCGGTACCGGGCGGCCGAGGAATCGGCTGACATCGACATCGGCCGCAGGCGGGAGGTCCCCCACGAAGAGCACCCACGCGGGGGGAGCGAGCCCCCCGCTCACTTCCTCGAGTCGTTCGAGGGCGGTCGCAGCGAGCGTGAATCCGTCCTCGTCGCGCGCGGCCACCCGAAGGCCCCGGCTCGTGGCGGACGGCAGGTAGGCGGCGGCCCGCTCGACCGTCCTCGTACCGTTCACCCCACCGAGTAGATCGTCACGTTCGCCGTCGCCCCGGCGCCCCCGACGTTCTGCGTCAGCGCCCGGCTCGGGTGGGAGAGTTGTCGCGCCTCGGCGGCGCCCCGCAGTTGAAGGAAGACCTCGTACGCCTGGCTCACTCCGGTCGCTCCGATCGGGTGCCCTTTTGCCTTGAGGCCGCCGTCGGGGTTGACCGGGAGCCGTCCGTCCCGCCGAGTCGTGCCGTCCAGGGTCATCCCCCCGGCCGTTCCCGGTTTTGCGAAACCGAGGTCCTCGATCGCGAGGAGTTCGGCGATCGTGAAGCAGTCGTGGACCTCGAGGAACGAGATGTCGGAACGGGAGACCCCGGCCGCATGGAACGCCTCGTCGGCGGCCCATCGGGTCGCACCGAATCGGGTCAATTCCGGTCGCTCCTGCACCGCGAGGGTATCGGAACCTGCCCCGACCCCGTCGATGTAGACCGGCGTGTCGGTGAACTTCTTTGCGCTACCGGGGGAGGCGATGAGGAGCGCGGCCGCGCCGTCGGAGACAGGGCAGCAGTCGTAGAGTCCGAGAGGGTCGGCGACGCGCGGGGCCTTCCGGACGTCCTCGCGGGTCACGCGCTTTTGGAACTGGGCGTTCGGATTGAGCGCGCCGTTCTCATGATTCTTAACCGCGACCTCGGCGAGGGCGTCGGCGCCCACCTGGTGCTGCGCGAGGTACCGGGAGGCGATCAGCCCGTACACCCCCGCGAACGTCAATCCCGCGGAGCGCTCCCACTCGGTGTCCCCCGATACGCCGAGCCAGTATCGGCGGCGCGCGTTCGAGACGTCGGTCATCTTCTCGAGGCCCGCGACGAGGACCAGGTCCCGGTCGCCATGCTCGACCGCACGTACCGCGGCCCGGATCGCCGTGCCGCCGGAGGCACACGCATTCTCGACCCGGGTCGTCGGGACGCCGGGCATCCCCGCCTCCTCCGCGAGGACCGCGGAGGCGTTCCCGATCTGCCACCCACCGAAGCCGAGCGTCCCGAGGTACGCTTCTCCGACCGCGGCCCGCTCGACTCCTTTGTCGACGCTCGCTACCGCCGCGTCGACCGCAGACTTCAGCAGGGCCCGGGGTCCTTCCTCCAAGACTCCGAATCGCGTGTGTCCCGCGCCGACGATTGCCGCTCGATGCCCCACCGTGAACGCCTCGCCAATCGTCTTAACGGCCGAGTCGTTCAAGCCTCTTAAGGACGGGGAGCCGAGTGGCGGAAGAACCTCCGATCGTCGTGGGCATTTCGGGGGCCAGCGGCGCTCCGATCGCTCTCCGTGTCCTCGCGGCTCTCCGAGAGGCGCGAGTGCCGGTTGCCCTCGTGGTCTCGGACGGAGCGGTGGCGGTGCTTCGAGCGGAATGCGCTCTGGGGCCCGAAGCGTTCGCGGGCTTGGCGACGCACATCTACTCCGACCAGGACCTCGGTGCCCCGATCGCGAGCGGCTCCCGGCCGACCCGGGGCATGGTGATCGTCCCGTGCTCGGCGAACACCGCGGCGAAGGTCGCGCTCGGGTTCGGCGACACGCTGCTGACGCGCGCCGCGCACGTCCACCTCAAGGAGCGCCGCCCGCTGATCATCGTCCCGCGAGAGTCCCCTCTCCCCACGATCCTCTTGCGGCACCTGACGACGTTGAGCGAACTCGGGGTCGTCGTCCTCGATGCCGCGCCCCCGTACTACCTCCACCCGAGATCGGTGGACGACCAGACCGACTACCTCGCGGGGAAGGTCCTCGACCACCTGAACGTCCCGCACGAGCTGTATCGCGGCTGGAAATCGGGAGCTCCGTGAGGCCACCGAACCGATTCGCTCAGTGGTTCCCCTGGCCGTTCGTCGCGATTGCGGTACTCCTCATCGTACTGATCGTGGCAACCCCGATCCTTACCGGGCAACCCGTGGGGGGGATCTTCTACACTCAGGCGTACCTGGTCGTCGACGGCCTCCCCGGCAACGACTCGACCCACTTCTACGTCCGGGGACTGAGCACGACCGCTCGCTATTCGGAGATCAACCTCGGCCTCGCGTGGGGGTTCAATTGGACCGGCTCGTTCCCCAGCGGACCGTTGAATTGGACCGACTGGACGAACGCCACGTCCGTCCTGTCGATCGATCGGCTCGCGTCGGAGGATCCGGTCGCGGTCAATGTCACGGCGCTCTACACGGCGAACGGGGTCAACGCGCTCTACGTCGGCGTCCTCGCGGTCGATGTGAGTATCCCCTCCGGCTCGACGATCGCGGTGTTCAGCATCGTCTCCGACACTACCGGGATCAACCCGTACTCGAACACAGTGACGAACCTGCCGTACTCGATCCCCCTCGTGTACGCCGGCACGGGAGGGACGTCGTGAGCTCCTCTCGGCCCGTCATCCTGGTTTGGACGGGCCTGATCATCGGACTCCTCGCGGTGGAGTTCGCAGAAATCACGCACGTCTTCACGGTCCCGATCGCCTCGGCGCTCGGTGACCCGGTCACCCTGGTCTTCGCACTCGTTTTCACGACGATCCTGGCCCTCATCGGTGCGATCTTCATCGGGATCTACGTCTCGGCCGCCGTGCTTCGGGCGCAGGGGTTCACGCCCTTCGAGGAGGAGATGCTCCGGATGCGCGCGGACATCCGCGAGATCAAGGCCGCCGTGGAGCGGACGACCGAAGACCCGCCGAACCGTCCCCCCAAAGGGAGCAGGCCGTGAGGATACCGGTACTCGACAACGGCGGGCAGTGGACCCACCGCGAGTGGAGGGTGCTTCGCGACCTCGGCGCGGAGACCACGATCGTCCCCAACACGACGCCGTTCGCCGAGTTGCATGCGGATGGGGTGGTCCTGTCCGGGGGCGCCCTAAGCATGGAGGGCAGCGATGCCCCCCTCGGCCGTGTGGACGAATGGATCGACACGGTGGATGTCCCGGTGCTGGCGATCTGCGTCGGCCACCAGTACCTTGGACGACACTTCGGTGGGAAGGTCGTCCACTCTTCTCCCGAATTTGGCTCCGTCGACCTCGTGGTCGACCGCGCTGACCATCCTCTGTTCGCGGGCCTCCCCGATCGATTCCGCGTCTGGGGGAACCACAACGACGAGGTCGCCGTAGCACCGCCGGGCTGGACCGTGCTCGCGCATTCGACCGCCTGCGCGGTCGAAGCGATGGCGCATCCGTCGCGACCGATCTGGGGCGTGCAGTTCCACCCGGAGGTGGAGCACACCGAGGGGGGGCGCGAGATGTTCCGACACTTCCTCGACGCGTGCCGCCGATAGCCCCCGACCCGACCCGCGGGAATATGTACGACCCGTCGCTCGCTCGGTAGAGGGGCCATGCCGCGGGTACGGAAAGGAACGGGCGTTCGGGAGCACGACCTCCTCGCCCGGGCGAAAGTGCTGCGGGAGTCGGTCGACCCGCTGCTTCCGCGTCGCACGCGCGACTGCCCGCCCGAACGGTTCGACCGACTGCGCGCGGAGCTCGAGGCGGTGCGGGAGGACCGGGACGATCAGAAGCGACTCGACCGCGCTACCCACTGGGGGGAGTCGCTCGCCCGGTCGTACGCGGGGCTGCTCAAGTACTACCTCGACCCCCAGACGCCCGCGGTCGTCTCCTTCCCCCTCCCGGACGGGGAGGTCTCCTACGCATCGCTCGCCCGTGCCCCGCGCGAGAGCGAGGTCGCTGTCCAGCAGTCGGACGAACCGGCCCGCCTGCTCCTCGGCTACGTCGATTGGGCGCGGAAGGGGTACCACTTCTTCGCTACCCGCAAGACCCTCTGGTGCACGGGCAAATCGCCCAACCCGCCCGACGAGTTCCGCGCGGAGCGGGTCGCCGACCTTCCGTACCGCCTGATCGAGGACCCGGCGAAGCATCTCTTCCTTTGTCCGCACCTCCAGGGGAACGAGCCTCGGCCGTTCCTTGAAGTCGGCTGGCCCGGGGCGACCACCGCGTTCCGCGTCTGCCGCCGGTGCGCGAAGGCCGAACGCCACCTCCTCTCGAGCCTCTCCGACGGCGCCGCCGTGCCCGACCCGATCGAGGAGTTCCCGGTCGGCGCCGAGTGGAACGTGCGGTGCCAGGGCGGACCCGAATGCGTCCACGCCCGGTTGCCCGAGCTCCCGCGAGCGATCCGAAAGCGGTACGAGCTCGGCAGACTCTCGGACGCCCAGCTCCTGGATGCCTACGCCGACGAGCTCCGTCCCCGGATCGAGGGGACGGACCGCCCGACGTTCGTTGCCGGCGGCGTCTGCTACGGCAGTAACTCCGCCGCGTTCCTGGAGGCCCTGGACGCCACCGCGATCGAGCGACGGGCGGTCGGCCGCGCGCTCGAGGAGGTCGGCGGATACTTCGAGGTCGACGAGCCGTCCGCGAGCCGCGCCTTGGAACGCCTCTGGCCGGAACACGCGGAGGTGATCGTCCGCACCATCGTCTCCGACCCGGCGGAAGCCCGACGCTGGATCGACGAGGCCCGAGGCGCCCCGGGACGCGTCGCCGAGATCCTCAAGCGGGCGCAGCGCCGGAGCGAGGAGCGCCAGGTGCTCGACGAGCTCCCGCGGTACCGTCGGCTCGCCCGCGAGGCCGCCTGGGTCGACCGGATCGCTCGGGACTACCGAACCCACGGCAGCTCGTCCGCCGAGCGTGCCATCCTTCAGTCGCTCCCCCAGGAAGGCAAGGAGCGCGGACTCGCGTTCGGACTCCTGAGCGCGATCGGACGGGGCACCGCGCACGGCTGGCAGTTCTCCAAGACCGAACAGGAATTCGGGAGCGCGCTCGCCGACCGCGCGCGGTCGACCCTCGCGGCGCCGGCGGAACGGTACCACGCGGCGCTCGATGCCCTGCTACAAGCCGCGGGCGTTGCCGACTGGGGCGAGCGAGAGCCCGCCGGCGAATCGACCGGCGCCTGACGCCGACCGTGCGACGGTGTCCCCGCCGACCCGCGCCCGTGCCGGGACCAAGCGTAGTCAAAAATACTCGGTGGTGTACCTAGAGTTGACCAGTAAGCGGGCCTTCGGGAGGCCAAATGCGACCGGTCAGTGAGAATGGTCGACACGAGCCCGCCGGCGGCGTCCGCAGTCGTCGTTGCCGGTGACGAGGAGACGCGCGTCCTTTTGCGCGGTCTGCTCCGTCTTCACCACTTTCGGGTCGATGGAGAGGCCGAAGGGGCGACCCAGTGCCTCGAGCTCATCCGGGAGCATCACCCGACGCTCCTCGTCGCCGACGTGAACCTCGCGGAAGGGAGTCCCAGCTCGCTGGTCAGCGAAGCGCGCCGCGCCGAACCGTCGTTGCGCGTCATCCTCGTCGCCCCTGCATCGCGCCCGCCGGCGGCTCCGACGGACAACGGGAAGGGGCCCGACGTCGTGCTGTTGCGCCCGTTCCGGATCCGCCAGTTCGCGGAGGCTCTCCTCGCCCCCGGCACGACCACGGGCGCGCCGTAACCTATTCGACCGGTTTCGACCGCGCTCTCTGATAGCGCGCGAGCGCCGCAATCTCTTCGAAGTGGAGCCCGGGCGCCGGAATAACCACGACGTGCATCGGGGGACCGAACTCCTGGTGAACGAGCTCCTCGAGAGGACCGAACCAGCCCGCCGCGTCGTCGCGACCGACCCGAGCCGCGACCCCCACGTCGGTGTTCGGGGGCACCACGACCCCCTCTGGATCGCGTTCCCGGAGGAGCGCAAGGGCTGCGTTGGCGGTGAGGAACCGCCCGTCCGCCGGCTGGAGGTCGAGCAGCACGAGCGTGTGCAGTCCCCGCTCGCGGTTTCCGGCGATCTGTTCCACCGGTGAACGCGGAGCGAACCCGGGCGCCGGGAAGGGGAACGATACGGTCCGGCCGAACCGGTAATGCATGAATCCGAGGAACCCGGCCGCGGCAGTGAGGATGCTCGTGTTCGGGACGTACTTCCAGTCGTGACCACCGCGTTCGACCGCCAGCCGCAGCGCGACGTGGGTCGTGGCCGCAAACGGGTCGCCGACGACGATCAGCGCGACCCGTGCGGAGCGGGCGAGCGCGTCCAAGATCGGTCGCTCGGATTCGAGCTCGGCACGGTCCAGGCGCTGGATACGGCGGTGAAGCTCGACGCCCACCCGTTCGAGCGTACCGTCGGGCGCAACCGCGGTGTACTCCTCCGCGAACACCTCGTCGGCGGCGTGGAGCACTTCCCACGCGCGAGCGGAGAGGCCCCGCTCGTCCCCGAGGCCGAGGCCCACGAACGCGAGCTCCGCCATGGCCGACCTTCCGACCTACGAACGGAGCGCGAGGACCGGGCACGGGGCCGCCCGGAACAGTTCCTCGAGGAACGGGCGGGTGAGGAGGGCGCCCCCGGCCTGGTCTCCTTCCTCGCTGACAAGGAGGAGGCCGAACCGCTCGCGCTGGGCGGCCTGGAGGATCACCGCGGGCAGTCGGCCGCGTCGCAGGAGCGAACCCGCGAAGATCGAACGTTTGTGCGTGACGAGCACCCCGCGCGACGACCGCTCCTCGCGGTCGAGCGCCTCGTCGGGCCCGCCGGGGGCCCGAGGCCCGACGGAGAGCGTCGTCACGGCGGCGCCGTCGTTGCGCAGCGCGATCTCCTCGGCGACCTGCATGGCCCTCGGGAGAGGCGTGGAGCGGAACGACGGCAGGAGGATCCGGGGAAACTTGCCGGCCCCGAGGGCCAGCCGGTTCACGATGAGCACGTCCGCATGCGCGTGGTGCAGTATCCCGCTCGCGGTATGGCCGACGAACGGGTTGCGGCTGCGTTTGTCCCCTCGCAGCGTCATGAGGATCGCGTCCACTCCGTGCGACTCGGCGCTCTCGAGGATCTCGCCGGGCACATCGGTCGCCGCGCGCACCTCGGGGTCGACGCGGACGTCGAGGGCGGCGCCCGCCTCGTGGGCCGGGACGACCAGGTTCACCGACGCCCGCCACTCCCGGGTCACTTCGGGGAGGGTGGTGGTCGGGATGACGTGCAATACGCGAATCTCCCCGTCGGTGTCGAGGAGCATCGCAGCGAACCGGATCAGGGGTTCGACCTCGGCCGGCTCCTGGACGGGAATGAGAATCTGCCGATACATCGTTACTTTCCCACCCACGCGAGGAGGTCGATGTCGAGCTGCAGCACGTCGACGTACGAGACGCCGAGGTACGGGATCGGCGGGTTGACGAGGTGCGCGTTGACGAATCCGGTGAGATTGGCGATCGACACGTTGTTCGCCTCGGCGACCCGCGGCACCTGCACGAGCACCGCCTCGGGCGTAAGGTCCGGGTCGATGGAGGAGCCCGACTCCGATACGAGCCAGAACGGAAGGGAAGCGTTCACGGTGAAGTTCCCATACTCCCTCATGTAGGCAATGGTTTCGTTCAGCAAGGTGCCGAGCGCGGGGTCGGTCGGCCCGGGCGGTGTGATCATCCCCAACGTCGTATTGTAGTCGCTCAACGAGGGCCGCTCCCAGAACAGGTAGGGGGCGCTCGTGTTCTGGGCGATGAGCGAGGAGCCCACCACGGTCCCATTGGGGTCGGTGAGTAACGAGCCGTTCGCGGCGTTCGGGTCGATGAGCTGCCCGATCGCCGTCACGACGAGGGGGTAGGCGAATCCCGAAACGAACAACGTGAGGACGAGGAAGACGACGGTCGCCCGCACGTGCCCCATCCGGGTGTGGGACGGCCCGGGGGTCACCGCCCGTCGGGGCGTCGGGGCGTCGGTGGGTCGGCCCGTGGAGGGGACGGCGACCGCGCTCACAGTCCCCCCAACGGCAGGAAATGCGCGACGGCGACCCCGATCCCCTGGACCCAGCCCAGGCCGCTCAACCAGGCGAGGAGGAGGTAGAGGAGCTTGATCCCCACGAACGCGCTCACGAGGCCCCCGAACCCATAGTAGATGAGGTTCCGCCGCAGCAGGTCGATCGCCGGTCGGGGCCGGAACGGGACGCCCGCTAGCGCGAGCGGGATCAGCAATGGGATGACCAACGCGTTGAACAGCAGGGTCGCGAGGACGGCGAGCTGAGGGTTCGAGAGACCCAGCAGGTTCAGGAACCCGATCCCCGGGAGCGCCGCGGCCCCCGAGGCGACGAAGATCGCCGGGATGATCGCGAAGTACTTCGCGACGTCGTTCGTGATCGAGAACGTCGTGAGCGCGCCGCGGGTGATCAGGAGCTGCTTGCCGATCGACACGATCTCGATCAGCTTCGTGGGGTCATTGTCGAGGTCGACCATGTTCCCCGCCTCCTTCGCGGCGCTCGTGCCGTTGTTCATGGCGAGCCCGACATCCGCCCGAGCGAGCGCCGGTGCATCGTTCGACCCGTCGCCACTCATCGCGACGAGGCGCCCCTCCGCCTTCTCCCGCTCGATGACGACGAGCTTCGTCTCGGGCTTCGCCTCGGCGATGAAGTCGTCCACGCCGGCCTCCTCGGCGATCGCGGCGGCCGTGAGCCGGTTGTCTCCCGTGCACATGACCGTGCGGATTCCCATCGTCCGAAGCTCACGGATCCGGTCCTTAATGCCGGGCTTCACCACGTCCTTGAGGAACACAAGCCCGACGACGCGCTTTCCCACCGAGATCGCGAGCGGGGTCATCCCCTGCTTCGACGCTGCGTTCGCCGACTTCTTCAGCGGGCCGGGCAGCACGGCCCCGTACGCCTCGATCGCCTGGATCGACCCCTTGTAGAACTCGGTACCGTCCGCGAGCGCGATCCCGCTCATCCGACGCTCCGCCGTGAAAGGGAGGACCTTGAACGACCCCTGATCGAGCCGGCGGATCGGCGTCGCACGGCGGGCCGCGAGCCGCACGATCGACTTGCCTTCCGGTGTGTCGTCGAGCGTCGACGAGAGCATCGCTCCCTCGACCAGTGCGTCCATCGGCGTATCGGGCGCGGCCACGAACTGGACGGCGAGGCGGTTTCCCACGGTGATGGTGCCGGTCTTGTCGAGGATGAGCGTGTCGAGGTCGCCGGCGGCTTCCACCGCCTTGCCGGATTTCGCGATCACGTTCGTGCGGGCGACCCGGTTGATCCCCGAGATCCCGATCGCCGGTAGAAGGGCGCCGATCGTCGTCGGCATCAGGCAGACGAACAGCGCGACGATCGTGGCCAGGTCGACGGCGATAATGTCGGTGAAGTTCGCAAGATACACGAACGTCACGACGACCGTGAACAGCGCGATCGTCAGCGCGGCGAGGAACACCCCGAGCGCGAGCTCGTTGGGGGTCGGCTCGCGGGCTTGCCCCTCGACAAGACGGATGAGTCGGTCGAGGAACGATTCGCCCCGCACCGCGCTGACGCGCACACGGACCGTCCCCTGGACGACCCGGGCCCCGCCCAAGACGCTCGTCTTGTCCCCGCCGCTCTCCCGCATGACCGCGGCGGACTCACCGGTCATCATCGACTCGTCGATCAGCGCGGCGCCCTGGGTGACGTCGCCGTCGATCGGCACCGGCTCCCCGGCCTGGATCTCGACCGTATCGCCGATCCGCAGGAGGTCCGCCGGCACCCACCGCGACGTCCCGTCGGGAAGGATCTGGCGGGCCCGGATGCCGCTGCGGATCTCGCGCAGGCTGTCGGCCTGGGCCCGTCCCTGCGCCTCGGCGATCGCCTCGGAGATATGGGCGAACCAGAGCGTGAGGAACAGGATGACGGTGACGCCGAGGTAGTAGCTCGCGCTGTAGAACCGTGCGATGTCGGGGAACGCCCGGGGAAACAGCGTGAGCACGATCAGGAAGATGAACAGCACCCAGACGACGAACATCATCGGGTTGTGGAGCTCGCGCCGCGGGTCGAACATCTTGAACGAGTCGACGACCACGCGCCGCCACGAGGTGTGCGGCACCCGCCGCACCGAAACCTTCGCTCCCGATTCCATCCGCTCGCTCACCTCACAGGATCTGGGCGAGGGGCCCCATCGCGAGAACGGGCAGGAAGAGAAGTGCCGAAACGATGATCAAGATCATCGTCAGGTAGATCGTGAACGTCGCGCTGGCGGTCCGGAGCGTGCCGGGTCCGGGCGGCTTTTCCGACTGTTCCGCGAACAGCCCTCCGACCTGAAGCATCGCCCAGATCGGCACGAATCGGCCGACGAGCATCACCAGCGCCCCGGTGACGTTCCAGAATGGAGTGGTGTCCGTGAACGAGCCCGTCGAGAGCGCGCTCCCGTTATTCGCGGCTTCCGAGGTGAGCTCGTAGAGGACCGACGTAAAGTTGTGCGCGGAGGCGGCGAGCGTCGGGCCGGCGATGCCCGGATCTCCCCATAACACGCCGATGGAGAACGGGATCAGAATGATCGCCGGATGGATCAAGAGGGCCAGGGCCGCCCACTTTACCTGACCGATCTCGATCTTCTTCCCGAGATATTCTGGAGTCCGACCGACCATCAGGCCCGCGATGAAGATCGCGAGGACGGCGAACAGGAGGAGCGTCGCGAATCCCGTCCCTTCGCCCCCCGGGGTGCTCTGCGTGAACATCCCGAACAGCAGCACCATCTGGGCGATCGGCGACACCGAACCGATCGCCATGTTGTTCGCGCCGACGTTACTGTAGACGCTCACGACCTGGAAGAGGGAGGCCTCGGGCAGGCTGAACCGGGTCTCCTGCCCGACGGGGTAGCCGTTGGTCGACGTGCCCAGTCCAGAGACGCTCGCGATGCCGGGGTTCGTGGCCGCCTGATAGACGATGAAGAGGCCGAGCGCGACCGCGAAGACGATGACGATCGTCCCGACGTACGGCCACGCCTCCCCTTTCCGCCGGATGATCTGCGAAAAGGCGAACGGGGTGGAGAACGGTATCAGCATCATCACCCCGACCAGGAACAGGTTCGACACCGCCGAGGGGTTGGCCAGCGGCGAGGCGGCGTTCGCACTGTACCATCCGCCCCCGTTCGTGCCGAGGAGCGAGATCGACTGGAACGACGCGACCGGCCCGAGATAGATCGTCTGGGTTCCGCCGGTCAGTGGGTAGGCGATGATGTAATTCTTGAACGTCTCCGGAACGCCGAGGAGGACGAGGATGACCGCGAAGAGGATGGCGATCGGAAGGAGGATCCGTGTGATGCTGCGGACCATGTCGACGTAGAAGTTTCCGAGCGTGCCGTCCTTCCGAATGAACCCTCGGATCATCGCTGCGGCGACCGACAGGCCGGTCGCGGCGGAGACGAACATCGCGAGCTGCCAGGCGATCACCTCCGAGCCCATGCTGATCTGGGACTCGTTCGTGAAGTGGGTGAAATCCGTGTTCGTCGTGAAACTGGCCGCCGAGTGGAGCGCGAGGTCCCACGACATGTTCGGGATGTGGTAGAACGTATTGGTCGGGTTCAGCGGGAGGCTCGATTGGAAGAAGAAGAACAGGTACAGGAAGGCGAAGACTCCGCCATTGACGAGCAGGAGCGCGAACATGTACTCCCGCGGTCGCATGCCGCGACGGGGTGAGGTTCCGAGCAGCCGGTAGACCGCCTGTTCGAGTGGGGCGAGCACGACGTCCCCGAACGCGGGACGGTTGAGGTAGACGCGGCCCAGATACGCCCCGAACCACGGCGCGATCGCCAGGACGAGCCCAATGACGAGGAGAACGTCCCAGAGCGACTGCAGGTCGACCACGGGTGCCCCCCCTAGAACTTCTCGGGGTGGATCATGACGTAGAGGAGGTAGAGCGTGAGGGCCACCGCGATGACGGTGAGGCTGGTCAAGCCGAGGTTCTGAGCGAGCGCGGAAACGAGGCCCATCGAAACCTTGCGCCGTTGGACCCGAGGGCCGTTATTTAGCCTCGCCGACGGACGGGTACGCTATCGCACGGCTCAACAATCTTTATACTGAACTTTTCGGCGGCGCGCCGCCCGGATCCTCGGGAGAGGCCGGGCGGCCGTTCGCCTTTCCTGCGCTCCGACTCCGCGCCTCCGAAGAGAGCCGACGCACGATTCGCTTCATCGCCTTTTCGCGACGGACTTCGGCGGCCTGGTACTGCACGTCCCGCGTCTCCCTCGTGAGCAGTACGGCAACACGGCCGAGCGACGTACGCCCGGTTCGTCCGCGGCGCTGGATCGCCCGTATCTCGCTCGGGACCGACTCGAAGAAGACCACCAGGTCCACGTCGGGCACGTCGAGCCCCTCCTCCGCAACACTGCTCGCGACGAGGACGGGGAACCGTCCGTCCCGGAACCCTTGGAGGACGCGCCCCTGCTCCTTTTGGTTCATCCCCTTGTCGTCGGCGTCCCGGGTCGCCTGCCCCACGAACCGTCCGACGTTCCAGCCCTGGAGTTCCAGCATCGTCTGGATCCCCTGGATCGTGTCCCGGTACTGGGCGAACACGAGCACTCGGGGAGGATGGTCCTGGGTCCGAGCGAGCGTCGTGCGGACCAGCTCGACCAGGGCGTCAAGCTTCGGATGGGACGGTTCCTTCGTGGAGCGCAGGAACTCCTGCGCCTCCGCGCGGGCTTGGACGACCTCGGGCAGCTTGAGGAAGGCGAGGTCGCCACGGCTCGGCTTCTCCTTCGCACCGACCCGGTCGAGGTACTGGAGGAACGGCTCGAGTCCCTGGGTCTCGAGGCGCTCCTGTGCGTGGTGGAGGTGGAGCAGGAGGAGCTGGTGGAACAACGGGCCGAACCGTCGGACCATCGGCCCGGGTCGTGCAAAGATCTCTGCGCGAAGCGCGATGAGGTCTTTGACGGAGAGCGACCGGATCGGTTTCTTTCGCAGATACCCCATCTTCTGGAGCTTGTGGGCCGTCGTGTGCGCCGCGGCCGCGAGCATCTCCCGGATCCGAGTCGCCTCGGGCGGGAGGTCGACCCAGACGAGCTCGACGTCGGTCGGTTGAACGTACTCGGCGACTCCCGGGTCCTCCCGAGACCGGGCCTCAATGCGTTGGACACCGAGGGCCCCCACGACCTCCTCGATGCGTTCGTCCTTTCCGCCGGGCGAGGCGGTCAGACCGAGCACCCTCCCGGCGGTCGGACGCTCGACCCGGTACTGACTCGCGATCGGCACGTACGCGTACTTCCCGACCGAGTGGTGCGCTTCGTCGAACACCACGAGGGCGACTTCGTTCAACCGGTACCGACCCGCCGCGAGGTCGTTCCGGACGATCTCGGGGGTCGCGAAGACGAGGTCCGCGCTCTCCCACGCCCCTTCCCGGACCGGGCGATGGACCGTGCCGGTGAAGCGGGCCGAACGCATGGGGGTCAGCCAGCGCCGGAACGAATCCGCGTGTTGCTGGACGAGCGGTCGGGTCGGGGCGAGGAGGAGGACCTTCCCCGGAGAGCGCCGAAGGATTTCCGCCGCGAGCAGGGCGGCGATCACAGTCTTCCCGAGCCCGGTCGGAAGTACGACCAGAAGGTCTTCTTCGAGACCGACGCGGGCGAGGTCAAGTTGGAACGGCAACGCCCGAACGACGCCGGGCCGCAGGAACGGGTGGGAGACGAAGCCGTCCTCGACTCGCCAGACGCCGGGGAGGGCGGCCGGCCGTGCGCGTTCCGCCGGGGTCGCGAGAGGCGCATCCACGGTGGGCCTATCGGCTCCGAAGTCGTCGAGGAGACGTTGACGGCCCATGGTACCCTCTCAATCGGGGAAGCGAAGTGAGCACCTTAGGGATTCCCTGCGGCGACCGTTCGCCGTCGCCTACAGGAACTTCACGTCGCGGGGGATCGTGCCGGCGTAGTCGCGGAATGCGGTCGGCCAACCTTCCGGGTCGAGCCCTTTCTGCGCCAGGAACGTCGTCAGCCAGCGCTCGAGACCGATCCCGCTGCAGCCCGACCAGAGTTCCCCTTTCTGGGTCTTGATCGCGAACGCCCGGGTGTACTTGTCGCCCACGATCGACAGGTTCTGGAACTCGAGCCACTCCGACGCCTCGCGGGTTCCGCGGTACGGAAGATACGCCTCGAAGTCGATCGTGCCTTTCACGTGCGCCTTCGCATCGTCGACCCCGACCTGGCCGCTCTGCTGCATGTAGAACGGCGTGACCCACGCCGTGCGCCACTCGAGCTCGAGGATGTCGTTGAACACCCGAGCGTACCGTTCGAGCAGCCGCTCCCGGAGCGCGATCAGGTCGTCCGGGGCGCCGAGGTAGACCGGCTCGATCCGGTGGAACTCGTCGACCCGCTCGAGGCCATGGCGCCCCCCGCTCTCGTACCGATTCGACACCGCGGACTTGTCGAAGATCAGCAGCGGGAGACTCTCGGTGGCGATCGTGCGCCCCGAGAGCCACCAGTAGACGGTGGGGCACTGCGCGTAACAGGAGACGGCGGTCGGGCCCGTGACCATCTTGTCGAGCTCATCCTTGGGCACCTCCCCGGTGATCTTTACCAGGTCCGTGAACCGCTCCCACGCCGCAGGGTCACGGGTTTTCGGCTCGGCAACGTAGTAGAATTCGCCGGGGAGTCCCTCGAGGTGCCCCGTCTTCAGGAGCGTCTCGAACGAATCGTGGTGCGGCTGAACGACCTCGTGGAACCCGAGCGGCTCGAGCACCTCTTCCCGGGCGATCCGTTCCATCGTGCGGAACAGGTGCGCGGCGGTGGGACCGAGGAACCACTTTCCCTTCGTCGGTCCGGACCGGACCCAGTGGCGCTTCAGCATCTCCTCGGTCGGGTCCCGCGTGAACGGCATCTCCCGGCGAGGGCTCGACGTGAGGAGCGACCAGAACTGCTCCTTTCCTTCGTAGTACTGTTTGTCGACCTTCTCCTTGACGAGGGCGACCGCGCGGTCCATCCAGTTGTCGCGGAGCGCTTCCTCGCTCAGGTCCGTGAGCTCGAGGGTCGCCTCTTTCCCGTGGTGGGTGAGGTGGTGCGGTACCGGGAGCGTGACGGGCTTCTTCGGAATGGAGTCGAGCGGGAACTGCGTTCGATACCGCCCCGCCCGGAACGACCGGACCCCGACCTTCTCGGCACGGCCGAACTCCTCCCCGAACCGGCGAACGAAGGCGAGCAGTGCCTGGTGGGGCCGAGGTCCCTTCGATTCGAGCACGAGGTTTAGCAGGTCGCCTTCGAGTTTCCACTCGGCGAGACGACCCTCCCCTCGCGTTCCGATCGTCCGCTGGATCGCCTCGGCCGCGAGCCGCTCCACGGTCGGCCCGAGCGCGGCCGCGTCGCGGAGCGGCCCGCTCAGCGTGAGCTCGGCCTCGAGGCGGTGCTCCATCGGGGGACCGACCGGGGTCGGGACTATAAAGTCTCGAGCGGCCGAGGCGAGGGCGAACGGCGACGCTTTTAGCGCCCCCCACTGTCGGCGTCCTCGGTCGTGGGGACGATGGCGGCGAAGGTCGAGGAGTTCGGTCTCTTCATCGGAGGAAAGTGGGCGTCGCCCCCGAAGGCGAAGCGGTTCAAGACCGTGAACCCGGCGACGCGGGAGCCGATCGCGTCGTTCGTCTCCGGAACGGCGAAGGACGTCGACCGGGCGGTGACCGCGGCGGCGAAAGCCTTCCATTCCTGGAAAGAGACACCGGCCCCGAAGCGCGGCGACATCCTTCTCGAGGCTGCGCGCATCCTCAAGGAACGGAAGCCCGAGGTCGGAAAGATCGTCACGCGCGAGATGGGCAAGGTGATCTCGGAGGGGCTCGGTGATGTCCAGGAGTCGATCGATTTCATCGAGTACATGGCGGGGGAGGGGCGGAGGCTGTTCGGCGAGACGGTCCCCTCCGAGCTCCGATCGAAGTTCTGCCTGACGGTCCGGCAGCCGAAGGGCGTGGTCGCGTGCATCACTCCCTGGAACTTCCCGACCGCGATCCCGAACTGGAAGATCGCCGCCGCACTGATCTCGGGGAACACGATCGTCTTCAAGCCCGCGTCGAACACCGCACGCTGCGCGCTCGAGGTCGTGCGCGTCTACCAAGACGCGGGCCTCCCGAAGGGGGTGCTCAATTTCGTGACCGGTCCGGGCGGGGTCGTCGGCAACGCGATGGTCTCCGACCCCCGCGTCCGTACCGTCTCCTTCACGGGCGGGGTCGAGACCGGACGCGAGGTCTATGTCCGAGGGGCCCAGGGGCTCAAGATGGTCCACCTGGAGCTCGGCGGCAAGAACCCAGTGATCCTGATGGAGGACGCCGACCTCGACCTGGCGCTCGACGGCGTCCTCTTCGGCGCCTTCGGAACGTCCGGCCAGCGCTGCACTGCCACGAGTCGCCTGATCGTGCACAAGGACGTGTACGACGATTTCCTGGGTCGGTTGATCGCCCGCCTGGACGGATTTACCGTGGGGGACCCCCTCGACCCGAAGACCGGGATGGGCCCCGTCGCGTCGGCGGACCAGGAACGGAAGATCCTCGAGTACATCGCGATAGGAAAGAAGGAGGCAAAGCTCCGGTACGGCGGGACAAAACTCACGGGCGGCGCCTACGACCGCGGCTACTTCATCTCGCCCACGATCTTCGAAACGAAGCACGGCACGCGGATCTCCAAGGAGGAGATCTTCGGACCGGTCCTCTCGGTGATCAAGGTCGGAAGCTACGAGAAAGCGGTACGGGTCGCGAATGACGTGGAGTACGGTCTTTCGTCGTCGATCTATACCCGGGACGTCAACCGCGCGTTCCGCGCGATGGGTGACCTCGAGGCCGGCATCACCTACGTCAACGCCCCGACGATCGGGGCGGAGGTCCAGCTCCCGTTCGGCGGTGTGAAGAACACCGGGAACGGCGGTCGGGAGGCCGGGAGCGTCGCGATCGACGAGTTCACGGAGATCAAGACGGTCTTCATCGACTTCTCCTCGAAACTCCAGAAGGCCCAGATCGAGGACGGCGGCGGCGAATGAGCCCGTTCCGCGGCTCGGACGAGGCGCTCGACCGCGAGATCGCGGCGATCGAGGGGATCGCGAAGGTCCGCGTCCGACGCGTCAGCTCCGAACTGCGCGAGCTCGGGCGGGACCTCTCCGAACTCCGCCGGGAGCGCGTGCGTCGCCGGTCGGCGGGCGAGTTCCAGATCCTGGAAACTCTCCCGTCCGAGAGTGAGACGGCCTGAATTCTGGTCGGGCCGGCGCGGGGCCCGGAGAGGTCAGTACGGGCCGGTGCGCCCGGGATTGTCGAAGTTCGTCAGCAGCGTCTGCCCCCGGCTCTTCGGCCGCCCGAGCGGTGCGAGCAGAGAGTCCTCTTCGAGCGCGGGCATCGTCTCGGAGATCGGCACATCGACCTGGATCTCCCGCGTGCGTCCGCCGCGGCCCCGCGAAACGATCGTGGCGCGGATCAATCCGAGCGATTCGAGTTCGCTCACGTAGTTCGAAATGGACCGGGCGTGGAGCGGGGGGAGGCCGAGGCGCTCCGCGAGCCGCTTGTAGTTGTCGTAGACCTCGCCGGTAAGCACACCGGTCCGGCGGCGCTCGTACGACTGGAGGATGGCGTAGAGGAGCACCTTGCAGTGCGGGGGGAGCGAGCGGCAGCACTCGATGATGATGTCCTTCTCCAGGCGATTCTTCGCCTTCACCACGTGGTCGCGGGTGATCCGCTTCGCATGATCCCGCTCCGCCATCTCGGCCGCGAGCCGAAGGAGCGCGAGCGCGCGGCGCGCGTCGCCGCTCTCGAGTTGGGCGTACGCCGCGCACAGCTCGATCACGCCGGGGTCGACGACTCCCTCGTGGAAGGCGACCCGGGCCCGGTCCTGGAGGATGTCCTGGAGCTGGGGCGCCTTGTACGGGTCGAAGAGGATCTTCTCCTCGTTGAGGCGGCTCCGGACCCGGGCGTCCAGATGGTTGGTGAACTTCAGGTCGTTCGAGATGCCGAGGAGCACGAGGCGAGCCGTCTCGAGCTCGGTGTTGATCTGACTCAGCGTATAGAGGACGTTGTCGCCGCTGCGGGCGACCAGTCGGTCGATCTCGTCGAGGACGAGGATGATCGTGCCCCCCTTGGTGTCCATCAGGCGGCGCATCGCCGACTGCACGCGGTCGAGCGACCAGCCCGTCGGGATCCGGTCCGCGTCGTTCTTGGCGAACGTGTTCCCGATGTTTTGGAGGAGGCTGTAGGCGGTGTCGATGTTGCCACAGTTCACGGTGACGAACGTGAGCTTCGAGGCCGCCTCCGCGCGACGCTGGAGGTCTTGCCGTACCTGTGTCACGACGGCCGTCTTGCCGGTCCCGATCTTGCCGTAGATCAAGAGGTTCGACGGGACATCGCCTCGGAGGGCGGGTGCCAGCACCTCGGCGACCTGTCGTAGCTCGCCGTCGCGGTGGGGAAGTCGCGCAGGCACGTACGAGTCGCGCAGTACCTCGCGACTCTCGCGGAACAGTTCGCTCTTGTTCTGAAGGAATGCGTCCAGGAACTCGGCGGTGGAGGTACCGGGCGGAGGAGACGCGGTGCCGTACGTCGGCATCGGCGCTGATCCTCCGCTCGGCGGGCGGTCACTGACGGGCGTGGCCGCCCCGTTCGTGGCTTTATGCGGTTCCAACCGTTCCGACGTTTCCGCCGGCCGGTCTTCGGTAGCAGGTGGCACCGTCGACGCCTACCCGGGCCTCGGGCGGCGGTGCGAGGGGAGCGTGCCATATCAACCTTCTGTTGCTTTTTTTCAAAAATCCGCCGGCGACGCACCGTTCCCGCGTCGCGCGGCTCGGTGCGGTGTTTCGGGCGACGCATTTCGTTTCGACCGAACCCATTTGAAGGGGCGCCGTCTCTCACCCGGCGATGTCAGCGCATGCCACGATGCCGGACGGTCACCCCCACCACGTGTCGAGCCCGATCTCGGTAACCTGGGTGATCGCCGCTTCGCTCGCCGCGGGCGCCGGCCTCCTCGTGCTCTGGCAAGCGGTCACGACCATGGACCCGCTCTACTTCTTGGGAGGACCGATCCTCGTCCTGATCGGGTCCCTCATGTTCCTTAACGACCGCGCCGGCCTCGACCACGCGTAGACCTCGAGCTCGCGCGGATGACGGCCTCGACTTCCGGGGAGCGGCCGCTCATCGTGGTGAAGTTGGGCGGCTCGGTGATCACCCGGAAGCGAGAGGTCGAACGCCCGCGACCGAAGGTCCTCGCGAGGTTGGCCGAAGAGATCGCCAGCGGGAAGGACCGGCGCGTAGTCATTCTCCACGGGGCGGGATCGTTCGGCCACCCGGGCGCAAGAAAGTTCGGGCTCGCCCGCGCCCCGCTCGAATCGGAGACCGCGGCCCACCGCGCCCGGGGCGCCGCGATCGTCGCGACCGAAGTGCGCCGACTGCACCTGCTCGTGCTCCGAGCTCTCGTAGGTGCCGGAGTTTCCCCTGCATCCGTGCCGATCGCGACGCACGCTCGCAATCGGGAGGGGCAGCTCGTCGGCTTCGACTCTGCTCCGTTCGCCGACGCGCTCCACCGCGGCCTTTCTCCCGTGTCGTTCGGTGACGTCGTGCCGGACGAGACCTGGGGCGCCTCCATTCTCAGCGCCGACACGATTGCCGAGCAGCTCGTGAAGCCGCTCCGCCCTGCGCGAGTCATCTTCGTGAGCGATGTTCCGGGGATCCTCTCGGGTCCGTCCCACGGACGGCGAACGGTCGTGCGCGATCTCACGGACGACGTCGTCGCGAACCTTCGACCGACGGCGGGGGCCCCGGATGTCACCGGAGGGATCCGGGGCAAGGCAGAGTCGATGCTCCGGATTGCGAACGCCGGCGTGGACGCAGGTCTTATTAGCGGACTCACGGATGGCGGACTCTCTCGCGCCCTTCGGGGGGAGATGGTCTACGGGAGCTGGGCGCACGCAAGGTCCGGATGAACCCCGCGACGCCTCCGGCCTCGACCTGAGCCATCGAAAAGCCGAGCATGTCAAGGTCGTCCTCGGCCGCAACGTTGAAGGGCGGTACCGCTACTGGAACGACGTTCAACTGGTCCACAAGGCGCTGCCCGAGGTCGACTTTGCCGACATCGACCCGTCTGTCACGCTCCTGGGCCACAAGTTGGCCGCACCGATCGTGATTACGGGGATGACGGGCGGATTCCCGGACGCGGTCAAGATCAACGACAACCTCGCGCATGCAGCCACGGACGTCGGCGTCGCGATGGGGGTCGGCAGCGAACGGGCCGCGGTGCTCAAAGGACAGTACCCCGAGAGCTACGCGACGGTCGCCCGCCATGCGGTGCCGCTCAAGTTCGCGAACATCGGCGCGCCCCAGATCATCCCTCAGGGACCGAACGACCGGGTCGTTGGACCCGAGGAAGTGCGGGCCGCGATGGAACTGATCCACGCGGACGTCCTCGCGATCCATCTCAACTTTCTCCAGGAGATGGTGCAACCCGAGGGGGATCGCCGCGCCCGAGGATGCGTCGAGAAGATCGGGGAGCTCGCGGAGCAGTTCCCCGTCCTCGTCAAAGAGACGGGCGCCGGCATCTCGCGCGAGGTCGCCGAGGAGCTGCGCGAGCGAAAGGTCCGGGCGTTCGATGTCAGTGGCACCGGCGGCACCTCGTTCGCTGCGGTCGAGCACTTCCGGGCGGTCGAGCAGGGAGCCGAACGGGAGGCGCGCGTCGGGAAGACGTTCTGGGACTGGGGGATCCCTTCCCCCGTCTCGGTGCTCGAACTCGTCCCGCTGGGTCTCCCGGTCGTTGCGAGCGGCGGGATCCGCTCCGGCCTGGACGTGGCGCGCGCAATCGCCCTCGGTGCGACCGCTGCCGGCACCGCGGGCGGGGTGCTCAAGGCGGCGTCCACGGGGTACGAGGAGACGCGGCGCGAGCTCGAACACCTCGTCCATGAACTGAAGGTGGCGATGTTCCTGACGGGCTCTCGCACGCTCGACGACCTTCGACGAGCGCCGTACCTCGTGACGGGAGAGAGCCGACAATGGCTCCATCGGTAGACGTCCCGGTCGCGCCCTCCCCCCAGGAGGTCCATCGCGAGAAGCTGGCACGGGCGAAGACCCGCCCCGCCGGACCCCTGCCGTCCAACGTCGATTGGATCCGCGGCCTCCCGTCCGAGGAGCAGGCGCGCTTCGTGGGCTCGGTGCGACGCAAACCCTCTCGCACGCTGTCGGGCGTGGCGGTCGTGGCCGTGATGACCGCACCGGCCCGGTGCCCGCACGGGACGTGCACCTACTGTCCGGGGGGCGTCGAGAACGCGAGCCCCCAGAGCTACACCGGTGAGGAGCCGTCGGCCCTCCGGGGGGCCCAATTCCAATGGGACTCGGCCGCGATCACGCGTCACCGGATTGATACCCTCGAAGCGATCGGACATCCCACGTCGAAGGTCGAGGTGATCGTCATGGGCGGGACGTTCCCGGCCCGTCCGCGCGCCTACCAGGAAGAGGTCCTTCGCGGGATCTACGAAGGACTCAACGGGGAGCGCAGCGCGACGCTCCCGGAGGCGGTGGCTCGAAACGAGACCGCGGAACACCGGATGGTGGGGTTGACAGTGGAGACTCGACCCGATTGGTGCGACGCGCGGGTCCTGCCGTTCCTGCTCGATGCGGGCGTGACCCGGATCGAGGTAGGGGTCGAGTGCCTTCACGACGACGTGCTCCGAGCGGTGGGGCGAGCGCATGACGCGGGAGCTGTCGCACGCGCCACCCGCGAGGCGCGAGATCGCGGCCTGAAGGTCTGCTACCACCTCATGCTCGGGCTCCCGGGGATGGATCCCTCGAGCGACCTCGCAGATTTCCGACGACTCTGGGACGAGCCGGAGTTTCGACCGGACCTCCTGAAGATCTATCCGACGCTGGTACTTCCCGGTACTCCGCTCTACGAGGATTGGAAGCAGGGCCGGTACGCCCCCTACGATACGCCGACCGCGGTGGAGCTCCTCGCCGAGATGAAGCGGATCGTCCCGCCGTGGGTGCGCATCCAACGGATCCAACGGGACATTCCCTCCCGCCTGGTTGCCGCGGGGGTGCGGGCGAGCAACGTACGCCAGAAGGCGGTGGCCCGGCTCCGGGAGAGCGGTCGCGATTGTCGGTGTCTCCGGTGTCGGGAGGCTGGTCGACGGGCGACCCCGGCGTTCGACGCCTTCCACCTCCACCGGACGGAGTACGCCGCGAGCGGGGGGCGGGAGGTATTCTGGGTGTGGGAGGACGAGTCCACCGACACGGTCGCGGGGTTCCTACGGCTGCGTGTCCCTTCGTCGATCACGGAAGGCGGTCTCACTGAGCCCGTGATCCGGGAGCTCAAGGTCGTCGGGAGCGAGGTCGCGGTCGGGCGCCCCGCCGGCCGACCGACCGATTACCAGCATCGGGGGTTCGGGAAGGCGCTCCTCGCCGCCGCCGAATTGGAGGCGGGCGAGCAGGGCTTCTCCGGGCTATACGTCACCAGCGCGGTGGGTACCCGCGAGTACTACCGTGCCCAAGGCTACGTGCGAGCGGGCGCGCATATGAGGAAACCGCTCTGCGTCCCGCGCAACACCTGAGGGCCGCGGGAAGACCACCGCCTCCGCGCAACCGTTAAACCCACCCCCGGCTCCGCCGACCGAAGTGACCTCGATGCCTCGGAATTTCCAGGTGGAACCGCTCCGGACCGTCCATATCGAAGACCAATTGGTCGAGATGGTCGAGCGCAAGGGGCTCGGACATCCCGACTCGATCGCCGACGGCGTCTCCGAGTCGGTCAGCCAGGCGCTCTGCCGGTTGTACCTCGACGAGTTCGGCCACATTCTCCACCACAACACCGACGAGACCCAGGTCGTGGGCGGGGCCTCCGAACCGAAGTTCGGCGGCGGCAAGGTGACGAAACCGATCTACATGCTCCTCGTCGGGCGCGCCACCTCCGAGGTCAACGGGGAGAAGCTGCCGATCCGGGACACGTCGATCGAAGCAGCCCGCAAGTACGTTCAAACCGTCTGCGCCCACATCGACGTCGCCAAGCACGTCGAGTTCGACTGCCGCATCGGCCAGGGGTCGGTAGACCTCCGCGGCGTCTTCGAGCAGAAGAGCGTGCTCTCCAACGACACGTCGTTCGGCGTCGGATTCGCCCCGCTCTCCGACCTCGAACGGCTCGTCCTCGAGAGCGAGCACTTTCTCACGTTGAAGCTCAAGAAGAAGCTCCCGGCGCTCGGGGAGGACGTCAAGGTCATGGGCTACCGCCAGGGCGAGAAGATCCGACTGACCATCGCCGCCGCGCTGGTCGATAGCGAGATCGCGAACCCGAAGGAGTACCGCTCGGTCTGCGACGAGATCGGCGAGCAGCTCGCCGACCAGGCCGCGAAGTTGACCCAGCGTAAGGTCGCGATCGACGTCAACACCGCCGACGACCCCGAGCTCGGCCGCTTCTACCTCACCGTCACCGGTTGCTCGATGGAGGCCGGCGACGACGGCTCCGTCGGGCGGGGGAACCGAGCGAACGGGCTCATCACTCCGTGCCGGCCGATGAGCCTCGAAGCATCCGCCGGCAAGAATCCGGTCAACCACGTCGGGAAGATCTACAACCTCCTCGGGAACCTGATCGCGAACGACATCGTGAAGGAGACGGGCGGGAACGTGAAAGAGGTCCACGTCCGGATCCTCTCGCAGATCGGCAAGCCGGTCGACGAGCCCCAGGTCGCGAGCCTCCAGATCCTCCCCGCGGACGGCGTCAAGCTCTCCGCGGTCAAGGGGAAGGCGGACGCCGTGGCGAACAGCTGGATGGACCAGATCGACACCATCCCCCGCCGCCTGCTGACCGGAAAGCTGACGGTGTTCTGATCCGAACGACGCGGGGCGCTGCCGTAGGGTTCTTCCACCCTCGCACGGGCGGGCAGCGCGAAGCGTCGGTCTAAATACCCGTTCTTTCCAGTTACGTCGTGGTCCGCTACCGGGGCGACGCCGCCGGGAGGACCGAGCGAGAGGAGGACGCGTGGCGACGGAACAGGTCTACGTACTACTCTTCGGCGCCGTCGTTCTCGTCATCGTCTTCGTCGGGGTTCTGCTCTTCGCGCTCCAGCGGCTCCGGCGGCGCAAAGCGCAGCTCCTGAGCGAACTGAACCGCTCGCCCCGGCTCGACGCCGACCGGGCGTTCAACCGGCTCGAGATGGCGCGCCGTGAAGCCGACATCGTCGCGCGCCAGGGCACCGACGTCTCGCACGCGCGCGACCTCGTGGCGCAGGCCCAGGCGGCGCTCGACCTCCGTCAATTCGACCGGGCATATGAATTGGCCCAGTCCGCGCACGAGTCCCTGGTGGCGGCCCGGCAGGGGCGACTCCCGAGCGCACCCGTGCCTTCCTCGGAACCGATGAGCCCGCGGTCAACCCCTCGAACCGCCACGTCGGTCGGAGTCTTCTCCCCGCCGTCCGCGCGGAGCGCCGCGCCGCTTGTTACGGCCCCCACGCCCGCCCCCGCACGGAATCGGATGGAGTCCCAGTTCGAGATGCGCCTCCTCGACGCGGACCTCGAGACCGCGAAGCAGGCCCGCCCGTCGGAGCCTGCGACGATCGCGGGTCTCGAGTTCCAGAGCAAGGCGCGGACCGCCTTCACCGCCGGGGAGTACACCGACGCGTTCCGGTATGCCTTGAAGGGCCGCCGTGGCCTAGGCGGGAAGGTCGAGACGGTCGCTCCCGGACCGGGAACCCGGATCTCCGACGTCACCGGTGAATCCGCGGACCCCGCTCAGGCCGCGGAAACTGCCGCCAGCGCGACACGCTGTTCCAGCTGCGGCTACCCGACGACCCCGGAGGACGTCTTCTGCCGCGGATGTGGAGCGCCCCGCGTTCCGAGCAGTTGCCCGCGCTGCGGAACGCCGCGGACCCCGAACGACACGTTCTGCGGCCGGTGCGGCGAGCGGTTCAATTAGCTTCCGGCAGGTGTTCCGGGGGACGGTCGGTCACCCAGTCATCCAGTCGTCGTTGGGTCCGTGCGTCGTGCAGGACCGCGCTCGCCTTCAGCCAGCGCTCGAGGGGGATCGCGAAAGTAGACCCGATCGATGCGGAAAGTTCGGCCAGCGTCCCGAACTTCTCGGGCGGCCGCTGCATCGCTGCCCGAACGTGCTCCCGTACGTTCCAGACGCCCAGTGGCAAGATCTCGCCGGGATGGACCTCCCGAAGGACGACCACCCCGGCCTGTCGTCCCTCCGCGAGTAGGCTCTCGCT
Organism: Thermoplasmata archaeon; assembly: GCA_022750375.1. Taxonomy (GTDB): domain Archaea; phylum Thermoplasmatota; class Thermoplasmata; order Lutacidiplasmatales; family UBA184; genus Lutacidiplasma. Next base: position 28,525 of record JAKIVU010000003.1, read on the forward strand.
GGTCGCGAGCCGCGCCGCGTAGTAACACCCTCCGATCGACGCGTACGTCGTTCGGCCGTGGTGGCCCTCGTGGTCTCCCATGATCACGATGCTGGTCGTGTTGGGGTTCCAGAGCGTGTTGGGATACCACGCTTCGATCGATTCGTAACGATACGCCCCCGGGAGCAGGGCGATCAGCCAGCGGTTGTCGAGCGCGGTCAGGCGGTGCACTCGGATCTCGGAGAGCTCGGGCAGGTCGCGGATCCGCTCGAGGTTCGCCTTCGACAGGAGGTCATCGACGGCCGTGATGCTCCACCGGGTGGGGACGAGTCGCCGACGACCGTGCCGGCCGAGCGTGCCGACGCTGAACGCGCGCTGGATCCGGCTCACGGGCACCCCGCGATGGTACAGCTCTCCGACCGCGACCCGGGCGTTCGCGTCGGTGTCCGAACTCAGCCGGTCCAGGTGGGGGTCGACCCGACGGACGTCGAGACGGAACGATTCGATCGGCGCGGAGGGTCCGAACGGCGGAGTGGAGTCCGAGAGCGCGAGGTGACCGCGCGGGGGACGACGGAACCTCGTCTCGCTCTCCGCGGACTCGGCGGCGATCCCGAGGAGCTGGAGGTCTTGCAGCAGCCGGATCGGTTGCTCCGCGTCGGTGACGCGGATCGGCGCGGTGCCCCGCACCAGGCCAGTACGAAAGCCGACGACCTCGGAGACCGAACGACCGACCCAATCCTCGGGGCTGTCCAGGAGCTCGGTCGAGCCGTGGACCGGGCTCAAGAGCGGGCCGAACGAGACCTTGGGGTAGCCGTACCGTCCGACGAACACCCCCGGCGGGGAGCTCCCCGAGAGGTCGTGTCCGCCGACCAACGGAAGGGTGCGCTCGAACGCGTGGTACTTCACGAGGATCGGGCAGACCGGTTTCCCGCAGAGCAGTTGCGCGGACCGGCATCGCACGCACATCGTCGGGTCGTCGCGCAGGCCGGGAATGCTCCATGAGAGCGATTCCATGGGCGAGATACCGGGGAGCGGCGGCGACGCCGAAGTTTGGGTCATGTGGCTCGAATGGGGACAACGCTCCGGGGGTGAATACCCCGCCCGGGAGGTCGCGAAACGCCTTCCCGGGGCGGGGCTCGTTCTCGGCGGCCCGCGCGCTCAAATAGCGGGGTGGGGTCGCCGACCCCTGTCTGGGACTGTGGGGTAGCTTGGTCCATCCTTCGGGGTTCGGGACTCCGAGACGCCAGTTCAAATCTGGCCAGTCCCACTTTCGCCGCCCTCTCGGGGTTCGCCGCCGGCGCCCCGCGTTCAGCGAACGGCGGTGTCGGTTTCCTGGGTAAAGGCGCGCATCGCCTTCCCGCCGTTCTTCAGGACCGGGCCGCCGTGGTAGCTCATCAGCGAGTCGACCGACAGTTGGTTCATCCTGCGGGCCGAGATCAGCGCCGTCGCGGAGTGGTGAGTGTACTCCCCGGGCGTTAGGGAGACGTTCTCCCCATCGACAAAGAACAGGTCGCCCGAGAAGAGGAGCTTCCTTTCGGGTTGATAGTACGACGTGTGGCCCGGCGTGTGCCCCGGAGTGTGGTAGGCGATGAGCCCGCCCGCCGCGTCGATCGAGTCGCCGTCCTTGAACGTCTCGTCGACGACGAACGGCTCGGCCGGTGGGGAGCCCGGGCCGGTGTACGGCGGGTCGCACGCGATGTAGGCGGCCTCGATCCAGTGGGCGAACGTCTTCGCGTGCGTCCGTGCCGCGACCGGCTTCAAGGAGCCGGTATGGTCGCGGTGCAAGTGGGTCAATAGGATCTTCTTGACCGCGGTCGGCTCGATCTTCAGGTGCGCCAGATACTTCTCGATCGCCGCGTGGGCGCCGGGAAGACCCGTATCGATCAACGTCCAGGTGGCGCCCTTGTCCTTCAACAGATAGACGTGGGTCGTAAAGTCGGGACTCGGGTCGACGCCGTCAATCAAGTGGACTCCCGGGAGAATCTCGCCCATTTCGCACCGCGACCGCCCCTAGGCATCCGGGGATAAATCCAGTTCGCCCGATGCCGGCCGTCCCACGAGGCAGGGGGGCCCAGTTTCCTGCGTAGGGGAGGAATCGTCCCGCCCGAGGCCCCTGCTAAACGGGAGAGGGTTTGAAATACCAGCTCGAACGAAGGTTTAGCCCTATGTCGCGCCGACTGCTCGTTCTGGGCGTAACCGCACTGTTGATCGTCGTCTCCGTTCTTGCCGTCGTTTCGGCCGCGGCCCCCGCGTCTCCCGCACGCGCCCCGGCGTCCCCCGCGGTCGTACCGTCCCTCGGACCGATCACGGTGTACCCTCTCGACCAGAGCGACAATCCCACGTTCACCTTCTTCCCCGGGCAGACCGAGGGCCGCGTCTACTTCGCGATCGACGACCCCAGCGACGACGCCCAGGTCACGGTCAACATCACCGACACGAACTCCAGCCGGGACGGCGTTTCGAGCCCGGCGGCGACGTGGGTAGTCAACGTCTCGGGCGGGACGTACGACTCCACCCGGACGGGCCTCGCGTACACGATTCCCACCTCGCTCATCTACGGGGGCAACTGGACCGTCAACGCGTCCGGTGCGGTGGGCGGCACGGCGAGCGCCGAGTTCTTGGTCCAAACGTACCAGGTCGCCCTGACGCTCTCCCCGCAGCAGGTCCTGGCGGGGCACACCGGGACGATCCAATTCTACGTCACGGGGATACCGAGCGGCACCCCCTACACCGAGGTCACGTCGGTGAACCTCACCGCGACCTACTATGATGGCGCGATTCCGGGTCAGGCCCGGCTCAATCTTTCCGCATACTCCTTCGGCCCCAGCGTCACCCAGGGTACGGCGACGTTCCTCCTCCCGTTGAACGCCACGACCGGGGGCGGGATCCATCTCGCCGCCTATGCGAACGTGACGAGTTCCGGGCAGTACTCCGTGCTGTACACGAAGGTCGGGGACATCGCCACGTTCAACACCGCCTACCTCACGGAACAGTGCACTTGCCTGAACGGGAACGCCGCCGCCGCGAACTCTCAGGTCGAGGTGACCGTGACGGTGGAACTGAACTCCCATTCCAATAACGTCGGATCAGGGGTCAACGTATCGTTCTCCTTTGCCAGCGGACTCACCCCGGTGAACAACAGTGCGGTCCCGGGCAACCCTCCCACCAACCTCACCACGAACTCCTACGGCCAAGCGACGATCCTGTTCCTCGCGTCGCCCACGGTCTTCTCGACCTCGGCGACCGACCTCGTGAACGTCTCCGTGACCGCGCTGCCTTCCGTCAACGGGTCCGCACCGGTGTTCGACAACCTCTCCTGGGCGTTCCTCGTGCTCACGAACGGGACGGAAGGTGCGACGATTGTCGCCTCGTTCGGCTCCGCGACCTACTACAGCGGCGAGGCCGGGAGCGCGACGTGGTCGGTCCTCCCTGCCCTCGGTGGCACGACCAGCGGCTGGAGCGGACTCGACTACGTCCTCGAGAGTTACAACAGCAACAACCGACTGCTCGCGATCCTCGAGAGCGGCCCGCTGTCGGGACTCTCGGGCACCGTGACGTTCACGACTCCCGAGAATCTGACGGGGTCGCTCCAGTTCTCCGTCGACGCCCACAACCTGACGAACCTCATCGGCGCCGAGGTGACCGCCCAGGTGCTCACGGCGGGGATCGAGCTCGTTCCCAGCGAGACCGCCTACCATCCCGGGGACACGGTCGTCTTCTCGGTCCAGACGTACGGGCCGGGCTTCTCCACTGCCACGATCTACGAAACGGTCGTGGTCTACGGCACCGATTCCGTCCTCTCCTCGAGCGTCGTCACGGGAGATTCGTTCTCGATCGTGATCCCGTCGGGCACCGTTCCGGCCGAGATCACCGCTTCCGTCGCGGCGCAAAGTCCCACGCTCGGTGTGTTCGCCACGGGCAGTGCCACGCTCCGGGAAGCGAACGGGCTCACCGTGAACGTGGGAATCTCGACGGTCTCGCACTACTCGGACGGGAGCTTCCAGCCCGGTCAGACGCTCACGGTCACCTGGAGCGAACAGACCTACGGAACGGGCGTGAGCTCCCTCGCCTACTACGTTACGCTCTGGAACACGAACGGGGAAGCGTTCTTCGGGGACGCGCCGCCGCTCGTCAGTATCATCACGAACGCGACCTCGGGCTCCTTCCAGTACACGATCCCCTCGGGCTCCCCCGCGGGGTCCCAGTCGCTGTGGGTCACGGCCGACGCGGCAGAGAACTGCGTCAGCTACTGCTACGGGGTCGGCCAGGTATCGTTCCAGGTGAACCCGAACCCCTCCGCCCTGAACCTGGAGCTCGGCCCGGGCTCGGGGGTCACGGTCGGCTGGCTGATCCTGCTCGTCCTGATCCTGGTGGTCGCGGTGCTGCTGGTCCTCTTGATCCGGCGGGACCGGTCCTCGAGGATGCCGCCGTCCACGTACACGACGACGACGGAGCCGATGCCACCGCCCGCTCCCGCGCCGTCGACCCCACCCGCGGCGGAGTGGAACCATCCGACTGCCGACCCCGCTCCCGTAGCCACCGACGCTCCTCCGCCGCTCCCGACACCCCCCGCCAGCCCCCCGTAACCGCGGGGCCAAATCACCCGAGCGAACCGTTTCCTCACCGATCGGATCGCCCGGAGCGCGCTTCGATTCACCGACGCTGGGCGGCGAACGCGGCACCGAGTTCCGTCACCGAACGGACCGCCTCGTGGGATTCCAGACCACCGAAATCGAAGATGCCGAGGATCTCGTCCACCCCGATCGCCGCGTACTCTCCCAGTCGTCGCACGACCTCGGGAGCTGACCCGAACAGCGCGAAGCCGCTCGCTTCGATGGACGCGGCGTTCGCGTGGTGGGGGTCGAGGCGAACTTTCTCCTGGTAGAACACGCTCTGGGTTGCGAGGCGAGCGTCGAGGTACCGTTGGAGCGCGACTCGGGCCCGGTCCGGTCGGTCCCCCGCATACAGGTGCACCGCGACCGCCACTTCCGCCGACGACCCGGGCGGCACGTGCGACCGAAATTCGCGGACCTGCTCCCCGAGCTCCGCGAGGTTCGCGACCGTGGCGTACGGCACGAGCGCCAGGGAGGCGCCGCGGCGGGCCACGTACGGGATCGCCTCCCGCCGCTGGACGGCAATCCACAAGGGCGGGTGAGGGCGCTGCAGTGGGAGGACGTTGAGACGGACCGGAACCGCGCCGGGTTCGTCCGCCCGCACCAGTTGACCGTCGAACGCCGCGAGCAGGGTCTCGAGACCGCGGTCGAACCGGTCGCGCTTCGTCGCGGGGTCGACTCCCCATCCTTCGAACTCGAGCGGGATGTATCCGCTGCCGACCCCCAGGTTGAACCGGCCTCCCGTCAGGCGGTCGACCATCGCGTATTGTTCGGCGAGTTCGATCGGGCGATGGAAGGGAAGGACGCTCACGAGCACCCCGAGACGGATCCGCCGGGTCCGCTGCCCGCAGGCGGCGAGGAGCACCGGGGGCGCGGGGCAGACCCCGCCCGGTTGGAAATGGTGTTCCGCGACCCAGAGGGTCGACAGGCCGCCGGCTTCCGCCGCTTCCGCGAGGCGGAGGACGTCCCCGTACCGATCCGGTGTTGCACCGGAACCCGCAGGGTACTCATCGACGACCGAGAAGGCGCTGAGTTTCACGCGCCTCGGACCCCCGCCGGGTAGAAGGCGTTTCCCGCGTCCGGTCACGCGGAGCGCCTTCGCTGTACCCTCGCCGTCCGAAAGGCTAAGACGGAGAGGGCCACCTGACCGGCCGGATGGGCTGGTAGATCAGTCCGGAAGATCGCCGGTTTTGCAAACCGGAGGCCTCGGGTTCAAATCCCGACCAGTCCATCCTGCCCGCTTCCCGTCTCCGAAAGGCGTGACCGACCAGCGATTCCCTCACTCGCGGCACGGAGGGGGCGAGCTTGTTTAACCCTCCGCGAATTGGGGCGCCGGCCGCGACCTCGCCCTGGGCGGCAGAGAAAATCATGACGGACCGGAACTCGTGGGTGACCCGCTTCGTACCGTTGCTCGTCGGGAGCGCCGTCGTCGCGCCGACGCCGGATTGGCCGGCGCTCGGTCAACGCTGGTGGTCGCACATCCAGTTCCTCGCGGACGATCGGCTCGAGGGACGGGACACCGGAAGCCGAGGGTTCGACGCGGCGGCCGACTACGTGGCCGAGCAATTCCGCATGGCAGGGCTCGCTCCCGGGGGCTCGGACGGCTACCGGCAGCGGCTGTCGCTCAACGTGGTTCAGCTGGACGAGGGGCACAGCTCCCTCGAGATGGTGCACGACGGCGTCGCGACCCCACTCAAGTTCGGCGATGAAGCGGCATTCTTCCTGACGGTGGGGGCCGCCCCGGAGGCCGAGGCGGAGGCCACGTTCGTCGGGTATGGATTGACGGTACCCGAGCTGAACTACGACGACCTCGCATCCACGAGCGTGAAGGGCAAGATCGCGGTGCTATTGACCGGCGGTCCAGTCGACATGCCCGGACCGATCAAGGCCCACTACCAATCGACCCACGAACGTCGGCGGGCCCTGCGAGCTGCCGGAGCGGTCGGCTGGGTGCGAATCTCGAATCCGAAGAGCATCGACCTTCCCTGGTCCCGCATGGCCTCGGCCCGACACCAGCCGAAGATGGAGCTCGCTGAACCGGGAGACCCCCTTCCGGCGGGGCTCCCCTTCATGACCCTGTTCAATACCGACCGAGCGGAGCTGCTGTTCCAGCACAGCGGCCACTCGTTTGCGGAGATCCTCTCGGCCCTGGAGGCGGACCGGCCGCTCCCTCACTTCCCGCTCCACATCCGTCTCCGGGCGCGCGTCGGGATCGAGCGCTCGACCGTCACCTCCCAGAACGTAGCGGGCATCTACCCTGGCTCCGACCCGGCGCTTTCGAAGGAGTTCGTGGTCGTCACCGCCCACCTCGACCACGTCGGGATCGGCCAACCCGTCCACGGCGACCGAATCTATAGCGGGGCGATGGACAACGCCTCGGGCGTCGCGTCGCTCATCGAGATCGCGCACTCGCTGAAGCGTTCGGGGGCGCGACCCCGGCGCTCGATCCTCTTCCTGGCGGTCACCGGCGAGGAAAAGGGCCTTCTCGGCTCGCAATACTTCGCGGGCCATCCGACCGTTCCGGGCCCGATCGTCGCTAACCTGAACATGGACATGTTCAACCCGATCTTCCCGCTGCGGTACCTGGAGGTCCAGGGGCTCGCGGAGTCGACGCTAGGGGATGACATCCGGGCCGTGGCGGAACCGTCGGGGGTCGTCGTGCAGCCGGATCAAGAACCGGAGCACAACCTGTTCATCCGAAGCGACCAGTATAGCTTCATCCAGAAGGGAGTGCCGGCGCTGACCTTCAAGTTCAGCTACCTACCGGGAACTCCGGAGGAACAGCTGTTCAAGAGTTGGCTGACCGAGCGATATCACGCTCCGTCGGATGACCTCGAGCAGCCGGTCGACCTGCCTGCGGCCGCCCAGTTCAACTCGGTCCTGGAGCGGTTGATCCTCCGGGTGGCCAACGCGGAGCGCCGGCCGGAGTGGAAGCCCGACAGCTTCTTCCGTCGTTTCGTGAAGTAGGACGCCTCGACCTCGCGATACGGCGCGGTCACCCCTGCGGAATGCTCTTGCCCGGCCGGTCGGCTCTCGTCCTCCCGCGCGCAAACTCTTTAGGGGCTCGCGGCGCAGCGGGTGCCGGTGCCCGACGAAGAGCTTGACCCGATCCTGATCCAGGTGACGGTCCCGTTGCCCATCCCCATGATCTATGCGGCGTTCCTGGACCCCGCCCAGATGAAGGGCTGGCTCTGCGACTCCGCCTCGGTCGATGCGAAGGTCGGAGGGGAGTATGTCGTGGGCTGGTCGGAGCCGACTGCGTTCGAGAGCCACGGCACGATCCTCGCGATGCACGCCGACCTCGACATCGACTTCAGCTGGCGGGCGCCCCCGCCGTTCGCGACCCTGCTGAACGAGCCGGAACCGAAGACCCATGTCTACGTCCGGTTGACCGAATCACCCGAGGGGATCGATGTGACGCTCGAGCATTCCGGCTGGGGCTCCGGCGAAGCCTGGGAAGATGCGCGGTCGTGGCATTTCCACTTGTGGGACGACCGGCTGCACCGTCTCAAGGACTACATGATCAAGGCCGCGTACGGCTGACGCCGCCTACGCGCCGCCGGGAGTGAATTTCCGGCACACCGCGTCGCCACAGATCGCGCACGGGCCGGACGGTTCGAGTCGGAAGCTCGCGCTCACCCCGACGGGCACCACGACCATGTGGTGGGTGGGGAGGTGTCCGCATCGGCACCGCGCCCGCATCGCGGGGAACGATTCGCCGTCCGTGCCGGACGTCATCGGAAGGCGACGAACCGGCCGCGGGAAAAGCTTGCGGGTTCGCAGGGCTAATGCTCCGGCGACTTTTCCCTCGGACGTGGAGATCGGTGGCTGCCCGGTCCCAGAGGATCGGCTCTACGACCTCGAGAACGACGTCTGGTATCTGCCCGAAGCCAACGGGGGGCTCGCCCGCGTCGGCCTGATTGGGCCCCTCGTCTGGTTCGCCGGCCTGTTCCGGACGATCTCGTTCCGGCCGGTGACGGGGACGATCGGACGGGGTCGAAGCGTGGCGACCGTAGAGAGCACTCGTTACACCGGTGCCGTGCGTCTTCCCCTCGACGCGACGGTCGTCGACCGGAACCTCGCCCTGGTCGTGCGACCCCGACTCCTGAACGATGCGCCGTACGACGACGGATGGGTGGTGCGGATTCGTGCGGAGGAAGGGGTGCGGGCGGGGCTCGAGACCGCGGAGGCGATCGCCGAGCGGTTGGCGGAGCGGATCCGGACCCAGCGGATCCGATGCTGGCCGCAAACCCCGGACCTCGAACTCTACGAGATCGGGGTCGAATGCTCGGCGGTGCTGACGATGCTCAACGAGGAATTGCGGGGACGTCCGGCGGGGGAGGCGCTGCTCCTCGTGACGGACGACCCGACGAGCCCGATCGAGATGGAACGGTGGTCCGATCAGACCGGCCATAAACTCCTGGCACACCGGAAGGAGGGCGACCTCCACCAGTTCCTGGTACGGAAGGAGGCGCATCCGGTGCCGCGCCGGCGGCCGGGAAGCTGACGCCCTACCGCGGGGCGGGACCGATTACGGTTTCTCGATCGGCGTCCGAATTAGATTTCCCCATTCGGTCCAGGAGCCGTCGTAGTTCCGCACGTCCGGGTATCCGAGGAGATACTTCAACACGAACCAGGTGTGGCTCGACCGCTCCCCGATACGGCAGTAGGTGATCACGGGATGGGCCGGCCCGACGCCTTTCGACCGGTAGAGCTCCTCGAGTTCCTCCCGCGACTTGAACGTCCCGTCGTCCTTGACGGCCTGCGCCCAGGGGATGTTCTTCGCGCCGGGAATGTGACCGCCGCGTTGCGCGTGTTCCGTCGGATACTCGGGGGGCGCGGTGATCTCTCCCGAGAATTCCTTCGGACCGCGGACGTCCACGAGGCCGAACTTCCCGGCCTGGACCTCGGGCAGCGCCTTCCGAACGTCGTCGAGGTAGGCGCGCAGCTTCGCATCGGGCGCTCCCGCGGTGAACTTCCCTGCCGAGTGCTTCGGGGCCTCCTTCGTGAGCGGCCGGTCCTCGGCGATCCACTTTTTTCGGCCCCCGTTCAGGAGCTTCAGGTTCTTCGCGCCGTAGTACGAGAACACCCAGTAGGCAAAGGCGGCGAACCAGTTGTTGAAATCCCCGTAGAGCACCACCGTCGTGTCGGGGTCGATCCCGGCGCGGGCGAACAACGCCGCGAACGCGTCGGGGGAGAGGATATCGCGCCGGACCGGGTCGTTGATGTCCTTTCGCCAGTCGAACAGCACCGAGCCGGGGACGTGACCCAGCTCATAGTTCGCGGCGGGGTCGTAGTCGACCTCCGCGATGCGGACCTTCGGGTCGTTCAGGTGCTCGGCGAGCCACTCGTTCTCCACGAGCACTTCGGGGTGTGCGTACGCCGCCATAGTTCTCGAGGGCGTTCGAGTCCCGGAAGGATATACCCTCGACGGCCCGCACAATCGGTGCCGAATGGGGCGGAATATGCGCGGGGACTGGGTTCCGGCACGGCACGTGGGTGCAATCCGGGCGCCCGGCGACTAGCCGCGACGTCCGCGTTTCGGGAGGGGGGCGTCCGACACCTCGACCGTTTCCGGGTCGAAACCGAGGCGGGCGAGCTCATCGCGGATCCGTGCCCGGTGGTCGCCCTGCAGATAGACCTCGCCGTCGACCACCGAGCCGCCGGTCGCGAGGCGGTTCTTGAGCGATCGGGTCGTCTCGACCAGGTCGACCCCGGGGGGGAACCCGCCGATGACGGTCGCCGGCTTGTTGTACCGCCGAGGTTCGGCGCGCACTCGGATCCGGGCGGTCTCGCGGTCCAGCGCGGACAGGATCTCATCGAACTCGTCGTTGCCCATCGTTTGGTCTCTCTACCGCCCTCCGGTTTGGGAGTAGCGGATCGTGCAACGGAGTACGGGGTACGGACCTCCCGCACGGTCGCCGGGGCGAGGAGGGTTCGGTCCGTGTTTCGCTGGGCGCACCGAAGGTACCATGACCCCGCTCGACTTGAACGTTTCCCAGCGCCGGCTCACCCTTCACCCCAGCGGTAGAGGCGGAGGGTGATCGCCAGCCCGACGATCGCGCACGCGGCGAGGAGCGCCGCGTAGAGGGCGAGTTGCACGGGGGTCGCGGGAGTGATCCCGAGCGCTCCCTGGACGAGCAACGCGGCGTACGTCGTGGGAAGGAACCGCGCGACGTCCTGCCAGACGGGTGGGAGCGCGCTGAGCGGGTAGTAGAGTGGGGAGAGCATCCCGAGGATCGTGAACGTCAGGTTGCCGACCGGCCAGATCTCGCGTTGCGTCTGGATCCGGCTCGAGATGGCGATCCCGATCGACGAGAACAGCACCCAGAGGGTCAGGAGCCCCGCGAAGAGCGCGACCGCCGCCAGGGGGGTGAACGGGTACCCGCGGGACCCCCCGACCCAGGCCAGGAGGACGGTGAGGATCGCGAGCGCGGGCAGCATCGCGATCAGGTTCGAAAACGCGATGCCGAACAGGTAACGGATCCGGGAGAGCGGACTCGCGACGAACAGGTCCTGGAGCGAGCACTCGATGCGCCAGAAGGCGCTGTCGCCGAGCGTCCAACTGCCGATGTTCTGCATCGTGAACAGCATCGCCCCCACGATCTCGAGGGGCAGGAGGCTCGGCGGGGAGATCAGCGAGAGAAAGTAGAGGAAGATGAACGGTAACAGCACCGGGGTGATCGCGACCGCGGGGTTTCGGGAGATCCATCGCCACCCGACGATCCCGAACGCGGGGAGTGATCGGCCCTGGGTCGGTACATTGGGGAAAGGGTCACTGAGCGTCGCCATCTAATCCGCCATCACCGTGCGGCGAGCCCAGTAGATCGCAAAGACGAACACCGCCACGGTCTCCGCGACGAGGCCCCCCGCGGCGAGGGCGGTCTGCCACGGAGCGAGGGTGGCCGCCCCGATCACGGACTGGACGAGCGCGGCGGCGGCGCTCGGCGGCATGAGGAGGACGATCGGCCGGAGGGCGGAAGGGAACAGGCCGAGGGGGTAGAAGACCGGGGCGAGCACCCCGAAGACGTTGAAGAACAGGCTCGAGTACGCCCAGATCGCCCGGTTGTCGAGGAAGAACGTCGAGAAGATGTAACCGGTCGAAGCGGCGAACAGCCAGACGGCCGCCGCGAGGGCGAAGAGGAGCAGGCCGGTGCCGAGGGAGAGGGGCACGACCACGACGGCGAGCACGCCGAGGAACACGGTCGGAGCGAGGTAGATGATCATGATGCCGACCGACATTCCGAGGAAGTACGCCTCCGGAGTCATCGGGCCGGCGAGGTAGAGGTCGTTCGCCTTGTGGTCGATGCGGAGGTAGGCCGCCTCGTTGAGGACCCGTTGGCCCATCGTGAACGTCGAGAACAAGATCGCGCCGACGAGCGCGACGCCGATCAGGGCCGGGTTCAAGATCTCGACGAAGACGAGGATGATCCCCGGAACGACCATCGAGGTGAGCATCGCCATCCGCTCGTTGCCCTGGACGAGCACCTCGGTCCAGAGGAACGCCGCGGTGCCGGCGAACGCGCGCGACGGGGCGAGTGGTGTGCTAGTCTTCATTGATCGACCGCCCGACCGCACGCAGGAACGCCTCTTCGAGCGTCACGGGCCCGACCGTGGCGGTCATCTCGGAGCGCTCGACGATCTCCATCACGTCGCCGAGCGTGTGGGGATTGACGATCACCGTGAGCGAGAGCCCATCCGTCACGCACGTTCCGAACGACCGGAACTGTTCGACCTGGACCGCGCCGGACGGGATCAGCACCTTCAGCGTGCCCCCGACGGATGCCTTCAGTTCTTCCGCGGTGCCGGCGGAGAGCACGGCGCCGCGTTCGACGATGTACAGTCGGTTACTGAGGACCTCGGCCTCGTCGAGGTAATGGGTCGTGAGCAGGATGGTCGACCCTTTCTGGGTGAGCGACCGCAACGAGCTCCAGACCTCCCGTCGCGCGAACGGGTCCATCCCGATCGTGGGTTCGTCCAAGAACAGGAGCGGCGCCTCGGTCGCGATCACCGTCGCGACCATCGTGCGCTGGCGTTGACCGCCCGAGAGGGTGACGGACAGACGGTCCGCAAATTCGTTGAGTCCCATCCGTTCGAGCGACTCCTCGGTGCGGGCCTTCGCGGTCTCTCGGGCGAATCCCCGCGCCCGCAGGTAGGTGTAGATCTGTTCCCGGGGAGTCAGGTGAAAGAACGGCTTTCCTTCCTGCGGCACGACCGCGATGTACGGACGCGCCTTCTCGGGGGAGCGTGCGATGTCGAATCCGAACACCTCGACACTGCCCGAGGTCGGCCGGAGCAACGTGGAGGCAATCTTGAGGAACGTCGTCTTGCCGGCGCCGTTCCGACCGAGGAGGGCGACCCGCTCTCCGCGGTGCACCTCCATCGAGACCCCGGTGAGTGCCTCGACCGGGGGGGTGCCCCGGGACTGGTAGATCTTGCGGAGGTCGACGCTCCGCAGGGCTTCTCCGCTCACAGGATGCCGCCCACCCTGGGGCGGTACTTAAACGCGGGCGCGGAGCGGTGGAATTCCGGGTCGTCGGGCGCAGCCCGGTCGCGCGACCGCCGGAGTTGGTCAGCGGGCTTCGTCGGAACCCGTCCGTCTAGTGGCTACCGCAGCCGCAACCGCCGCCGTTCTCTGAGTTGCTGCCGCACGAGGTGCATCCGCCGGCCATGCCCGCCGCGTCGGGTTCGGGCAGGGTGGGATTGGTGATCTTGAAGCCGGACTGGCTCAGGTCTTCCACGTAGTCGATGACCGCGCCGTCGACGAACTTCGTGCTCGTCGGGTCGATGAGGAGGGCAACGCCGTCCACGCGCAGCACCTCGTCGTCGGACCTCGGCTTCGCGAACGCGAGCCCGAACTGGACCGCGCTCCCGCCTCCGCAGCAGCCTCCGCCGCCGGGTTGCGCGTAGACACGAACTCCGATCTCCGGCTTCTGACCCCGAATGAGCGTCTTCACCTGCTCGACGGCCGCTGGGCGAATCTCGACGTGAATCATGGACTGTCCTCGAGCGCAAGAACCCGGTTCAAGCAGTTAAGCTCTCTGACGCGCCCGTAGCGACAAACACACGTCGTGACCCCCGTTACGCTATCGGAGTGCGAAAGTAGCGCACGGTGAGACAGATGCCAATTCCGAACCGCTCAGTGTCGGCGTTCTTCCTCGTCGCCGTTCGGGGGAACCGTCCCCGCGATCTCGGGAAGCTCCCCCGTACCCGTGAACGTTTCCGGTAGTTCCGGCTGCCGCAGACCCTTCGCCCGCGCCAGCCCCTCCGGCGAGAGCCCGGGCGAGGAGGCCCGCCAGCAGATGCTGGCGAAGAAGTTCACCAATTCGGCCGGGAGGCCGATCGAATTGCCGATCAGATGCACGTCCTGTTTGGTCAGCTCCCCGATCGCGACGAGGGTAAGGAAGTAGACGACGAAACAGAGGATCAGGACCCAGACGAGCTCGAAGCCGGTCGTCGCCTGGAGCGAGCCGAATCGGTTGAGCAGGGCGACCGGGCCGAACAGCTGCCAGGTCAACGCGGGCGAGAACAACGCCGGCTTGTTGAACCGAGAGATGACGCCGAACGCAAAGAGAGCCCCGACCGTGATCCCGACGACCGACCGGAGTTGGATACGGACGGCGAGGAGCGTTTCCAGGAAGTACGTGTTCAACGCGAGGGCTGCGGCAGAGGAGAGCAGGACCGCGATCGCCGCAGACTCCAGGATCTCACCGTGGGGGAGGAGCCCGTGGGGCAGGATCACGTTCGGCACGAGGAACAGGTAGCAGGCACCGAGCAGTACCGCGACCTGCGTGCTCGTGATGTACAGCTCGAGCCGTTGGCGACCGATCGCGTTGATCGCGGACTGCATCACTTGGCTCAAGGAGAGTGGGATCGCGCCGACGACGAGGATCGCAAGCGGGATCGACGCGACGGCGACGTAATGGGTTCCCCCGAGGACCAGGAGGAAGGTACTACGATAGGTCACGAGTGCGACGACGCCGGGCACGAGGAGGATGGACGTGTATCGTAACGCCTGCCACGTGCCCCGCCGCACGCCCTCGTACTGCTCTTGCTGATGGAGCCCGGCGATGTAGGGGAATAACGGAGTAGAGACGGCCGCCGGAAGGGAGAGTACGAGGATGCGGAATCCGTTCGCCAGAAGGAACGCGTTGAGGCCCACCGGGCCGGCCGCCCCGTCCACGATGAACGGGATCATGTTCGTCACGAGGTAGTTCAGCATCAGGCTCCCCATCAACGGCCAGGCGAAACGGAAGAGGCGCGAGACCTCGATCTGGCGGAATTTTCGGGTGCGACGCAGGATCGCGGGGAGCGAGAAGAGCGTCGACGCCGCCGCCCCGACGACATAGGCGATCGTCAGTCCTTGGATCGTCGGGTCGTGGTAGGCGACGTAAATCAGGACCGGCAATCGGGCGAGGGCCTCCACGAGGCCCGGATATTGGGCCTTGAGGGAGTTCCCCTCCCCGATGAACATCGCATTGTAGACGGTCGAGAACGACCAGAGTATCGGGAGCGCGAGGAAGATCCCGAGCGAGGTCCACTGGATGTTACCCGTGACGATCGAGTGGCCGCCGATCGTCATCGGCGCGATCACGAACAGGACAAGTCCGACGGATGCGACCATGCCCATCCGAACGAGCAGATAGACCGTCGTGTTGTCGGTCGCGGGTTTCCCTCGAGCGAGATAGTAGGTGTAGGCCGTGCCCAGCCGCAGGTCGCCGATCCCGTTGATCGAGGAACCGATCAGGAGGAACAGCTGGACCGTTCCGAGCAACGCGGCGCCGGTCTCGGAGACGTCTCCGATGTGGTGATACAGGAAGTAGCTGGCCCCTACACCGAGGAGCTGGATCGCGAGGCTCGCGAAGAAAACCGCACCGGAGCTGAGCGTGAGCGAGAGCGCCGCCTTGGGTACGACCGGCTTGGGCCGGGGGGCGACCGACGCGGGGACGCCTGACGCAGAACTCGGTGAATCCAAGGCCGGCCGGGGTCTCCGAGGCGGGTCGTCCCACTTATGCCCGTCGGTCCAGCGGTGGGCTCCCTACGTCAGCCCCCGCCGCGGGAGGTGGGGGGGACCTCGTCCGCCGTGCGTTCGTTCAGCTCGACCCAAACGCCGTCGGGGTCCGAGAGGAACGCCAGTCGTTCATCGCCTTCGGTGAACGGCGGGATCCGGACCCGCGCTCCGAGCTCCACGAGGCGCGCCACGGTGCGCTCGAGATCCCCGACCCGGAATCCGAGGTGGTCGAGTTCGTCGCCTTCGCGGTAGGGGGGATCGCCCGGATAGAAGTTCAGCTCCAGCACCGAGCCCGACCCCGGGTCCTTGAGCTCCTGCCAAAGTCCGCCCGCGGCCATCCGTCCCTTCGGGCCGATGGCGAGGCCGAGACCCTCGGTATAGAATCGGACGGAGCGTGCGAGATCCCGAACACGGATCCCCGTGTACTCGAGCACGGGGGGGTTTCGCTCCTCGGCTATTTGAGCCGGCACCCCCGGGAGCCGGTCGCTCGCGAAGGGGAGGCGGAAGCTCTTAGGGAAAACCGTCTGACGGGTCTTCGAAGGGTACCGTGAGCTCGACGTCGGGCAGCGCCGGGAGCCGGTTTCGGTCGGTCCTCGGCAACCGTCAGTTCCTGATCTTCCTCGGGACCTCGAACGCCGCGATGGTCGGCTACGCGGTCTACTCGATCTCGATCGTTTGGCTCGCGTACACGACCTCCCACAGCTTCCTCGTCGTCGGAGCGGTCATCTTCATCGAGTATGCCTGCTACACGCTCACTTTCCTCGTCGGCCCGGTCGTCGATCGAGTCCGGAACCAGCGCACGATCTTCGTCGCCTCGTATCCGATCCAGGCCGCCGCAGCGGCGGCGATCGGGTTCGGGGTGCTCTACGGGTTCCTGTCGGTGAGCCTCCTGCTGGCCCTCGTAGCCCTCATCTCGATCCTGTGGGACATGACATGGGCCGCGATGAACGCCGCTCCAGGGGTGCTCCTTGGGCCGGACGAGCAGTTCGCAGCTTCGGGAGTTTCCGGAGCGATCGGCGGAGTCCTGACGATCGCCGGGTATGCCGTCGGGGGCGCGCTCATTCTCCTGGTCGGCGCGGCCGGCGGGATGTTCCTCTACGCGGCGCTTCTCGTCGCTGGAACGATCATCGCGATTCCCCTCACGATCTCCCCGCCCGTCGGGCCGGAGGCGACGTTCTCGGAGAGCTTCTGGCAGGGCTGGAGGCTGGTGTTCGGCGGCGAAGGGCGACCGTTGCTCCAGCTGGCGACGATCGATTCTGTGGAGGGGTTCCTTGCTTCCGCGGCCGCGATCCTGATCACGCTGCTCGCGACGACCTCGTATCACCAATCCGCGGCGGGGTATGGCGTCCTATTCACCGCGTTCGTGGCCGGTGGGGTGGCCGCAGGGCTTGTTCTCGGCCACTGGAACCCTCGTGCCAAGGTCGGGGTGGTCATGGGGGCGGCCCTCAGCGCCACCGGGCTCGCCTACATCCTTGCCGTGACCGTGCCGTCCTTGCTGCTCCTCGGCGCGGGGGCGTGGTTCGTGGTCGGATTCGCGTCGGCGACGTACCTTGACGCGAAGTACGCTTTCTTCCGGGGAGCGGTCGCGCCGGAGAAGCTCGGTCGCCTCGTCTCGAATATGTACCTCTTCCCGGGGATCGCGAGCTCGCTCGGTGCGCTCGTGATCAGTGCGGTGGCCGTGAGCGGTCGATCGGTGGAGTTAGGCGTGGCGATCGGAATCGCGTTCCTCGGGGCGGGGGCGTTGGGTTTGGCCCTTCCCGGCGTGCGGCGAATGCACTACTGACAACGACCCGGTTCAACAGTGGAGGGGTGGGAGCAGGGGGATTTGAACCCCCATATGCGGGTCTCTCCGCGCGCTCCAGTCAATCGTCACGGGAACGCGAAACGCGTTCCTCCGCAGACCCATTTCACAGGAGACGGTTGCCCGCATCCTGACTGGAGCCCGCTGGTCTGCCAAGTTAGCCTATGCTCCCTCCGGGCGAGGGTCACGTTCTGGAGGGATATCCTTTGTTGTCCCGGCGCCTCGAACGGCCCCGGGCGACCTCTCTCCCTGCGTGGCGCGCGCAATGCTTATGTGAAAGTGTGTTTGCTCGCAATCCAATGTCCTTGAATGCCACGCCCTCGGTGTCCGCGCCTCGACCGCGAGGCATCTCGCTCACGGTCTTTGTCATCGCCCTGCTCGTGGTGGGAGGAGTGGCCGTAGCTGCGACCGCGGCCGTCTACGCGATCCAAGGCTCCGGCCCGTCCGGACCCCTGACCCTCACGGATGATCTCGGCCGGACAGTCTCCGTCCCCCGCGACCCCGCGCGGGTCGTGGTGCTCTCCCCGAGCATCATGGATTCGATGTATCGCCTGGGCCTGCGGTCCCACGTCGTCGGGGTGGACTGCTATGCCGTCTCGTTCGGGGGGCTCACGGCCGACTACTCTCCGGACCAGGTCGCGCTGTGGAACCTCTCGCAATCGATGTGCATCCAGATCGGACCGACCTTCGATGTGGAGTCGTTGCTCAACGACACTCCGCAGCTGGTGCTCGCCTCGACGATCGTCTCGGTCGCGGACGTCGAGACGATCAGCGCCACCTACAACATCCCGGTGGTGATGCTGCAGCCCCCGACGCTCAGCGGGATCGAAGTTGACGTCGCGCTCCTCGGTGAGATCTTCGGAGTGTCGGGGGCCGCCACGGCCCTCAACAACGAGCTTCAGGTGGAACTCGCGGACGCTGCCGCGGTGCAGACGAACCTCACCGATGCGGGTACTCCGTTCCCCACCGTGTTGGTGACCTACTCGACGGACATCAACGGGTACTGGACCTACGGTCCGGGTTCCTTCGGGGAATCGCTCATCGAGCTCGCGAGCAGCTCTAGCATCTCGGCCAACGCGACCATCCCGTATCCCGAACTTTCAGGAGAGCTGGTCCTCGTGGCGAATCCCACGTTCCTCGTCTACGGCACGGGATTCGGACTCGACGAGAGCTCGTACTCCTCGGCCCCGTTCTGGGCAGATCTCTCCGCGACGCAGGACGGGATGGCCGTGGGCATGAATTCGAACTGGCTCACGGAACCGGACCCGACGATGATTCTCGCGGGACTACCCGCACTCGTGACCTTGTTCCATCCCGATGTCCCAGTCTAGGGCGGTGGCACCGGCGACGTCCGTCGTACCCGGTGTCCGAGCGCTGCCCCCGACCCGCGGTCGGCGGACCGTGTGGGTCGCCCTGCTCCTGCTCGCCGCCGGGCTGGTCCTCCTCCTCTCCCCTCTGATTGGTTTGCTTCCCTCATCCATCGCGATCCCGCCGCTGCGCGCGTTGGAGATCGTCCTCTCGGGGGGCGGGGCTCTCTTCAACCCCTGTGCGGGGGCCGGCGCGGAGTGCGCTCGGGCCTGGATCCCGATCGTCTGGCAGGAGCGGGTGCCCGTGGTGCTGTTGGCCGTGATCGTAGGCGGGGCGCTCGGTCTTTCGGGGGCGACGCTGCAGGGAATCTTCCGAAACCCGCTCGCCGACCCGTTTCTGCTGGGGATCTCTACGGGAGGGACGCTCGGAGCCTCCCTCGTCTTCGTGTTCGCGATCGGGGAGGCGGAAGCCGACCTCGCTCTCCCGCTCTTCGCCTTCTTGGGGTCCCTCGGCACCGGCCTCCTGATCCTCGCCGCCGCTCGCGGACGCTACGGTTCCGTAGAGACCCTCCTCCTCACCGGCGTGGCGCTGAACGCCTTTCTCTCGTCCGTTCTGACCGTGATCCTCCTTTACAATCCAACGGCCAGCCTGCAGGTCGACTTTTGGCTGCTCGGGAGCCTCGGCGGCGGAAGCTCCGTGACCTGGGCTCGTGACGGGATCGCTTTCGGGGGCGTGCTGGCCGCCGGCACCGTGATCGCGATCCACGGACGGGAGCTCAATCTCCTCCAGCTGGGGAACGATGTGGCCCAGAGCGCCGGCGTCGACTCTCGGAGGATTCGTAATCGGCTTCTGTTGCTGACTTCCGTCGTGACGGCGGTCGCCGTCGCGTTCACTGGCATCATCGGCTTTGTGGGCCTCGTCTCACCGCACGTGGTCCGACGCGTGGCGGGCTCCGACTACCGCATCGTGCTTCCCGGGGCCGTGGTGGTCGGTGCGGCATTCCTTCTCGGGGCCCGGGACCTCTCGGCCCTTGCGTTTCCGGGTGACGTCCTTCCGATCGGAATCTTCACCTCCTTCGCCGGGGCGCCGTTCTTCCTCTACTTACTCTACCGGCGGCGCCGCCTGACGACCATGGGGGACATGTGAGCGGCGAACTTCCGGGGCCGCTGCCCGTGCGGATGCGGGGGGTCACCGTCCGCTTCGGGGCGAGAGCGGCGCTCCAGGAGGTCGACTTTTCCGCGGGGCGAGGGGAGTTCGTGGCGCTCGCGGGTCCGAACGGTTCCGGGAAAACGACCCTCCTCCGGGCGCTCCTCGGGTTCGTTACGCCCGATGCGGGCGAGGTCGAACTGTTCGGGGCCCCCGTCCCCGAATTGAGCGTGCGGGAACGCGCCCGACGGGTCGCCTGGGTGCCGCAGGAGGAAAGCCCCCGCGACAACGTCCCCATCCTGGACTACGTCCTCTACGGCCGGTACGCCCACCTCGGCCCTCTCGAAGGGGAGAGCGATGAGGACCGGCGCTTCGCACTCCAAGTTCTACAAGACGTCGGGCTGGCCGACCGGGCGATGGACGGGGTACTGTCGATCAGCGGAGGGGAGCGTCAACGGGCGATCCTCGCCCGCGCGCTCGCCCAGGAGACTCCGGTCCTCCTCCTCGACGAGCCGACGGCCCACCTCGACATCGGACATCAACTCGACCTCCTGGAACGCGTGCGTCAGCTGAGTCGACAGCGCGGGGTGACGGTCATCGCCGCGCTCCACGACCTGAATCTCGCGGCACGGTTCGCGGACCGTATCTTTGTCCTCTCCCGCGGGCGCCGCTACGCCGACGGACCGCCCTCCGAGGTCATCTCGGAGGACCTCCTCGGTCGCGTCTGGGGCGTCGTCGCGGACCTCCGTCGGGACCCCCGCACCGGCGCGCCGTACCTGATGCCGCATCGGGTCATCATTGCCGTACCCCCGGGAGCGACCCCACCGTCGCTGGGTCCGGTCCATGTGGTCGGCGGGGGCGGGGCGGGGAGCCCGTATCTCCGCGCCTTATCGGATGGTGGATTCCGACTTACGACGGGCGCCCTGCATTTATTGGATTCCGACTCCGAGACCGCGGATACTCTCGGTATCCCTACCGTGGTCGAGATCCCTTTCGCTCCGCTCGGCGACGAAGTGCGGGCGCGAAATCGCGAGCTAATGGGGGCTGCGCGGGCGATCGTCGTCACTCCGTTCGCGGTCGGCCCTTCCAACCTCGCGAATCTCGAAGACCTTGTTCCGCTCGTCGGAAGAACTCCGATGTTCGTCGTCTCCCGTCCGACGACCCCGGAGTGGGATTTCACCGGGGGTCGCGCCACGGCGCTATGGGAGACGCTCATCCGCGGGGGCGCCCAAGAGGTCTCCGGATCCGAATCGCTGCTCGTGGACCTGCGAGTGGTCCTGGGCTCCCCGTCCGGGA
>JAKIVU010000003.1:49778-90598 GCA_022750375.1 Thermoplasmata archaeon
CGCCGCACCCGCCCGGACAATTGTTCGTCCGCGAGGTCGTCCTCCGACAGCGTCCGCACGTGCACCGGAGCGGCCGATAGCTGCACGATCCCTTCGAGCTCCGACACGTCAACGAGCGCGCCTTTGGCCCCCCCTCGTGCGACTCGCCCGCGAGAAGGGCCCCTCGACCCCGGTCGGGCCGAGAGCAGGCCATCGACCAGCTCGAGCGAGACGATGTCCCCGACCGCGACCGCCGACAGCGCGATCGCCCGGCAGGATCGGATGACATGGAGACGGTCGAGGCGCGCGTGGACCTCCTCTCCGAGGCGTCCGAGCGAGTCGTGGAGCCACGCGACCCCGCGCACCGTAGGGCGATAGTGGCCGTCTCGGAACTCGACCAGCTCTCGGCGAGCGAGCGAGCGGTAGGAGTGCGAGGCCGCCTGCACCGTCAGTCCGAGCCGCTCCGCGATCGGGCGCAGCTGCGTCGGCTCGAGGGTGGTGCACTCGTAGAGGAAGAGCAGTTCGGTCACCGCGCCGCCGCGGCGAAGTCCCGCGAGCCCCTCCGAAGTCGGGTTCCGGCCGCTCCGCGCCATCCCTCCGAGGAGAATCGGGAGGGATTAAAGGTCTCTTTCCCGAGGACGCAAACCCGCTTTATGCGGCCCGCGCCGTCCCCGGGCTCCGGCTCATGGCCTTCTCTTCCGCGTTCCGGCGCACCTCACGGATACGGTCACGGATCCGGGCCGCCTCCTCGAAGTCCAGCCGCTCGGCCGCGAGGCGCATCTCCTCTTCGAGGTTCGCCAGCAAGAGCGGAAGACGGTCCTTCCACTTCTTTCCCAGTCCCGAGAGGGAGAGCTCGCCCGAGGCGGCTTGCTCCTCGGGGGCGAGCAACGAACGGACCTCCTTGACGATCGTCTCGGGCACGATGCCGTGCTCGGCATTGTAGGCGACCTGGGTGGCCCGGCGTCGGGCCATTTCCGCGATCGCACGGGCCATCGACCCGGTCGTCCGGTCCGCGTAGAGCACGACCTTCCCGTCGAGGTTACGGCTCGCGCGGCCGGCGGTCTGGACAATCGACGTTTCGCTCCGAAGGAAGCCTTCCTTGTCGGCGTCCATGATGGCCACGAAGCTGACCTCGGGGAGGTCGAGACCCTCCCGGAGCAGGTTGATGCCGACGAGGATGTCGAAACGTCCGACCCGCAGGTCCCGCAGCACTTCGACGCGCTTCAGCGTCTCCACTTCCGAGTGGAGGTAGCGGACCTTGAACCCCTGGTTGGCGAGGTAGTTCGCGAGCTCCTCGGAGGTCGCTTTGGTCAGGGTCGTGACGAGGGCGCGATCCCCCCGGGCGACGCAGGCGCGAAGCTCCGTGATCAGGTCCGCGATATGCCCTTTGAGGGGTCGAACCTCGATCGGAGGGTCGACCAGCCCGGTGGGTCGGATGATCTGTTCGACCACTCCCTTCGATGCCTTCCGTTCGAACGGACCCGGCGTGGCCGAGACGAAGACGAGTTCCGGCACATGCTCGAGGAACTCGGGAAACTTCAGCGGGCGGTTGTCCCGACAGGACGGGAGACGCCAGCCGAACTCCACGAGATTGTCCTTACGGCTCCGGTCCCCCTTGTACATCCCCTGGAGCTGGGGCACGGTCACGTGCGATTCGTCGAGGAACACGAGCATGTCGTCGGGAAAGAAGTCCATCAGCGTGTACGGCGGTTCTCCGGGCTTCCGCCCGGAGAAGTAGCGCGCGTAATTCTCGATCCCGGAGCAGAACCCGGTCTCGCGGATCATCTCGAGGTCGTACTCGACCCGGCCTCCCAGTCGCTGGGCCTCGACGATCTTCTCGGATTGGCGCAACTCGCGGACGCGCACCTCCTTTTCCTTTTCGATCTCGGCGAGCACCCCCTGCAGGCGTTCGTCCACGGTGAGGAAGTGAGTGGCCGGGAAGATCGAGAGTTGGTCGAGCTCGCGTACCTCGTCGAGGGTGATCGGGTCGAGCTCGGCGATGGCACTGATCCGACTTCCATCGAGCAGGAGTCGGTGCACGGTCTCCCCGGCCCCCATCACGTCGATCGTCCCGCCTCGAACGCGGAAGCGGCCCCGCTTGAGCTCCACGTCGTTTCGTTTGTACTTCATCCGGACGAGATGCTCCAAGAGGGACTGGCGACCGATCGTTTGGCCCAATGCGAGATCGACCACGGAGGCCCGATAATCTTCGGGGGAACCGAGTCCGTAGATGCAACTGACCGACGCGACGATGAGGACGTCGCGCCGAGTCAGCAGCGCCTGGGTCGCACGGTGCCGGAGCCGGTCGATCTCCTCGTTGATCGTGGCGTCCTTCTCGATGTAGAGGTCGATCTGCGGGACGTAGGCTTCGGGCTGATAGTAGTCGTAGTAGCTGACGAAGTACTCGACGGCGTTGTGAGGGAACAACGCCCGGAACTCGCTCACCAGTTGGGCGGCGAGCGTCTTGTTCGGGCTCACGACCAGGGTCGGTCGCTGCAACCGGGCGACCGTGTGGGCCATGGTGAAGGTCTTACCGCTCCCGGTGACCCCGAGCAACGTCACGTACTTCTCGCCCTTTTCGACCCGGCGAACGATCTCCTCGATCGCCTTCGGTTGGTCGCCTTGGGGGACGAGGTCCGTCTCGAGCTGAAACCGACCGGGCAGGGCGGCCGCCGGCAGCGCGGTCGGGCCATTTCGCGTCATGCGGGTCGGTGTCTCCCCGTGCGGGACTGACCGTAACCGACCGGGTCGATCTCGACCGGCGCGAACCCGAGGTTGCCGAGCGCACGGCGCACTTCCGTGGCCAGAGGTTCTGCGCTCAGGCGGGGGACGTCGTCGGGGTCGACCTCGATGCGGGCGCCTCGGCCCCTCGTCCGCACCCGGACCCTTCGGAAGCCCCGCCCGGCGATCCACGCTTCGCCGAGCTCGATCCGCTGGAGCAATTCGGCCGAGACCGGGTCACCGTGGGCGACGCGGGACGAGAGGCATGCGTCGGAGGGTTGGTCCCAATTGGGAAGATCCCGTGCACGGGCCGAGGCGCGTACCATCGTCTTCGACCAACCTGCCCAGACGAGCGGATGGTCGAACCCTGCCTCGTCCATCGCGCGAAGGCCGGGACGATCTTCGGAGAGATCGTCGACTTGGACCCCGTCGAGATATTGCTCGATCCCTCGGGCACGGCCCTCCCGTCGGAGAACCTCGGTCTCCACCGACCGACAAAAGTAGCAACGGTTGGGAGTGTTCGCCCGGTACTCTGCCCGCGCGAGGGGGTTGACGTCGACCACGGCGTGCTCGATACCAATCGTGCGGGCGACTCGGCACGCACGCTCGACCTCCGAACGGGCGACCGCGGGTCCCGCCAGGGTGAGCGCAACGCTCCGGGGGCCCAGCGCCTCAAAGGCGAGCGTGGCCACGACGGAGGAGTCGACGCCTCCGGAAAGCGCGACCAGGGCGGTCCCACGGTCCGCGATGCGAAGGATGATCTCCTGCTCCGAGCGAACGCGAGAGATCGATGCGACGAGATTCACCATGGAAGAGGTGCGGCATACGGCCCGAAGGCAAAACAGTTTGGGCAGCTATCTCGGGGTCAGGGGCAGGACCCACCGACGATCAGGCTACGGAAGTGATTCCGATCACCCCCGAACGGATTGGGGAGGTCGGACACAAACTCACAAGAACTGCCCGGGCCTTCCCTCGACGATGCAGGCGATTCACGAAGGGACCGAGTGGGTGCTCCGCCTCGACGATGGACAGGATCTGTTCGAGACCTTGACCGCGTTCGCCGAGCGGGAGAAAGTGACCGCGGCGGCCGTCCTCTTCGGCATCGGAATGTTCCGGAAGGCGTCCTTCGGATACTGGGATGGGAAGCAGTACCAGCCGCACGAGCTGACCGTTCCGCACGAGGTTGTGGCGCTGCACGGGACCATCGCACGGCTCGAAGGGGCCCCGTCCATCCACCTCCACGGCGCGGTCGCGGGACCGGATCACCATCTGGTCGGCGGGCACTTGCTCCGGGCCACCGTGGCAGTCCTGCAAGAGTTGGTCTTGACCACCTTCCCGGGACGTACGTTCGGTCGGCCACTGGTGGAGAGTTGGGGGCTTCGAATGCTCGACCTGGAGCCCGAAGCACACCCCTAGGACGGGCCGACACGCCTTTCCGTTCCGTCGCGGTCGCGCGAAGCTTCCATGGTCGCCGACGCTGCTCCGCCGCTCGAGGGGATCGACCCCCGCCTCTCCGAGGCCGTCGGCCGCCGGGGGATCCGCGTCTACACCGAGATCCAGCGCCTCGCACTCCCGGTGTTCGCCACCGACTCGGATGCGCTGTTGCTCTCGCCCACCGGAACCGGGAAGACGGAAGCGGCCCTTCTTCCTCTTCTCACGCGCCGACTCGCCGACCCCTCCCCTCCAATCTCTATCCTCTACGTCACGCCGCTGCGGGCGCTGAACCGGGACCTCGAGCACCGGCTCGTATCGCTCGTCAAGGACGTCGGACTCACCGCCGCCGTTCGCCACGGTGATACGACCACCTCCGCACGGCTCGCCCAGTCCCGGTCGCCCCCTGACCTGCTCCTCACCACGCCCGAAACGCTTCAGATCCTCCTGGTCGGGAAGCGGCTGCGCGAGGGCCTGAGGAACGTCCGCACGGTCGTCGTCGACGAGATCCACGAGCTGGTCGGCTCGGACCGAGGGGCGCAGCTGAGCCTCACGCTCGAACGTCTCGATGCCTGGACGGGCCGCAAAGTGCGGCGCATCGGTCTCTCCGCGACCGTCGGGAATCCGGACGTCGTGGCGCGATTTCTTTCTCCGTTTCCGCGAAGGATTGAAGTGCGAACGGCCCGCGAGCCGCGGGACCTGGTCCTCACCGCGCGCCGCACGCTCGGAGACCGGCCCCCGTTGCCCGCGGACCTCGTCCAGGAGCTGAAAGCGGACGCGACGCTCCTCGAGGGGGTTCGGGCGGTGGAGGAAGAGATCCGCACGCATCGGACCACGCTCGTTTTCGTCAACACACGCCCGACCGCGGAAGGGCTCGCCGCCCGGTTGAATCGACTCGCTCCCGACCTCGCGGTCGCGGTGCATCACGGTTCCCTCTCCCGGGAGGTCCGGGAAGAGTCCGAGCGAGCCTTCCGGGAAGGGGAGCTCCGTGCCCTGGTCGCGACGTCGTCGCTCGAGCTGGGGATCGACATCGGCGTGGTCGACCACGTGGTGCAGTTCGGTTCTCCCCACCAGGTCGGCCGATTGCTGCAGCGGGTGGGTCGTTCTGGACACCGGAGCGACCGGACGATCCATGGGGTCGTGCTCTCTCTCGATGACGACGACCTCGAGGAGGCGGCGGTCCTGGCGCGACGGGCCGACGAAGGGAAGGTGGAGCCGGCGGCCTGGCGTACCCGAAATCGGCTCGCCGCCGCCCAACAGATCGTCGCGACGCTCCGCGCGGAGGGCACCGTCGACCGGGACCGGATGGTCGCCACGCTGGGGCATGCCGCCGCCGTCGCGGACCTGACCGCCTCTGACTGGGACGAGTTGATCGGCTACCTCGTCGGCCTCGGGCTCGCGAGGTCGGAGGGCGGGCAATTGACCTCGGGGCGGGGAACGTTGCACCGATTCTACTCGTCCCTCTCGCTGATCCCGGACGAGCGGACGTATCGACTGCGCGACATCGCGACGCGTCGCACGATCGGAACGCTCGACGAACGATTCGTTCTCACGCAGATCCTCGCCCAGCCGGACGAGATCTTTCTTCTCCACGGTCGCACCTGGAAGGTCGTCGAGTATCGCGACGGCGAGCTCCTCGTGGAGACGGTGAAAGAGATCGGCCAGGAACCGCGCTGGGCGGGAGAGGACCTCCCGGTCCCATTCGACGTGGCCCAGGAGATCGGCCGTCTGCGAAAGGATGGGAACTTCGGCGATTACCCGATATCGGCGGCGGACCGGGAACGGCTCGAGCTACGTCGTACGGCGGCCCTGGACGCGCAGGCGCTCCCGACCGACCGTCGAGTAACGATCACCACCCGAGGACGGACCGTCGTCTACGGGGCGTGTTTCGGCACGCGGACCAACGAGACCCTGGCCCTGGCCACGGCCGGACTTCTCACGGATCGTCTCGGCGCGCGTACCGAGGTGGTGGCCGTCGAACCGACGTGGTTCGTACTCGAGCTCCCGATCGCGGTCGACCCTCCGACCCTCGTGGACGCGTTCTCGGTCGAGCCGGCCTCCCTCCGACCCTTGGTCGAGCGGCTCGTTCCCTCGGGACTGGACTTCCGTTGGGTCTTCCTCTCCGTCGCTCGGAAGCTCGGTGTGATCCCCTCCTCCGCGGACCCCCGCGACCTGAGGACCCTCGAACCCCTCTTGGACGCCGCGAGAACATCGCCGCTCGGCGAGGAAGTGCTCGACAAGACGCTGCACGACCGCTTCGACATCCCGCACGCCGAAGCGATACTCGAGAGCGTGCGCTCCGGGTCGATTGAGGTCGTGGCGACCGCGCCCGCCGCGTTGTCCGACGGACCGCTCGAGCGTCTCACGTGGCGCAGCGTATCCGACACTCCGCCGCCCACCCTGCTGAAGGCGGTGCGGGAACGTCTCGAGAAAGAGTCGCTCGTCCTCGTGTGCCTGCGCTGCGGCTTCGTCCGGACCACCACACCGGCCCGATATCGAACCGAAGGAGGGAGCCGGTGTCTGCTTTGCCACGGCTCCCTCTCCGCGGTGCTCTCCCCTCGCCGGACGGAGGAGGTCGACCGCCTCTCGAAGTACGCCCGAGAGAAGTGGCGGCCGACGCGGAAGAGTCCGGTACGAGGGAAACGCCGCGTCCGGTCTCCGACCCCGGACGTCGAGGCATTGGTGCGCGCGGGCTACACCTCCGCGGAGCTCTTGGCGCATTACGGCGAGCGGGCACTCTTGGCGCTCGCCGCGCGCGGGGTCGGGCCCGAGACCGCCCGCCGGCTCCTGATGCGACTGTATCGGGACGACAGCTCGTTCTTCACCGAGATCCTTCGCGCGGAGCGGAGCTACGCGAAGACCCGGGCGTTTTGGGACTAGGACGGCTCGAACGAGCGCGCGACCGTCTCGACGACGGGACGCGGGGCGTCGGTGCGGAATCCTTCCGGACGAGCGTGGGTTCGTGCCGCCCGGTATCCCTTTCCTCGCAACGCGCCGAGCAGAGACGGAAGGCTCGGCGGAACCCGGAGACGCAGCTCCCCCGCTAGCCGGTTCGACTCGTAGTAGAATGGGACGTCCGCGTCCGACTCCTCCCGCAGACGCACGAGGAATGTTTCGGTCTCTTTCACTCGAGCCGCGGAGGGCGGGAGCGAGAGTTCGCCCACGAGGTCCCCGTTGAACAGGGGGCCGAGCCAGAGCGGTCCGTAGGGGCCCTGGTCTCCGACCGATGGGCCGCCCCAGGTCTCGGGCTCGATGACGTCGACGGGGTCGGCCGCCGCGACGGCGATGTTCACTTCAACGAACGCCCGAACGTGATGGTCGCGGGTGTAGGAGAGCAACGGACGAACGGAGCGACCTTGCAAGCGGGCCTCCCGAGCGAGGTAGGCCAACAGAATGCGCAATCCGCCTTCCGGACTGAGCCGGCCCCGGATCGGTCGGGCCGCGTAGCGACGTTCGCAGGCGCCCCGCTGTACTCCTGCGAGAACCATCATGTCGGTCGCGGTGACGGCCAGAACCCCGCCCGGCCGTACGGCGCCGATGGCTCCCGCGACGAACGGGGCGGGAGTCCCGTACGGGTCGACGTCGACGTAGTCGAACGGCCCGGTGGTCGGTGGCACTCGCCCGTCACGTTGCTCCGTCGTCGCCCCTGGAAACCGAGCCGCGTTCCGGGCCAGGACCTGGGCGGCTTCGTCGTTCGCCTCCGTCAGGAAGAAACTCTTGAACGCCGCGCTCTCGTGGAGGAGACGGAGACCACGCACTCCCGTCGCCGCGGCCACCTCCCAGCCGGAGGAGCGGCGAGTATCGGCCCCGAACCTCGCCCGGGCGAGCGCGACCGCGAGGTCCCGGTCGCCGGCCATCGCGGGGTTGTAGAACACGGGCGACTTGGGGCGGGGTCCCGGTCCGGGGGAGGCCGGGGGCAGCCAGAGCTCGGTCCCGCCTTCGCGGGTGAGCGCTAGTGCGACCGTCCCGTGATGAGGTGGACGATCTTGAACGCGAGGAGGTTCTTGTTGATCGGCGTCACTTCGAGCAGTCGTAGTTCGTCCCTCCGACGTATGTCCTGGAGGAGCGGATTCCGGGACTTCTTGTGGAGCGTCATGACGATCGATTTCTTGGCGTCGAGGGTTTCCACCACCGCCTTGGTGAACAGTTCGCTCTCGACCTCCATCTTTCCGACCTCGTCGATCACGATGACATCGGCCGACTCGCGCGCCTCCGCCAAGGCCCGTGTCCCGACCCCCTCGAGGGCCGCGAGGTTGACTCCGTAGCGCCCCGAACGGATCCGCGACTTCAACGATTCGTGCGCGAACACCTCGTGCTCCTTCGTCAGCCAGTTCGTGATACGGAAACCAGCCCGCCGCTGCTTTTCGATGATCGGCTCGGTCACCATACCGCCGACCGTGACGCCTTCCTCTTCCAGCAACTCGATTATGCGGAGCAGGGTCTGCGTCTTTCCGGAGCCCGGGAGCCCGGTGATGCCAATCTTGACCGGTGGAGAGAGACGTCGAGGCATAGCCGAGAACACCGTTAGTAACCGCATCTAGGGCGGCCGGCAATAAGAGGGTATCTCCGCCGTGTCACACTCTCCCGATACGAAACGCCCCGGAACCTCGCCGGCGGCCTCGCCCGACGTCGTCTATCCCGTGCGCGAAGACTCGTTGTTGCTCCTCCCGTTCGCTCGCGTTGCTCGCGGGAGTTCTCTCCTCGAGATCGGATGCGGGACGGGGCTCGCCTCCCTCGAAGCGGCGAGCCGGGGAGCTCGGGTGGTCGCCACGGACCGGAACCCGCACGCACTTCGACGATTGGGAGAGCGCGCGCGCGAGCGTCGGCTCGCGGTCGACCTCGTGCGGACGGACCTGGCCCGCGGTCTCGGACGATTCGACCGGGTCCTCTCGAACCCGCCGTACTTGCCGACCGTTACGGCCCAGCGGGATCCGGACCGCTGGCAGAATCTCGCATTGGACGGGGGCCCGGACGGGTGCGTCGTCACGGCCCGGTTGGTCGCCTCCGTCGCCGACCATCTCACGACCCACGGGAGCGCATTTGTCCTCGTCTCCTCGCTCCAATCGGCGACGCACCTCGCGTCGATCCGGAGCGGTTGGGAGAAAGACGCCGGTCGATGCACGAGCGTTGCCACACGCTCCCTCGAGGGGGAACGCCTCGAGGTGTGGCGGTTCGACCGCCTCCAACCTGCGACGCGGGACTAACGCACGCGCTCCGCGTGCGCCAACACGGCGTCCAAGAATCGGTGCCCGTCGCCGAACCCGTTCGGTCCTCCGTGACGCGACCAATCCGGCGCCTGCGCCCGGAAGAACGATCGTTCGGGGTGCGGCATGAGCCCGAAGACGTTGCCTTCGGGATTCGTCAGACCGGCGACGTTTCCCGGGGATCCGTTCGGATTCCACGGGTAGACGGCCGGCGCTCCGTCGGGAGTGACCCATCGGAACATCACCTGTCCGGCGCGCTCGAGACTTCTCAGGTGGGCGACCGGGTCGCCAGAGAGCACGAGCTTCCCCTCCGCGTGGGCCGACGGGAAGAGGAATCGGGTTCCCTTCGGCAGATCGCGGAGCGCCGGGAACGCTCCTCCTTCCCACGAGACGAACGTCGGCCGGCATTCGAAATGACCGGAGTCGTTCGTGAGGAGGACCGCCTCGGGCGTCCCGAGCCGGCCGCCAGAGCGACCGGGGAGAAGACCCAACTCTACGACGACCTGGAATCCGTTGCAGACACCGCCGACCAGATGTCCGGACCGAACGAACTCTTCGAGCTCCGGTCCGATCGACGCGCGGATCCGTGCGGCGAAGATCGCCCCGGCGCGCACGTAGTCTCCGGCGGAGAATCCGCCCGGAATGAACAGTGCGTCGTAGTCCGCGAGCCGACGGCGCTCCTCCGGCCCGACCTCCCGTCCTTCGAGTTGCTTCAAGGAGACGATCTCAGGGCGGGCTCCGAGGGTCGCGAGCGCGACGCGGAGCTCCTCGTCACAGTTCGTCCCTTCGATGGACAGCAGCGCGATCCGAAGGTCCCGACGGGCCACGACCCGCGAGCGGTCGTGCGACCTTAACCGTTCCTCGGGGCGGGTTGTCGGTCAGTTCACCCGGCCCAGGGGCGGGTCGAGTCGATACACTCGGAGGGTACTGCCGGCGCGCACCCTTCTCCGTCCCGGAGGAAGCATCGCGTACGCCGTGGCGCCGGACAGGCTCGTGATCACTGACGAACCCCGGTACGTCGTGTACGCGAGTCCGTCCCGGAACTCGAGGGGGACCACGGTCGACAGTCCGGGCGTCGGCGCGACCGCGTCACTCCCGAGGACCGCCGTACCCTCGGTCCATCCCGGCCCCATGCGATGACCGAGCTTCCGAAGCACCGGGAGCACGAGCCAGTACATGTTCACGAGGCAGGATGTCGGGTGCCCCGGCATCCCGACCACGAGCTTCCCGTCGACGACCGCCGCCAAGGTCGGCTTTCCCGCGCGGACCGCGATCCCGTGGAACAGCAGGGTACCGACCTTCGGAAGGATCCGGGGCAGGTGGTCGCGTTCTCCGACCGAGCTTCCACCGGTGGCGAGGACGAGGTCGGAGGTTCGCAGGGCTCGCCGGATCGCCGATTCGATCCGGGCCGCATCGTCCGGTATCGGGGCGAGGGCACGGGGGACCGCGCCCGCGGCAGTGATCACGGCGGACAGGGCGGCATTGTTGCTCTCGTAGATTCGCCCGGGGACCTCTCGAGCCCCCGGCGCGAGCAACTCGTTCCCGTTGGGGATGATGGTGACCACGGGGCGGGCAAACACCCGTACCCACGGGATCCCGCACGCCGCGAGGGTGCCGAGGGCGGTCGCAGTAAGCTCCTCACCACCGCGCACGAGCACCTTGCCTCGCGGAAAGTCGTGACCCGGACGGGAGAACTTGTCGCGCGCCGGAATCGGACGGAAGACGCGGATCCGCTTTCCTTGGCGGTCGACCTCTTCGAAGATGACCACCGCATCCGCCCCCGCGGGAAGCGCCCCGCCGGTCGCGATCGCCACGGTCTCACCGGGACGGAGCTGCCCGGGGAATGCCTGTTCCGCGAAGACCTCCCCGAGGATCTTCAGCTCGACGGGCCGTCGCCGGCTCGCGTGTCGTGTATCGGCGGAGCGAATCGCATATCCATCCCAGGTCGCGCGAGGGAAGCCGGGCACGGGTCGGGGTGCTCGGTAAGTAACCGCAGCGACCCGTCCGAACCCCGCGTCCACGCGGACCCGTTCGGTCCGCGTCACGGGCCGCGCGGCGGCAAGAAGTCGACGGCGAGCGGTCTCGACTTCCAACAGTCGACCGAACGCGTGCATCTCCATGGTGAGCCTCCAGCCCTAGTGGGCCCCCTCCATCCAGCGGGCGGCGGCCCGCGCTCCTGCCCGGAGGCAGCCCCGGAGCTCCTCCCCTTCAAACCATCCGGCGTAGAAACCGCCCCGGTACGCGTCGCCGGCTCCGACCACCGAACGCACGCGGTGAGGGCGCACGGACGGAACGTGGACCGAACCGGTACGGGAGTACGCGGTCGCCCCTCCCTCACCCTCGGTTCGAACGACCAATGGGACCGTTCTGAGAAGCCCCTCGGTCCCCCGAACTCCCAGGAGTCGGGCGGTCCGGTCGATCTCGGAACGGTTTCCGAAGAGGATCTCCGAGCCGGAGATGAGTTTCTTCAATCGGGCCCGGTCCCATCGGTAGTGGACCTCTTGAGCGGGGTCGGCCGCGACGCGCACCCCCCGGGAGCGCCCCTCCGCGAGCAGTTGCAGTTGGAAGTCGGGGGCGCCTGTGGTCAGATGAAGCCAGGAATACTCCGAGAGCCACGGTCGCGGCTTTGACCGTATCGGCGGAGTTCCCATCGGCCCTTGCTCCATGAGGGTCCGCTGGCGAGCCCTTCGGTCCTCGAAGATGTAGGCGGTCGGCGTCACGGCGCCCGGGACCCGATCCACTCCTCTCAGGTCGATGTGAGCGTCGCGCAGTCGCTCCCAAAATGCGACCGGAAAATCCTCTCCCACGCGCGCGACGAGCCCCGTCGCGACCCCGTACCGTGTAGCGGAGAGTGCGATGTTCGCCGCGGTACCTCCGAGCGCTATCCGATGAGATTCCACGGGAACCGTGCGGTCATCGGCCGGGAAGGCGGGCAATCGCAGGAAACGGTCGACGTTCACGTGGCCGGAAACGAGCAGATTCCTCGGTCGGTCCGAGAGGCCCTCCGTCATCGGCACGGACTCCGGGATGAGGAGTTGCACCCCATAGCGCTTCGGGAGGTACGCGGGACGGGCTTAAGCGGTCCGGCCCCTCCAGCCGCGTCCGCCATGATTGTCGAGGGAGCGATCCTAGACATCGACGGCCCTCGGGCGGGCTACGTACGCTTCCGCGACGGCCGCGTCATCGAGGTCGGGAAGCTCGGCACTGATTCCACTCGGGGCCGAGAGCGAAGGATCCGGGGCATCGTGATCCCCTCGCCCGTGAACAGCCACACCCACCTCGGGGACGCGATCTCGGTTCGGGAGCCACCGCCCGGCCCCGTCTCGAGTCTGGTGCGTCCACCGGACGGCTACAAGTTTCGACTCCTTGCGGCCGCGAGCCCGGGCGCGAAGCGAAGGGCACTCCGCGGGGCGTTCGAGCGCATGTCGCACGACGGCGTGGCGGCGGTGATCGACTTTCGGGAAGAGGGGCTCGACGGAGTGCGGCTCTTTCAGGAGGCCGCGCGGGGGAGCACGGTCCGTGCCGTCGTGATGGGTCGACCCCTCCAACGTCCGGTCGTTCGGAGAGAACTCGACGCGTTGCTCTCGGCCGCCGACGGGGTCGGCCTCTCGAGCGCGCTCGAAGAGAACATTGAGACCCGTACTCTGGTCGCGCGCGCTTGCCGGGCACGGGGAAAGAGATACGGGCTCCACGCGAGCGAAGCTCGGCGCGAGCCGCCCGACTCGTACCTCCATCCGCACCCGGATCTCCTGATCCACCTCGCGAAGGCGACCCGGGACGACCTCGAGACCGTCCGCGACGCGAAGGTTGCGGTCGCGGTGTGCCCTCGTTCGAATGCGCTCTTCGGACGGCAACCGGACCTGCGCTCCATGGAGCGGCTCGGTATCCCCGTCCTGTTGGGTACGGACAACGCGATGTTCCACGCGCCCTCGATCTGGCGCGAGCTCGAATTCGCCTATGTGGCGACTCGGCTTCGGCAGCGTCCCGCGTCCGCAGAATTCCTTGCACGTGCCGTCCTCGTCGAGCCGTGGCGGTGGTTGGGAGATCCCCGGGCCGCCCGCGTGGCCGCGGGGATGACGGTCCCTCCGCTCGTGGTTCGGCTTCCGCCGGACGACCCGGCCTATCAGGTGGTGACGCGCACCACCGAACATCTTATCCTCCGGGTCGCGCCCCGGAGCCCCGTCCGGGTTCACCGATGAAAAGCGACGAGCTGTTCGCGCTCCTTCGCCGCCGTGGGGTGGTCTGGCCGTCGGCCGAGATCTACGGCGGGGCGCAGGGTCTCTACGATTACGGTCCGCTCGGGGCGGCGCTGAAGCGTCGGCTCGAAGAGACGTGGGCCGCGTGGTTCGTCGGGCTCTCCCAGGATTACCACTTGATCGAACCCGCCGAGATCCTCCCGGAAGCCGTCGTTCGTGCCTCCGGGCATCTCGAGCACTTCACCGACCCCGAGATCACCTGTGACCAGTGCCATACCGCGTTCCGGGCCGATACCGTACTCGAGAAGGTGCGGCCCGAAGGCGTCGACGGGCTCTCGCCCGCCCAGATCGCGGAGATCATCACGGCGCGACAGCTCCGTTGCCCGAACTGCGGGTCGATGGCACTCAGCGTACCCCGATCGTTCAACATGATGTTCGGGATGGAGTTCGGCGTCACCGGAAACGAGCGCGCGTACCTCCGCCCCGAGACTGCCCAGGGAAGCTACCTCTCTTTCTCCCGAATGTGGGACGTCGGACGACGGGCCCTTCCGCTCGGGATCGCCGTGATCGGCAAGGCCTACCGGAACGAGATCGCTCCCCGGCAGGTGCTGTTCCGCATGCGCGCCTTCACCCAGGCGGAACTCCAGATCTTCTTCGACCCGTCCGACTTTACGGTGCCGTTCGACCGGGTCCGCGACGAAAAGCTGCCGGTCCTCCGCGTGCCGCGCCGTGCGGCGGGGGAGGAGTCTCCCGAATGGGTGTCGGCGGGGGATCTCGTAAGCACCGGGCAGTTGCCCGAGTTCTACGTCTACCATCTCGTGCACACGTACCGCTTCTTCCGCGACGTGCTCGGCTATCCCGCGAACCGGATCCGCCTGTTCGAGAAGTCCGACACCGAACGGGCGTTCTACAACCGGATCCAGTTCGACGTCGAGGTTCATCTCGAGAGCCTCGGAGGCTTCAAGGAACTCGGCGCGGTCCACTATCGCGGGAACTACGACCTGACTCGTCACAGCGAAGGGTCGGGGAAGGACCTCTCCGTGACCCCGCAGGACAAAACGAAGCTCCTGCCCCATGTCCTCGAACTCACCTTCGGCGTCGACCGGAACGTTTGGGGCCTCGCCGACGTCCATCTCGGCAAGGACGGGGAGCGGACCCTCTGGCGGCTCCCGCCGTACCTGGCGCCGGTGCCGGTCGGAGTGTTCCCGCTCATGCCGAAGCTGCACGCGACGTACGCCATGCGCGTCGCCGACGAGCTCGCCGCCGCCGGGGTGCGAACGCAGTACGACGAGGCGGGAACGATCGGCAAACGGTACGCCCGGATGGACGAAGCCGGTACGCCGTACTGTCTCACGGTCGACGGTCGCACGCTCGAAGAAGGGCCGGACCACGACACGGTCACCCTCCGGCAGCGGGACTCGAAAGCTCAGGAACGGGTCCGGGTCGTGGACTTGGTCACTCGCGTTCGTGCCACGCTCGAGCCGCCTCGCCCCGCTCGGGCGTAGCGCCGCCGGGGCTTCGACCCGAGCAATAACGGATATAGCTCACGATACCTAGACCGGGTTCGATGGCAGCCGGCGGTGGTCCACCCCCCAGCAGCGGTGTCACGACCCCGTTCATGCACCGCCAGTCGCGGTGGCTCGGTCAGGGCTATGCCGACATTACGAAACTGAGGGAGCTCGCCGCCAAGCACGACCGCACCGCGGGGCGGATGAACCAACGGGCGTCCCGGATCAACACCAAGATCGAGAAGCTGCGCCATCAGGCGACGATCCTCCGAGAGAAGGGCCAGCGGGTCCTCGCAGAGATCCCCGAGATCGAGCAGCAGATGAAGCAGCACGAACGGGACATCGAGGCCGGTACGAACCAGGCCGGGGGCGCCCAGGTTGGTTCGGACATCACGAGCCTCCACTACCGGGTCCGCAAGCTCCAACAGAAGGTCGTCGACAAGCAACAGAAGGCCCGGACGCTCGAGCACCGTGCCGCGATGAAGAACCAGAAGACCGCCGAGCTCAAGGTGAAGGTCGACCGGTACCTCGAGTCGGCCCGCCTCGAGGAACAGGAGGCGGCCGCCTATCGACAACGCGCCGACCGGCTTCAGATGATCACCGAGACCGACGTCGCCTCGAATCTGAAGGCGAATGCCGCGCCCCGCGCGGCGGACGACGGTTCCCGGACGCCATGAAACTCATCGTCACGGTCGGAATGCCCGGCTCGGGCAAGGACGAGCTGATCGCGGTCGCCCAGTCGATGGGGCTCGCGACCCTCAAG
Source organism: Thermoplasmata archaeon (assembly GCA_022750375.1). GTDB lineage: Archaea > Thermoplasmatota > Thermoplasmata > Lutacidiplasmatales > UBA184 > Lutacidiplasma. The sequence goes on from JAKIVU010000003.1 coordinate 65,581, forward strand.
ATGGGGGACCTCGTGCGCGACGAGACGCGCCGACGAGGACTGCAGCTCAACAACGCGAACGTCGGACGCATCGCCTCCGAGGAGCGAGACAAGCACGGACCGGGGGTCTGGGCCCAACGCGCCCTCCCGAAGCTGACCGAGACGCGCATGCTCGTCGACGGGTGCCGCTCCGATACGGAGGTCTCGGTGTTTCGCCACAATTTCGGGGACCTCTTCGTCCTCGGGATATTCGCGTCCCCGGACACTCGACATGACCGGCTCACGGCCCGAGCCCGCAGCGACGACGTCGACCTTCAGGACTTCTACGACCGGGACCGACGGGAGCTCAAGTGGGGCATCGGGAACGCCTTCGCTCTCGCCGACGGAATGCTGGTCAATGAAGGGCACCTCGATGAGTTCCGCCGGACCGCTCGCGCCACGCTCGAGTGGATCCTGAAACGGGACGACGAGTAAGCGTCCCGGACCCGCCCCGTGGCCTTCTGGCCATTCCGCCGGCTCGCGAAACGAAACTTCAGTCGTCCCCGATCACGTCCGGCACATTGCCGGAGAGCAGCTCGCGCACCAGGTCGAATCGTTCCCGGTCCACCACGACGGCGATGCGCGACCGCCCCGCGCCGATTCGCTGCGCCCCCCGGACGAGGTGGCGGTCCCGTGCCCCCGCGAACCCCCGAGAGCCCCGTCCCCCCGCCACTTCCCGGTCCCATTCGAGGGCGTACTCGTCCGGTGTCGACGGTGTCGGAGGCCGCCGGGAGACGGCGCGTTCTTTGACGGTGCGTCGGACGAGCTCGACGTACCCGATATGCTCGGTGAACAGGGTCGCAGTGCGGTCGTCGCTCGGGTCGAGCGCTTCGACCGGGAGGGCGCGTTCCCCGGCCCATCGAAGGATCTCGATGAAGACGGGATTCGGGACGCGCACCTCTCCAAAGCGCGAGAGTCCTCGGACCTCACTGGTCTCGATCGACGTCAGCGGAACGACCGGATCTCCCTCGGAGACCACGAAGTACTGGTTGAGCGCCTGCATCTCGTCCGCCGAGAGCCCCACTCCGACCACTTCGGGGCGGTACGATCCTAGCTGCGCGATCACCGGTGCCACTTCGGCGGCGAGGCCCCGGACTGGGGCGAGCAGCAGCACGTCACTCACCGAGCGGACCCGCTCGGATTTCACGGTCCTTCCCGTTCGGAGATCTCCTCGATCAGGTCGTCCCCGTCTCGGTGGCGCTTCAGTTCGGTGACGTTGAGGATCGGAAGTCCCGAGATCGACGGACGATGGACGTTCTCCCGGACGATGAACATCGCGTGACCCTCGGATACCCGGGCGAGTCCGTGCAGGATCTCCGCGCGATGGAGCGCCGCCCGAAGACTCCCCATCGACGCGAGCAGGATCTCCGGCGTCCGGGTGAACGCGTCGAACGGTGCCCGGACCGTCACGACGACCTCGAGCCCCATCCCGTCCAGCTGGTCGAGGACGCCGTCTCGGAGCGCGTCTCCGCTGCGGGGGCGCGGAGGGGCGGGGCCCCCCTTCGGTGACTCCGTCCGCGGCGTGCCAGAGCCCGACTTGGGAGCCCCGGCGGCGTGAGGCGGACGGCGTTCGAACAGCTCGATCGGTCGGACGATCGGCTCGCCGAGGAACGTCTCGATCCGGTCGATCACGCCGAGCTCCGCGCCCGCGCCTTCTTCGTAAAGTTGGATCGCACGACGGGAGACCCCCGCCACGCCCGCGAGCGTGCCCAGTGACAAACCCCGCGCCTGGCGGAGGAGGCGCAGGCGTTCTCCGTCGACGCGAGCAAAGGTGCCGCCCGGACTCGCGTAGAGGAACGGCGGAAGGGCCTTGTCCAGGTACTCCCCGAGCGTTTCTTCGCTGATGATCGGGACGCCGTACCGCGTGTAGACGACCCCGGGGTCGAGCTCCGAGGCTCCCGAGGTCTGGCCGATCACCAGGGAGAGCGCCGGGAACAGGCGGCCGAGTTCGAGAAGACGCGCGGCCTCGTCCGCGTCCAGCGCGTCGATGTTCTTCAGCACCTTGACGAGGAGCAGGGTCGAATCACGCCGGGCAGCGAGGTCGAAACTCGACGGGCGAACTCCGTGCGTGTCGGCGACATAGAACCCGGCCCGTTCCAGCATCTGCTGAACGTGTTCGATCCAATGTTCCCGGGATCGCTGCGTCATCGTCTCCCCCTCTATCGAGCTATCGCTTCTATATGAAGGCCGCAGTTACTTTCTGACGGACTCGGGTTCTCGTTCCGTCCCCTGTTCGACGCGAAGCGTCTTGGCGCGTGCGGGGCTCGGGGGGTTGTGACACCGTCTCTCACCCCGATCCCCGACCAGCCGGCGTTACTCGTTCAGGGTTCTGCCACCGGACAGCGCCCGACGTTGTTGGTCGCGGACCTTCACCTCGGTTTGGGGGGTAGTCGCGACCGACCGGGGGGACCACCCGAGGGGTCCGCCGACCTGATGGTCGACCGGCTCGTAGGCCTCTTGCACGCGCACCACGCGGAAACGCTGCTCATCGCGGGCGACGTCAAGCACCCGATCGTGGGGACGCCGCCGCCGCTGCGACCGATCGTCTTCGCCTTCTTCTCCCGCCTTCTCTCCGAGGGTTTCGCCGTGGAGGTCGTGCTCGGAAACCACGATGTGGGTCTCACTCGGTACCTGCCCCGAGAGGTCGGGGTGCATCCCTCGAGCGGCGTCCTCCGCGACGGGGTCGGCGTGTTCCATGGTCACTGCTGGCCGTCGAACCGGGTGCTGAAAGCGTCCCAGCTCGTCGCCGGCCATCTACATCCCGGGTTTCGCCTCGCCCCCACGACGGACGACCCGCGAGGAAAGCGCCCATGCTGGGTCCGCGTGGAGGTCGATTCGATCCCCTCCCCCAGCCGGCGAAGGACTCGGCATGTCGCCCTCCGTGCCCGAGAGATCGTGATCCTCCCGCCGTTCAACCCGCTGGCCGGGATCGAGGCGCTGAACCGCCAACGACCCGCCCGCGGTCGGTCGTTCCTCTTCGGACGGTTCCTCTCTCGCGGACCGGCGCGCGCCTATCTGCTGGACGGTACCGACCTCGGTCTGATCCCTACGGACGCAAAGCCCGTCCTGCGGACGCGAGCAGCGGCGCGACCGCCTCGGGGGCGGTGACCGGCGGCGCGCAGGAAGTTCCGAAGCAGACGAGCGCACGCGTTTCGCCTCCCGCGGTGGCGAGGGCCAGTTCCTCGGGAAGGGAGAACGGAGGCGGCGGTGTACCACGGAATACCCAGACGTTCGGGTGCCACGCTCGACGCGCCGCTCGGAACAGCTCCTCCGCTCGCGGCCCGGTCCCCTCGACGACCACGGTCGCCGGGCCGCTGAGCGAGAGCCCCGCGGCGAGCGCCGACCCGGAGGCGAAAAGTCCGGCCGACCCGATCCGGGCGGCGAGCGGGGGGAGGAGCGCGTTCGCTTTCGCGCGCCACCGGTCGTCCTTGATCAACGCCGAAAGCCGGAGGAACGTCATCACCGTCGACGCGTTCGCCGAGAGATGCGGACTGTCCTCGAGCGGGTAGCTCGGTTCGGAGAGCGCGCCGAGCGGAGTCCCGTCGTACAAGCGGGGCGCGATGTCCCGAAGCACCCCATCCTCCCCGCGGAACTCCCGGTCGACCAGCTCAAGGAGCTCGACCGCGGGGGTCACGTACTTCGGGTCGGCCGTCGCGCCCGCGAGCTCGACCAATCCGTACGCGAAGGCGACCTGATCTTCGAGGAGGCCGAATCCCTTCGGTCCGGCCGGGTCGAGGCGATGCGCCATTCCTTCGCCCGGCCGATACGCCTCCCGCAGGAACCGGTCGGCGGCGCGGCGAGCCTCGGCGATCACGAGGGCGTCGAGGGTGAACGCGCCCGCGCGTGCGAACGCCCCGATGAATCGCCCGTTGATGTCGGCGTAGAGCGCCCGGTCCACCGTCGGATTCGGACGCTGACCTCGCGCGGCGCGCAATCGCGCGACCACTCGAGCGAGGGCGCCGGTGGGACCCCCGGGGAGATGGAGGCCGGCGGCGGCCTCCGCCGGCGGGACGAGGCGGAAGAGCACGTTCCGTTCCGGGTCGTGATGCATTCGCCCGTCACTGCCCACTCCGAAGAACCGCGTCGCGAACCGGAGGTCGTCGCCCGAGAGCACTTCCTTGAGCTCGCCTCGAGTCCACGTGAAGAAGTTCCCGTCGTCGCCGGGGGCATTGTCGGCGTCCTGCGAGGAGCCAAAACCACCGGCGGGATCCTCGAGCACCTCGCGGACCCATCCGAGGATCCCCTGCACCGTCTCCTCGAACCGCGGGTCCCCGAACCGCTGCGCCCCCTCCACGTAGGTCGCGAGGAGCGCGGCGTTGTCGACACCCATCTTCTCGAAATGCGGGATGTGCCAGCCTTCATCGACGGAGTACCGGTGAAATCCACCTCCGACCTGGTCGTAGACTCCGCCGTCCGCCATGCGCGCGAGCGTCTCGCGGGCGCGGTCCGCGCTCTGGGCGGTGTCGTTCGCGAAGGAGTCCCACAGGAGGAGTGAAACGGCCGTGGGGTGCGGGAATTTCGGTGCCATCCCGAAACCTCCGTTCACCGGGTCGTACGCGGCGAAGACGGCCGAGCGCACCCCCCCGATGAACTCCGCGAGGGGAGAGGCGGACGCGGTGCGGCGTTCGCGGCCGCGCTCGAGCGCCTCCCGGATCGCCTGCGAGTTCTGTCGGATCCGCTCGGGTTCGTCGGCCCAGAGCCGCGCGACCTCCTTCAGGACTCGGCGGAATCCGGGTCGGCCCATACCGTCCGACGGCGGAAAGTAGGTCCCACCGAGGAACACCTCGCCGTCCGGGGTCAGGAAACCGGTGAGCGGCCATCCTCCCTCGCCGGTGAGCGCGCTCACCTGCCGTTGATAGCGTCGGTCGACCTCCGGGTTCTCGTCGCGGTCGACCTTCACGGCAATGAAGTGCTGGCCGAGCAGTCGCGCGACCTCACCGTCCGAATAGGTTCCCTCGTCCATCACGTGGCACCAGTGGCACCACGACGCCCCGATGTCCAGCAGGATCGGCCGGCCCGTCCGTTTGGCGAGCTCGAACGGTTCCGGTCCCCACGGGTGCCATTCGATCGGTTGTTCGGCCGCGCTCCGCAGATACGTCGACGTCGAATCCGAGAGTCGCCAGCCCCCGGTGCGACGGGGAGTCTCGGGGGAGGACGTCATGCCCGTGAGGAGCGGAGCGCCGTCTTACGGTTGTCGTCGGCGGGCCCGCGCAGCCCCGGGGACGCACGCACGACGCGTAATCCACTGACGAGAGAGTTACTGCCCTCGGTCCCGTTATAAGGGGGACTCGAGTGCCCGCGCCGAGGAAGCCTCATGGAGATGCAACCCGGCCAGATGGCCTACGACCGGGCAATCACGGTCTTCTCGCCGGACGGACGCCTGTTCCAGGTCGAGTACGCCCGGGAGGCGGTCCGACGCGGTGCGACAACGGCGGGAGTCGTCTACGCCAACGGGGTCGTGCTGATCGCCGACCGCCGGATCCCGAACCCGAAGCTCGCGGAAGCCGCGAGCCTGGAGAAGATCCACCAGATCGACGAGAACATGGCCTGTGTCTCGGCCGGCCTCGTCGCGGACGCGCGGGTCCTGGTCGACTACGCTCGACTCTCCGCGCAGATCAACCGAGTGACCTACTCGGAGGCGATGACCGTTGAGCTCCTCGTTCGGCGCATCTGCGATTACAAGCAACAGTACACCCAGTTCGGCGGTGTGCGTCCGTTCGGGACCGCCCTGCTCGTCGGCGGGTACGATGACAGTGGCATCCACTTGTTCGAGACCGAGCCGTCCGGTTCCCTCACCAGCTTCCGGGCCGCCAGCACGGGCGGCAACAAGGGCCCGGTGATGGACATCTTTGAGCAGAAGTACCGTCCGGGCATGGACCGCGACGCGGCGATCCTTCTCGCGCTCGAGGGACTGCGCGCCGGTCTGGACGAAGGCGGAAGCCTGGCCCAGGTCGAGGTCTGCACCGTTCAGGTCGGTGAAGGGATGACCCGCTGGGGCATGGACGACATCCAGAAGTACGTGGCACGGCTTCCCGCCTCGGTGCCGAGCGGAAAGTCCGCGAAGGCGTAGGTCGGAGCCGCGCGAGGGATCTCGCTTCCATGGTGAAAGTCGAGGATGCGGTCATCGCCCGTTGGGAGACCGCCGGGTCGCGTTTCGAGGTGCTGGTCGACCCGACCGCGGTTCAGGACCTAAAGGACGGGAAGGACGTCGACCTCTCGGACAAGCTCGCGCTCGACCAAGTGTTCAAGGACGCGAAGCGGGGCGACAAGATCTCGGAGGAGCACCTCGAGAAAACGTTCCACACGCGCAACCTCGCCGCGATCGCGAAACAGATCGTGCTGAAGGGCGAGGTCCAGGTCACGACCGAGCAGCGCCATCAGCTGCAGTCGATGAAATTGAAACAGATCGTCGCGACCATCGCGCGCAACGCCATGAATCCCCAAACCGGCGCTCCGCATCCGCCGGCGCGCATCGAGGCGGCGATGACGGAGGCGAAAGTCCACATCGACCCGTTCCGACCGGTCGACGCGCAGGTCCAGGAGGTCATCGCCAAGCTCCGGCCGCTGCTCCCGATCCGGCTCGACGTCGTGAAGGTCCGTGTCAAACTCCCGGCCCAGCATTACCCCCGCGTGATCGGCGACCTCAAGGGATTGGGCCGACTCATGGACGAACAGTGGCTGGGGGACGGTTCGTGGAGCGGAGTGCTCGAGATCCCCGCCGGAGTTCAGACCGAACTCTACGAGAAGCTCAACGCACGCACAAAAGGCGCCGCCGAGACCGCTTTGGTTAAATAGCGTCCGCCCGTCGCGCGCCCCGGTGCAGCACGAAAAATGGGTAGTAGTCATCGTCCCGGCCCCCGTCGGCGGGGCCACGCGGGCTCGTCCTCGCATCCCTCCGGGGATCGGGTACTAGTTCTTCCGGGAGAGGAGATCGCCAGCCAAGGGCTGAAACCGGGCCCGGGCACGTACCGGGTCGGTGGCAAGCTCTACGCGAGCGTCCTCGGACTCGTCTCGCCGCAACCTCCGTTCGTTCAAGTGATCCCGCTGTCGGGTCGCTACATCCCCAAGCCGAACGACGTCGTCATCGGCACGGTGACCGACGCGCAGGGCACCTTCTGGCTCCTGGATATCGGCGCCCCGAGGTGGGCGCCCCTTCACATGACCGGTACCCCCTGGCAGGTCGAGATCGGGGAGACCGAGAAGTTCCTCCGGGTCAAAGAGTCGGTCGTGGTCCGCGTGGAGAACCTCGACGCGACCGGTCGTATCGGGGTGACGATGCTCGGCGACGGCCTCGGCAAGCTCGAAGGGGGCTCGATCTTTCGGATCTCCCCCGCCCGCATCCCCCGGGTCGTGGGACGCGGCGGATCGATGATCCAGACGATCACCCAACGCACCGGCGCCCAGGTCGCCGTCGGCCAGAACGGTCGGATCTGGGTCGACGGAGACCCCGAGGCGATCCACCGGGTCCGCGAGGCGCTCCGGATGATCTCGGAGGACGGACTACGCAGCGGTCTCACCGAACGGGTGGACAGCTACCTCCGGTCGACGAGCCGCTCGGACGACGAGGGGGTCCAGGTGCCCCCGAGCGAGACCGCCCATCGCGACGCCTCCGAGAGTCACTTTGCATCGACGCCCCCCTCGGAGGGTGGCGACGAACCCGGCGACCAGAACAACTGAAATTCGAGGAGTGAACAACATGGGAAGCGTAGGAGCGAAGGACGTACCCGTCCTTCTGAGCCCCGAAGGGCTCCGGATCGATGGACGACGTGTGGACGAGCTCCGGCCGATCAAGATCAAGGCCGGCGCGTTGAAGCATGCGGACGGCTCGGCGTACGTCGAGTGGGGCGAGAACAAGGTGATGGCGGCGGTCTACGGGCCGCGCGAGGTACACCCCCGGCACCTTCAGCAGAACACGAAAGCCGTCATCCAATGCAAGTACAACATGGCCGCGTTCTCCGTCGACGAACGGAAGCGTCCCGGCCTCGACCGACGGTCGCAGGAGATCTCCAAGGTGATCGCCGAAGCGTTCGAGTCGGTCGTGTTCGCCGAGGAGTTCCCCCGGACGAGCATCGACGTCTACATCGAGGTCCTCCAGGCGAACGCGGGGACCCGGTGCGCGGGCCTCGTCGCGGCCTCGGTGGCGCTCGCGGACGCCGGCATCCCGATGGCGGACCTGCTGCCCGCGGTGGCGGTCGGGAAGGCGGGCGGCGCGATCATCCTCGACCTGAAGAAGGAAGAGGACAACTTCGGCGAGGCGGACCTCCCGATGGCACTCGTACCCCAATCGGGCCGACTCGTCCTCCTGCAGATGGAGGGTCACATGACCCGCGAGGAGCTCGCGAAGGCGCTCGACATGGGCGTCGCGGGATGCCGCGGGATCTACGAGGTCATGAAGCAGGCCCTGCGCGACCGGTACGCGGTCACTCCCGGCCCGGAGGGTTCGGCATGAGCGAAGAGGTCACCTCCGAGATCCTCACGACCCACATCCTCGACCTGGCGGGCAAGGGAAAGCGCCTCGACGGACGGGGGACCGACGAGTACCGGAAGATCACGGTCGAACACGGTTTCGTCACGAGCGCGGACGGCTCCGCCCTCGTACGGATCGGCGACACCGCGGTCCTCTCGGGCGTCAAGCTCGAACCGGGCAAGCCGTTCCCCGACACTCCGAACGCGGGAGTCCTGACGACCAACGCCGAGCTGATCCCGCTGTCTAGCCCCGTCTTCGAACCGGGTCCGCCTCAGCCGGGCGCGATCGAGGTCTCGCGGGTCGTCGACCGGGCGATCCGGGCCGCGGAGACGATCGACCTGACCCGACTCTGCGTCACTCCCGGAGAGAAGACCTGGGTCTGCTACGTCGATATCCACGTCCTCGACCACGGCGGTAACCTGATCGACGCGGCGCTCCTCGCCGCCCTCGGCGCGCTCACGCACGCGACCGTCCCCGCGAAGAGGTTCGGTATCGCGGCGGAGGATTACCCGCTCGAGGTCCTGCACTACCCGGTCGAGTGCACGTTCGTCCGTCTCGGCGAGACGATCATGGTCGACCCCACGTTCGATGAGGAACGGGCGGCCCAGGGCCGCCTCACCATCGCGACCGACGAGACCGGACGGATCGTCGCGATGCAGAAGGGACTGGTCGGCGCCTTCTCCCCCGACGACATCAAGGCGATGGTCGAACGGGCGTTCGTCCACGGGGACCGTATGCGCCTGATCGCGAAGGGGGGTGTCGCATGAGCAAGCGGACGAAGAAGGTCGGCTCCGCGGCATGGATGGGTCCCCGTTACGGGATCCGGATCCGCCGGCGGGTCCTCGAGATCGACCGGAACATGGCAAAGCCGGCGGCGTGCCCTCGTTGCTCGACGATGACGATGCACCGAGTCGCGAGCGGGATCTTCGAATGCCGGCGTTGCGGGACCCGGTTTGCCTCCAACGCCTACGTCTTCCAGGCACCACCGGCGATCACGCGGGCGACGAAGGAACCGGTGCCGGGCAACGCTTAAACCGCCCGCTCCGGTAGTATCCTATCCATGTTCCGCTGTATCCGGTGCGGGGAAGCCCTCCCCTCGGACGCGAACCTTTTCGGCGTTCGGTGCGACAACTGCGGTGGGAAGATCTTCACCAAGGAACACCCGAACGTCAAGAAGGTCCTGAAGGCGCGCTGACGGTCCCGGTCGCCGGTGCCACCGGACTCTGGATCTCGATCCAGATCCCGTCCGGGTCTTCCACGAACCCGATCCAGTACTTGCCCGCCTCGAGCCACGGCTCGACGACGACCCGCGCGCCCATGCGCCGCAGCCGCTCGATCAATGCCCGGGCATCGACGACATCGAGGCCCAGGTGGTCCAGCCCCTCTCCGACCGCATACGGGGTCCCGTAGGGCGAGTCGCGAGGGTAGACGTTGAGCTCCAGCTGGAAGTGCGATTCCGGGTCCTCGAGACCCACGAACGTGCCGCCGTGGCTCATCTGGCCTCGCCCCCGTTCCCGGAGGCCCAGCCCCTCGAGGTAGAACCGCAGCGAGCGGTCGAGGTCGGTCACTCGGATCCCGGCGTAGGTGATGCTCATCCGTCTCCCCCGAGCCGATACACCCGCGTCCCCTATCTCGGTCGCCCTCAATATCCCTTAAGCCCGGGGCGACGGTGGGGGAGCCCGTGACCGGGCCCACCGTGACGTTCCTCGGCGGCGTCCGCGAGATCGGGGGCAACAAGATCTTGATCGAGGACGGTCCGGACCGGATCCTCTTCGACTTCGGCCCGTCGTTCTCTCCGCGGAAGGAGCAGTTCTACGTCGACTACCTTCAGCCGCGGTCCGCGAGCCCGGTGCAGGACCTGCTCGAGTTCGAACTGCTCCCGCGCGTGGACGGACTCTATTCCCGTGAGGCGCTCATGGATTCCGACCTTCCCTACCGGCCCCCCGAGGTGCACGGGATCTTCGTGAGCCACGCCCACGCCGACCACGCCGGCTACCTCAAGCTGGTCGACCCCGAGATCCCGGTGTATGTCGGGGCCGGGACGCGACGCCTCCTCGACGCGATCGAAACGTCGACTCCCTCGATGAAGTATGGTGAACACGACTGGCGCATCTTCGCCGACCGCGCCCCGGTCCGGGTGGGCGGACTCGAGGTCGTCCCCTATCCCGTCGACCATTCGGTCCCGTTCGCCTACGGGTTCCTGATACGGACGTCGGAGGGGACGATCGTCTACACGGGGGACTTTCGCCAGCACGGTCCTCGGGCCGCCGACACGCACGCGTTCCTCGCGGCGGCCGCCGCCGAATCTCCCGCGGCGTTGCTGATCGAGGGGACCCGCGCGGGTCCCGACCCGCGACGCAACCTCACGGAGACCGGCGTGCGGGACGGGGTCGACCGGGTGCTCGGCGAGGGGCCGTCGCTCGCCCTCGCGTGCACGTACCCTCGGGACGTCGACCGGCTGCGCACGCTCTACGACGCGGCCCGCGCTGCCGAGCGGGAGCTGGTCGTCTCGGCGCGGACGGCTCACCTCCTCGCGGAAGTCGCTCCGATGTTCCCGTCGGGGTCGGTACCGGTCGTCGGTCGGTCCCCCGGACTCTCGGTCTACGCGCGGAAGAAGCGGCGGAACTTCCGCTGGGAGGCGCCGTACCTGTCGGAGGCGATCGGGGCCGACGTCCTCCGCTCCCGGGGGGACCGCTACCTGCTCGCCCTCGACCTGATGCACTTCCCCGAGCTGATCGACCTGCGGCCGCCGCGAGGGAGCCCGTTCATCCATTCGATGAGCGAACCGTTCAGCGAGGACGACGTGGACGACCGGGTGCTCCACAACTGGCTCGACCATTTCGGTCTCGCCTTCCACCAGATGCACGCGAGCGGCCACGCATCGGGCCCGGAGCTCCTCGAGATCGTCCGTGAGGTCTCCCCGACGTTCGTCTACCCGATCCACACCGAGCATCCCGAGGCGTTCGAGGCGGCCGGCACCCCGGTGCGTTCACCGGCGCTGGGCACGCCGTACTCCCTCGCGCGGTGACGCCCCCGCTCCGAGAGATTAAGGGCCCCCGACTCTCTCGGCGGAAAGGTGACGGAAGAGCGGCTCGCGACCGGGATCGCCTCGGTGGACCGCCTCCTGGGGGGCGGCCTGGAGACGGAGTCGGTCACCGAGGTATACGGCGAGGGCGGGAGCGGAAAGACGCTGTTCTGCCTCGAGGTCGGGACGCGGGTCGCCCGCGAGGGTCGGTGGGTCTTCTATGTCGACACCGAGGGGGTCAGCGTGGACCGACTGCGTGCGATCGCGGGGGACGGACTCGAGAAGATCCTCAAACGATTCCTTCTCTCCACCCCGAAGAGCCTCGAGGAGCAAGGCCGCGCCGTCGCGACCGCGTGCGCCCTGACGCGGGAAGGGAAGCGACCCGTCGGACTGATCGTGATCGACTCGGCGACGTTCTACTATCGGCTCTCGCTCTCGGGGTCGGACGAGGACGACGCACGTCAGGCGCTGAGCCTCGCGCTCGCGGACCTCGTCGTGACCGCGCTCGACGCGCACGTGCCCGTGATCATCACGAACCAGGTCTGGCGCAGCTTGCAGTCGGGAACGCTCGAACCGCTCGGCGGCTCGTTCCTCAACCACGTGGCGAAAACGATCCTCCGATTCGACCGGCTGCCCGGGCCGCGTCGGCGGGCGGTGCTGTTGAAACATCGTTCCCTTCCCGAGGGCTCCGCGGAGTTCCGCATCACGAACAGCGGTCTCGAGGGACCCCTCCCGCCGTAGTGTTTCATCCCCTCCCCCGGTCCGGGAGTGCAACGGACATAAGGTCGAACGACCTACGAACCTACATGCCGGCCGCGCTCGAGTTCGCGGACGTGCCGACGCAGATCGGTACGTTCCGCATCGCCTATCAGGGGTCGACCGTCTGCGTCGTCGACCTGTTGGAACACGGACGGAAGCAAACGGGTACTCCGCTCGGCGCCGTACGCCGCAAGCCCCCGTTCCCGTCCGAGAGCCCTCCCCGCCAACTGCAGGAGTATTTCCGGGGAGACCGGACGGCATTCGACCTGGACGTCAACCCCGACACGGCGTCGGAGTTCGACCGGGCGATCTGGAAGATCCTACGCGCCGTCCCCGCGGGAAAGACGATCAGCTACTCCGAGCTCGGCCGCCGGTCGGGCCATCCCGCCTCGGCGAGGGCGGTCGGAGGGGCCATGGCGCGTAACCCGATCCCGATCGTGATCCCGTGCCACCGGGTCATCGGTACCGAGGGGTCGATCACGGGCTTCGGTCTCGGGCTCTGGCGCAAGCGATGGCTGCTCGACCTCGAGGGAGCCTGGCCGATCCGTTCCCGGTCGGCGGAGGGGCCACGCCACAAGGGTCAGCGTACGCTGGATGGCTCCTCCCACGAGGAGCGAAAGGGACCGCGATCGAAATAGCTACTACGTCACGTAGTAGCTTCGATGGATCAACGTGCTACAGCCTGTAACCGGTTTGGCGCGGTAAACCTACTATGAACCGTAGTAGGTTATCTGGTTCCGATACAGCTCTCGTCGATTGGACGGGGTCGAGCGCGTTCGGGTCTATCCCGCGTAGTAGGCGGCGTCGTACGGTTCGGGCTTGAGTCCGCGCCGTTGGCGGATCTCGGCGACGACCTTGGGCTGCAACTCGCCCGGGACCGGTTCGAAGCCCATCGACTCGGTCGACCAGAGCACCTTCCCCGCGGTCGCGCTCCGGATGTCGGAGGCGAAACCGAACAGTTCCGCGACGGGAACCTTCGCGATCACGGTCTGCAGGTCCCCGACGCTCGTCATGTCCTGGATCTCCCCGCGGCGACGCTGCAGTTCGCGGGTCGCTCCGGCGAGCACCTCCTGCGGAACGTTGACGGTGACCTTCTGGAACGGCTCGAGGAGCATGCGGTCCCCGAGGACCATCGCCCCGTAGATCCCGGAGCGGGCCGCAGGGATGGTTTGGGCGGGCCCGCGGTGGATCGAGTCCTCGTGGAGCTTCGCATCCACGAGGCGGACCTTCAGCCCGTAGACCTTCTCGTTGGCGAGCGGCCCCCGGTTGACGGCCTCCTTGAAGGCATCCACGACGAGGTCCATCGTTTCGTTGAGGTTCTGGATCCCCTTCGTCACATCGAAGAGGATGTTCGTGCCCTCGACGGCCGTGATCCCGCGGGCTTCATCACGGCTGATCCCGAGGGCGACGAGCTTCGCAATGAGGGTCTTGGTGTCCTTGAACGACTTCCCCTGCGGGATCTCGCCGTCCTTGACCGCCTGGACCACGGCGGCGGGCAACGCCTCGACTTCGAAGTAGAACTTGTTGTGCTTGTTGGGAGACTTCCCTTCGAACGGACCGCCCGCGTGCTTCACGAGCTCGCGGTAGACCACGATCGGCTTCGACGCCTCGATCTCGACCTTGTAATCGTTGATGATCCGGAACTGGGTGATCTCGAGGTGGAGCTCTCCCATCCCGGAGAGCAGATGCTCGCCGGTCTCCTGATTGATCTCGACCCGAAGGCTGGCGTCCTCCTTGCCGACCTTGCGCATCGTCTCGATCAGCTTCGGGAGGTCGGCCATTCGCTTCGGTTCGATCGCGACGGTGACGACCGGCTCGGACACGTGGCGGATCTCTTCGAACGCGACCATCTCGGGAGACGTGGACGTCGTCGTTCCCGCGAACGCATCGGTGAGGCCGATGACGGCGCCGATGTTGCCGGCGGTGACCTCCTCGACCATGAGGCGCTCCGGCCCCATGAACAGCGACACGTGCTGGATCCGATTCTTGAGTTTCGTTCCGATGATCTGGAGTTCCATCCCCTTTTGGAGGCGGCCGGAGAAGACGCGTCCGGTGGCGATCTCCCCCGCGTTCGGGTCCATCGTGATGTCGGTGACCATGAAGGCGGTCGGGCCCTCGGTGTCCGTGTTCAACATCGCCTGGCCGATCGGAGTTCCGATGTCCCCCTTCCAGATGTTCGGGATCCGGTACTTCTGGGCGACGTGAGGGCTCGGAAGATGACGGATGACCATGTCGAAGATCACGTCGTTGATCTTGGCCTTCTGCGCGATCTCCTTCGTACGTCCGGAGTTCACATACTCGATGATGTCGGGGAACTTGACACCTGTGCGCTGCATGTACGGCACGCTGATCGCCCAGTTGTCGTAGCCCGAGCCGAACGCCACCGAGCCGTCGCGGGGGTCGACGGACCAGTCGTCGACGAACTCTTCGGGCGCCATCTTGCGGATGAGCTCGTTGACCTCGGAAATGATCGCCGCGAACCGCTTCTGAAGGGCATCGGAGGTGAGCTGGAGCTCCTTGATCGCGCGGTCGACCTTGTTGATGAAGAGGACCGGCTTCACTTTCTCCCGTAGCGCCTGTCGCAGCACGGTCTCGGTCTGCGCCATCACGCCCTCGACGGCGCAGACGACGACCACGGCCCCGTCGACCGCACGCATCGCCCGCGTGACGTCCCCACCGAAATCGACGTGGCCCGGCGTGTCGATGAGGTTGATCAGGTAATTCTCCTTCTCGTACTCGTGGACGATCGTGACGTCCGCGTTGTTGATCGTCAGCAGCCGTGCCTGCTCCTGTTCGTCGAAGTTGAGGAGGAGCTGCTTTCCCGCGAGCTCGTTCGAGATCATGCCCGCGGCCGCGAGCAGGTTGTCGGAGAGCGTCGTCTTGCCGTGGTGGATGTGGGCGACGATACCGATGTTGCGGATCTTGTCGATGCTCCGCATCATCTCGGGAATGGCCTTCGCCAGTTCCGCCCGAATGTGGGTCATGTTCGCGGGTTCCTCCGGAACCTCAGCGCGCCGACTGAGCGACGCGCTCGACTTCTTCCTTGCGCCCGACGGCGTAGCTCGTGAGGTTGCCCTTCGCGGCCAGGCTGATCTCGTCCGCGAGGCAGGTGTGGATCGGTTTCGTGGATTTTCGGGACGCCGTGATCGCGCCCTGAGCGAGGTTGCGGATCGCCACGTTGAGCCGGCGAACGGGTGACGCGTCCACGGCCCGCGGGACGCTGATGCCGCCGAATTGGAGTCGAGTGACCTCTTCGCGAGGAGACGCGTTCTCCACGGCGTCGACCAGGAGCTGGAGCGGGTTCTTTCCTTCCTTCTTGGCGAGCTCGTCGAACGCCTTCCGGACGGTCGCGAGCGCCTTCGACTTCTTGCCGGTGAACTTCCCGCCTTTCATGAGGTGGTTGGCGAGGCGCTCCACCAGGTGCATCCGCGTTTTGAGGAACGGTTTCCCGGAGAGCCGTCCTTCGCTGTGCGGGGAGTACACTGGGTGAAGGTAGAGGTACGGGAGGAGTCCTACGTCGTGCACCTCGAGGCCCTCGTACGGGTACTTCCCGAAGAGCGGGGGAACGGGGAACGGTGAAGGGGCCGCCGGCTGGGGTCGTTGAACGATCGGGCCGGTGTCCTCGCCCGACGGGTCCGGGGGCAGCATCGGCTCGGGGGTCCCGCTCATCGTGCCGGCTTCTCCTTGCGTCCGCGGACGAGCTCGTCCAGCGACACGCCGTTGACCTGAATGACCTTGTAACGTACCCCGGGGATATCTCCGTACGACCGCCCCATCCGGCCCCCGATCCCCTCGACGAGTACCTCGTCGTGTTCATCGATGAAATTGATGGCCCCGTCCCCGACCGCGAACGCCGTGACCTGACGACCGTTCTTGATCAGTTGCACCTTGATGCACTTACGGATGGCCGAGTTCGGCTGCTTCGCCTCGACACCGACCTTTTCGAGCACAATCCCACGGGCCTGGGGAGCTCCCTCGAGCGGGTCCGAGCGCTCCTTGAGATGCAGTGTACGGCGTTTGTAGTAGCGGTCCGACCAGCGTCGCCGCTGGCGGAGCGAGGCGAGGCGACCTGCAGTGTTGATACCGGACGGGGGCGGCATGGGGGCCGAAGAGGCCGAGCCACTGGGAGGCCCTATTTAAGGTTCGGCCCGACTCCGCCTCGGGGAGAGGGGAACGATGGGCCGACGGAGCGTGAGCGCCCGATTTTCGACGCCGCGCTCGGTTCGACACCCCCCGGAGAAGATCGTGGCGTGGCAAGTGCTCTCGAACGAGATACGGGCCTGTGTTCTCTGCTCCCTGCACCAGACCCGGACGCAGGCCGTGGTGTACCGGGGAACTCTCGCGCCGACGGTGCTCTTCGTCGGGGAAGCTCCCGGAGTCGCGGAGGACCTCGCAGGAATCCCGTTCGTGGGGCGATCGGGTCAACGATTGGATGTTGCGATCGGCCAAGTCGGGTTGACGGTGGACGAATTCGGGGTGCTGAACCTTCTCAAGTGTCACCCGCCGAAGAACCGATTCGACCGTGCCGCGGAGCGAGCGTGTCGTCCGTACCTCGATCGCCAGATCGCGTTCCTCGGCCCGAAGGTCCTGGTGCCCCTCGGCTCCCACGCCTTCCACGCCTTGGCTCCCGAGGGTCCCCCGATCCTCACCGCTGCGGGTCAGCCGTATCCCCAAGAGGGACCGTCGCTGTTCCCACTGATCCACCCCGCCGCGGCGATGCGCTCTCGGAGACTCGCGGAACGGTGGGACCGAGACGTCGTCGCGCTCGGACGGTGGCTCCGAGGCCGCACCGAGTAACGCGTTTAACTCGGACCGGGCTCGCGAGAACGTGCGCACGGTGGAATTGTTCTTCATCGAGGGTTCCTACCAAGCCGTGGACGACGGAGTCGTCCTCGAGCTGTTCGGCCGGACCCGGGACGGGCTCGCGACGGTCGCCCGGTACTACGGCTTCCGCCCGTACTTCGTGATCACTGAACCGACGGCCGAGGATCGGGCCAAGCTCGGCGCCGACACCGAGATCGTGGGGGTGGAAGAGACCGAGACATGGGTCGCCGGCCGAACCCGCGCGGCGATCAAGGTGACGCTCCACCACCCGTGGCTCGTCCCGGATTATCGGGACAAGTACCGACGATCCGGGGACGAGGCGAGCGTGCTCTCCTCGGATATCCCGTTCGTCCACCGGTTCCTCTACGACAAACATCTGGGGCTCACGGTCGCATTCGAGGCGGAAGACGAGCCCCCGGAGATCAAGGCACGCTACACCGTGCCGAACGTACTCCGGATCGTCACGACCGAACAGGACATCCGTCCCGCCGAACCGTTCCGACCGTCCCTGCGCGTGCTTTCATTCGACATCGAGAATGCGATCCGGGAACGGACGATCTTCACCATCTGCGGGGTCGCCGAAGGGGGCGGAAAGGAACGACGGACGTTCCGCTTCGGGGACCCGAGCGAGCGCAAGATGCTCGAGGATTTCGCGCGGATCGTGGAAGAGGACGACCCGGATGTCATCACAGGCTACAACATCGGAGGCTACGACATCCCATTGCTCCTCGAGCGAACGAAGGCCGTCGGTCTTCCGGGGCTGTTTCTCGGGCGCGAACGCACGGTACCCCGCTCGAGCGGAGGGGGGGACCGACTGTGGAAGATCACCGGTCGGATCGTGGCGGATGCGTGGTGGGCGGCGCGGCGTGAGCTCCATCCGAAGCAGGAGACGCTCCAGTACGTCGCCCGCACGCTCCTCGGCGACACGAAGCTCGACGTCGATCGGCGGAACATCGCGGCCGAGTGGGCCCGGGACCGCGAACGGGTGATGGAGTATTGTGAGCACGACGCCGACCTCGCGCTGCGCATTCTGCTTCGCCTGCACTCGATCGACAAGGCGGCGGACCTCGCGACCGTGGCGCACCTGCCGCTCGAGGAAGGGCTGAACGGACGGACCTCGCTCTTCATCGACGCGATCCTCATCCCGCTCGCCGACCAGGACCACGTGGGCGTCCCGCCGACCCACCGCGCGGGACGCGATACTCCCATCGAGGGCGGGTACGTCCACGCGATCCGGCCGGGGATCTACCGCTGGGTCGTCGTGCTCGACTTCAAGTCAATGTACCCCTCGATCATCATCTCCCGCAACCTCTGTTTCACGACGCTCTCCCCGGAGGGGACGATCGTCGCTCCGTCGGGGGCGAGGTTCCTGGCGCCCGAGGTACGGAAAGGGATCATCCCCCGGATCCTGAGCGACCTCCTCGCGGACCGCGACCGCTTCCGGCGGCTCGGCAGGGAGGCGACCACCCCCGACCAGCAGGGGTACTACGACGGTCTCCAGAACGCGGTCAAGGTGCTGATGAACTCGTTCTACGGGGTGCTCGCGTCCACCTTCTACCGCTTCACCAACAAGGACATCGGTTCCGCGATCACCGCCTTCGCCCGCGAAGCGATCACGTCGATCATCAAGGACCTCGAAGCGGACGGACACGAGGTCGTCTACTCAGACACCGACAGCGTGTTCGTCCGGTCCCCCGTTACGTCGCTCGAGGGGTCGCGCGAATTCGGGGAGGCGATCGCGCGACGGTTCACCCACGAGGGTGTCACCTTCGAGTTCCAGTCGGTCTACGAGGCGTTCTTCTCCCACGGGGCGAAGAAGCGCTACGTCGGGCGGACCGTATGGCCGCGCGAGGAGATGGTGATCCGCGGCTACGAGACCCGTCGGACCGACGCGTTCGACTTCCAGTCCGAGGCACTGCTCGAGGTCTTCGACCTCGTCATGAAGGGCGACACCGATGGCGCGGTCCGCCGCTCGCGAGAGCTGGTGCAGACCGTGCGGGAACACCACGTGCCGGTCGAGCGACTGGTGATCGCGCGCAGCGTCCGCGCGGAGTCGGAGTACAACGCCGCGACGAAGGACGCCCTCCCGTTCCTACGGGTGTTTCGTCAGCTCCAGAAGGAGGGATACGACGTGATCCCGGGAATGCGCGTCTCCTGGATCGTGACCAACTCCCGGGTGAGCCCGCAGGAAGTCGAGCCGTGGATCGAGGGTCGGCCGTTCCTCAAGTCGCCGGACTGGGAGTACTACGCGGACCGGGTCGCGCAGACCCTCGCGCGAGTGACCGAGGTGTTCGACTGGGACGCCGCCGCCCTCCTTCGGGGAAGCCACCAGCGCCGGCTCGGAACGCCCGAGCCGTCACGGGACGCGAGCAGTGGTGGGCCGCCGGCGACGCTCGACACTCCGCTCGGCGACGTGGCAAAGTCCACTCGTCGGCGGACGACCAATCGAAATCTAAGCGATTGGTCCTAACCGCCCGGTCCGGGCGCGGTCGCGGTCGTCTCCGGAGGTTTTCCCTGCGTCTCGCCTCGGAGCGCGAGGACCGCACCACCCACCGCGATGGGGATGCCCAGGATCCCGATCCAGGGGATCGCGATGCCGAGCACTCCCCAGGACAGCAGGGCAGCGAAGACGGGAATCCCCGTCATCATCAATGGCGGAACGATCAGGCCTACTCGTTGGATCGCCTCGAAGTAGAGCAGCGGGGCGATGAAGAAGCTCGTGACCCCCGTGATCGCGAGGACCAGGAGAGGGACGGCGGTGACCGTGCCGAGGTTCGAGAAGCCCCCGGGGAGCAGGGGGCTCAGCGCGACCCCGACGAGGCCCGCGGCGAACATCGACTGCGCGAGGACCGCACTCAGGGGGCTCCGCTCGTTTTCCTTGGCCGTGGCGAGGAAGAACAGGGCGACCGTGAGAGGGATCGCGACGAGCACGACGTAGCCCCATCCGTGCAGGGCGGTGATCCCCTGGTTTCCAACGATCGCGAGGCCCCCGCCGACGGTGCAGAGCGCCATGCCGAGCCAGAGGACGGGGGAGTCGAACCGGCCCCGGTAGCTGACGAACCAGAGCGCGACGATGATCGGCGTGAGCACGACGTCTCCGATCAGGGAAAGGAGCGACGTGTCGACCGGCCCGGCGAGGTAGGTCGAGGCGAGCACGGACAACTGCATCCCGAGCAGGAAGGCGACGCGAACGTACGCCGCCGGCTGTCGCCACATCCGCGCGAGGGCGGGCCCGTTCCCCTCGGCGATGCACCACAGCGTGTAGAGCGCGCCGCCAAAGAGGAATGGGTAGACGAAAACGGCCGAGGGGCGCGTCCCGGGCGTGATCCCTAGGACGAAGATGTAGTAGCTCGCCCAGAGGAGCGCGGCGAGGAGCGGTAGCCCGACTGCGGCCGCGGCGTAGCCTCGAGGTAAATTCACGAGCGGGCCACCCGCCCGAATTGGATAATCGTTTGGAAGCCAGATCCCGCGCGCCCCGGGTTCAGGAGTACCCGCCGTACGTCAGGCCGAGGTTCGGAATCGTGACCCCGGTCCCCCGCTCGACGTGCCCGATCGGGACGGCGTCGGGTGCTCCGGCCCTCGCCAGACGTCGGCGGGTCTCGGAGAGGTGCTCGCGGACGACCACCAGGGCGAACCCGATCCCCATGTTGAAGGTCTGGTACATCTCCTCGTCCGAGATCGCGCCGAGCCGCTGCACGAATTCGAAGAGGGGCGGCGGGGCCGGCCACTTGTCGAGGACGAATCCGACCCCCGGGTGCAGCCGCGCGAGGTTTCGCACCCCGCCGCCGCTCACGTGGGCAAGACCGCGGGTCTCGGTCCGCCCGGCGAGCGCATCCGCCGCGTTCGAGTAGATACGGGTCGGCGCGAGGAGCTCCGTGCCGAGCGGTGTTCGCGCACCCTCCCGAGGTCGCCGCAGGTCGACGGCGGCCTCTCCGAGGAGTTTACGCACGAGAGTGAACCCGTTCGCGTGCAACCCGTTCGACGGGATGCCGAGGATGAGGTCGTGCGGGCGAATCCGCTGCCCCGTCACCGGAGCTCGACCCCGGGGGAAGAAACCGAACGCAGTACCGCCGAGGTCGGTACCTCGCACGATCGAGGGGACGACGGCGGTCTCGCCTCCGAGCAGCGCGCATCCGGCGGCGCGCAACCCGCGGTCGATCCCTCGCCCGATCGCGCGGAACGCCGTGGGGTCGGGTCGTGCACAGAGGATCGTGTCGACCAGTCCCGCAGCGCGGGCCCCAACGGAGGCGAGGTCGTTCACGTTGACGCCGACGATGTCCTCTCCCACCTCCTCCCAGCGACCGAGTTCCTCCGCGAGCAGGACCTTCGTTCCGACCGTGTCGGTCGTGACCGCGATCGTCTCGCGACCGATACGGATCATCCCGGCGTAATGTCCGGGCGCGTCGAGGGGACGGCCATGGCTCGGCGGAGGGCGGAATCGGACTGCGGCGAGGAGTTCCGAGAGCGCCGTGGAGACCGCCGACCGGTCGACGCCGCTCTCGGCGTACGTCGAGGGCGAGCGCGGGCTCGTCACGCGCCGAGGGAACCGTGGGGACGGAAATAGACTCGCCCGGCGGAGAGCGGTGTCTTCTTTATCGGGCCGTCCGTCCGACGGGTCGATGGTGCCGCCTCCGGTCCGCCGCCATCGCTCGGAACCCGAGGAGGCGGTTCCTGCTCCTTCGTTCATCCTGGCCGGACGCGCCTTCGCCCGCGGAAAGATCCAACCGGTCGAGATCGCGATCGGCGAAGATGGGCGGATCCTCTCGGTCGGCAAGGTGCGCGTCGGAGCGCCCCGTCACGACGTCGGGGACGCCGTGATCCTCCCGGCGGCCACGGACCTCCACGTCCATTTCCGGGACCCGGGTGGCCCCCAGGATGCGGAGAGCATCGCGAGCGGGACCGTCGCGGCGGCGCTCGGGGGGGTGGGATTGGTCGGCGAGATGCCGAACACCGTGCCGTCGGTGGCCGATGTCGACGCGCTGCGCGCGAAGTCGGCACGCGTCTACGGTCGCGCCGCAATCGACGTGCTCCTGTATGCGAGCCCGGGGTCGCCGCGTGATCGAGCGCGCCTTGCCCGCGTCGCCGGCGCCTTCAAGCTGTATCTGAGTCCGACCACCGGAATCGCGGACCCCCCGCCGATCGACGAACTCCCGGCCCTTCTCGCCGAGCTCTCGGAGCTCGGTCTCCCTCTCTCGGTTCACGCCGAGGACCCGACGCGATTCGGACCGCCCGACCGACCGCGTGACCCCGCGGGATGGAACGCCCACCGTCCGAGCGCCGCCGAACTCGCGGCGCTTCCTCCGCTGCTTGCGGCGTCTCCCGCGCTTCGACTCCACGTGGCCCACGTTACGACGGCGATCGAGGCCGGCCGCCTCCGGGAGCGCGGTGTTTCCTTCGAGACGACCCCACACCACCTGTTCCTCTCGGACCGATCGGGCACCGACGCACGGTTCAAAGTCAACCCTCCGCTGCGCTCGGAGCCGGAGCGCGCCGCGTTGTGGGAGGCATTCCGGCGTGGGGAGGTACCTTGCATTGCGAGCGATCACGCCCCGCACCCGAGGTCCGAGAAGGCCCTCCCCTTCGACCGTGCCCCCAGTGGGGTTCCCGGAGTGGAGACGATGGTACCGCTCCTCCTTGCTCGGGTCCGGACCGGCGAACTCGACCTTCCTACGCTGCTCCGTGCGGCCTGCGACCGCCCCGCGCGCTGGTTCGGCCAACCGATGGGCCGGATCGCGCCCGGTCACCGAGCGCACTTGATCGTCGTCGACTTCCGCAAGCGAACGACCCTCCACGGGGGCCGACTCCACAGCGCCTGCGGATGGACCCCGTTCGAAGGCTGGGAGGCGATCCTGCCGAGGGAACATTACCGGGATGGGCTCCGAATCGTGGAGGACGGCGAGTATGTCGGCGCCCCGACCGGCCGGGTGGTCCGGCCCGAGTTCGCAGCGCCTCGCGGACCGCGATAGGTCTCCAACGCTCGGGGGGAGACCCCGACGTCACAGCTTCGGGGGACCGGCGGTCGCGCCGTCGGAGGCGGGGGGAGCGGGTGCACTGGATCGTCGCGGTCCACGTCGCGGCGGCCAGCCCGGGGCGAGGTCGCCGGTCGCGACGAGCACGAGATACGCCGCGGCGGCCACGATGACCACGACGAGGGCGATGTCGATGGGTAGGAAGTATCGTGAGATGACCTGCCAGTGGTTGCCGAGGACGATGCCCGCGTAGAGGAACCCGAGAGTCCACGGGGTCGAGCCGAGGAAAGTGTAGAGGCCGAAGCGGGAGGGCCGCATTCGGGCCGTGCCGGCCGGGTAGCTGATGTAGCTGAGGACACCCGGAATGAGGCGCCCGACCAGCACGGTCACCTCCCCGTGTCGGGAGAACCACTCGTCCATTCGGTCGAGGTCCGCCTCGCGTATGCGCAAGTGCCCGATCCCGAGCCCGGCGAGGCGACTACGCCACCACCGACCCACAGCGTAGGCTATGAAGGCCCCGACCAGGCTGCCGGAGATGGCGGCGACGATCGTCCAGTCGAGAGGAAACGTGCCGTCCACGACGAGGAAACCGGCCAGCGGCAGGACCACCTCGCTCGGGATCGGAGGAATGCCGAAGCTCTCCACCGCCATGAGGGCGAACAGGCCGGGGAGTCCGATCGTCGCGAGAACGAGGGTGATGAAGCCGACGATCGACCCGATGAGGGAGAACGTCACGGGTCTGCGCTCTCGCTCCAGCCGTTACAACGCCCGGTCACGAACCGGTCGGGCCGTCGAGGACCAGCCGGAACGGCTCCCGGAGCCGGGCGTTCGTTCTCGCAGGGATCCCTTCGAAGTCGAGGGGATTCTTACATCCACCGCAGGAGACCGACGGGCGACGGCGGCCGAGGGCGATGGAGAGCGCGATCCCGACTTCGATCTCTCGCGGCCGCCCCGCGGCCTGGGCCACGGCGAGACGAAGCTGTTCGAGGAGGGCCTCCTCATCCGGCGGTCCGGCTTCAGGCGCCATCAGGACAAAGACCGGGTGAGGGCTCTTAAGGAGCGGGGTCGGCCGGTCGCCGGGAGCCGCGTCTACTCGTCGGTCGGGGGCTTCTTTTCCGCGGGGCTCTTCGGACGTTTCAGGATCTCGCCGCTGATCTTGTCCAGCTCCGCCATGAGCGAATCGATGTCGGGTTCGCCCTCCCCGGCCGCCGGTGGTGCCGTAACGGCCGCGGCCCCCCCCGCAACGGCGCCGCCGGCGACGACCGCCGCCGTCGGTGGGGTGGGGACGGGTGTCGACGCGATGGAAGGATGGGGCGCTCCCACGTCCTCGGGGGTCTCGAGGTAGGCGGGTGCGGCGGCCGGCGGTGGAGTCCCTCCCAACGCGCCCGGAGTGGGACCCGTGGGAGGCTCATAGGGAGTCAAGCCGGACGGGGGTGGGCCATGTCGCCGACGCAGGAGGACGAGCGCGACCGCCAGTGCGGCGACCACCAGGATCGCGATGGCCGCGAAGACGTACCACTGGAGCCCAGTCCCGGTCACGCAGTTGCCGTAACCGCAATTCCCCTGGGCCGGTACGGCCCCGGTCTGGGGAGCGAGGCCCGCGGCGACGATAATCGCCACGAGCGCGAGCCCCAACGTGACCGGTACGACGCGGTCAGTACGAACGTTCAATGTCATGAATGCCGGCGCACGGGATGTCGCCTGACCATAGGATGAAGCGGGGCAGGTATAAACCTGACCATCTCGGGCGTCCTCGGCGCGCGGACCTCGGGAACGGCGGTTATACTCCCCACCCGGTTGCTTTAGGTTTCGCGACACGCTCGAGGGTTTCGTGGCATTCCCCTACGTCCTTGCCTTTCTCGCGCTGCTCGCCGTCTACCTGGTGTATTCAGCGTGGGCCGGTCTCGACTCGCGCATTCCGATCGCAGGGGGGCTGCTCCTCCTCCTCGCGACGGC
>JAKIVU010000003.1:90698-94387 GCA_022750375.1 Thermoplasmata archaeon
GAGTCCGAGTTCGAGCAGCGAGAGAGCGCTGTAGACGACCCCGGCCGCGGCCCAGGCGATGGCCGCCCCGGTGATACCTTCCGACGGCACCAGGAGGAACGAGAGGCCGATATCGACCGCGGCGGCGACCACCGAGTTGTACGCCAGCAGGCGCGTCTGGCCGAACGCGACCTGGGCGCTCGCGGCGGGGCCGAGGGCGGTGGTGAGGAAAGCGCCGAGGACAGTGATCTGCAGGGGGAGTATCACTACGGCGTAGGTCGGACCGTAGACGAGGTCGAGCGAGCGGCTCGGAACGAAGACGAACAACAGGAAGAGCGGCAGCGAGAACAGGATCATCCATTTCGTCACCGTCACGTAGGTCACGCCGATGGCCGGCGTGTCCTTCTGTCGTAACAGCCGCGCGGCCACGGGCAGGAAGATGTACGACGCCGCCCCCACTCCGACCTGGAGCAGGCGTGCGAGAGTGAGGGAATTGGTGTAGGCGCCGACCTCGGTGTGATGAAACACTCCCAGGACGACGGTGTCCCCGAACCCGCCGAGGGTCGCGAGAAGGCTCACGAAGAAGAGCGGGGCGGCGAATCGCAGAAGATGCCCGAGCGCGCCGGGGGCTCCGGGACCGGCCGGCAGGAGGCGGGGAAGTCGGCGCAGGGCATACGCGACCGTGAGGAGGAGGCTTACGACGTTCGCCGCGACGTACCCGAGGATCGCTGATTCGTAGTTGATCCCACCGGGCGGGATCACGAGCAGCACGAGAAGGAGACCCACGAACAGCGCCGGAGTAACGATCTGGACGTAGAGGGCGTTCGGAGTGACGTCCTCGTATCCTTGGAAGATGGCGGCGAGCAGACTGACCGCGACCGTCGTGGTGACCGCGATGGGGAATACGACGAGCGCCGGTCCGAGGTCCGCGTAGTTGAGGGTCGTCGTGATCCATGGCCCGAGGGCCCACAAAACGACGGCACAGACGGCTCCCGCCACCCCGCCCACGAGGAGGGATCCGCGAACGATCGTCCGGCGCTCGGCATCGGTGCTCGCATACGGCAGGCTCCGGGCGACCGCGCTCGGGAGCCCCAAAGTACCCAGAGCGGCGACGATCGCCACCAGCGTGAGAGCGAACGAGAACGCGTTCCAGTCGGCCATCGAGATGTTGCGAACGAGAATGACCCGGACGACGAAGTTGAGCCCGACGTAGGCCAGCGTGGCGATGAGCAGAAACAGCGTTCCGCGAGTCACGCTCGAGAGGCCGTCACGCGCCTCGGACGGACTGCCTGCCACCGACCGCCCGAGCGTCGCGGGGCGCCCGGACGGTAAATACGTAACGTTCGGGCGGCATCGGCTAATAGGGAGGGTCCCGATGGTACGGCCGTGACCTTGCCGGGCCCGTCCGGGGTCGCGTGGGCCCTCGGACTCCTTGCCTGGGCCGGGGCGGCCGCGGTCGTCGGGGAGCTCGTACGGCGGATCGCCGCCCAATGGGTGGAGTCCTGGCGGTCGCTCGAGTCGATCGAGCGACTGCTGATGGATTTCTACCTTGGAGGCGCGACCATGTACCTCGTGGCCGCCGTGCCGGGCGGTGCCTTCGTTGCCTCCGTCGTCTTCGGCCTTCCGGTCGCCGCCGGTGTGCTCCTACTAGTATGGGTGTTCATCGACCGCCGTCGCCCTCGGGCGCCAGGGCCGACCCGCCTGCTCGCGGATTTGTTCCGGCCCTCCGCGGTCGTGGCCGTCCTGTGTGCGATCGCCGTGTTCGCGTTCGAACTCGTGGTCGCGTCTCCGATCGCGACCGGCAACACGTACGACTCGAGCCTGCTGACGCTCTACGTTTCCCTCCTCCTCCAACATCACACGATCCCGCTCTCGTTCCAACCGTACGCCCCGGTCGCGCTCCTGTACCCTCAGGGAACCACCGTGTGGTTGGGGTGGGCCCAACTCGTATTCTCCCTCCCGCCGGCGCGCACGAGCCTCTTGGTGACACCGCTCTTCTTCGCGCTCGTCCCGCTCGGAGGGTTCGTCTTCGGGCGACGGGCGTTCGATAGCGACCGAGCGGGGGTCGCGTTCGCGCTCCTCCTCGGGTTCGTGGGTTCGTGGACGAGGGTCCTCGTCTACGGCAGCAACGACTTCGTGTTCGCGTTTCCCTTGGTCCTCGTACTCGCGGGCCAGTCGATCGGTTGGCTGCGGGGAAAGGTCCCATCGTTCGCGGACGCGGTCGGGTTCGGGCTCCTGGTCGGGTACTCCGCTGCACTGAACCCTGTCGGCGCTGAGTGGCTCCTTCCCGCCCTGCTGCTCGCGGGACTGCTCGTACAGCCGGCGTTCTCCGGGGCCGCGACCCGCTGGCTCGCCCGATGGGTGACGACCACCCTCGTCGCGCTCGTTGCGCTCCTCCCTACACTGTACGTACTCGTGGAGGGCGGGAGCGGTTCGAATCTGGCCCCCGGGTCCGGGACCGTGCCGCCCGGCATCCCGACCGGGATCACGACCGGGCAGTTCGTCGGGAGCGTCGACCCGTATCTGTTTCGCCCGAGCGACATCGCGCTCTCTCCGCTCCCGATCCTCCGTGTCGAGCTCGCGATCCTGCTCACCTTGGGCATGGGGGTCCTGGTACTCGCTCGCCGCGCCTCGGCGCTCGGAAGGTACTTCGAGCCGTTCCGGCCGTTCGTCGTGGCCGGGATCGCCGTGCTCCTGGCGCTCCTCGGGCTCCTCTGGGCAGCGTCGACCGGGTTCGGCCCGGCGGTCCGACTCGCGGAGCTCTCGAGCGCCGCCGAGCTTTCCATCTGGCTGTTCACGCTGTACACGCTGGTCGGTGGCAGCGTGCTGGTCGTACTGCTCGAACGTGTGGTTGGCTACTCGCGCGGCACCCTTCCTCCCGCCCCTCGTGGGACCGATCCTCCGTCGCTCCGTCGGGTCGGCCGCGCCCTCCCCCGGGGAACGGTGACGATACTGCTCGTGCTGCTCCTCGTAGTTCCGGGCGTCGCGTTGACCCCGACGGCGCTCCCGCCCGTACTTACCGAGCTCTACCACGACTACGGTAACGTCACCGCCGCCGACTTCGCGCTGTTGAGCTACGCGGGTGCGCATCTGCCCGCGGGTGCGCGCGTCCTCATTGCGCCGGGGAGCGCTGCGGGCTTCTTGCCGGGATACGCCACCGACCTCGTCCTCCTGTACCCGCTCGTTCCAGGGTGGGAGTGGCTGAACAGCTCCTATCGGGTCGTCGTCAGTCAGCTCACGAACGCCACCCTTAACTCGGCCGGTCTCGCCGCCCTCGCGAGCCTCGACCCAGGGTACATCGTGGTGACCGGCAACAACACCATCCTCTGGCCCGCGTTCTCGCCGACGCCGCTGCTCGACGACCCCAGCGAATTCGCCCTGCTGTGGCACGAGGAGGACGCGTACCTCTTCGAGCAGAGCCCCGCCTGAGCGGGGGACCGGACGACGCGTCCTTAGACGAACTCGTCGAGAATGTTCTCGTGGCCCTTCAGGCCGGCGGGCTGGTGGGCGAGAGGTCCGGCGCTCAAGACCTCCTCGAGGTCCTCATACGTCGGCCGCTCCGTCCGGTAGAACAAGCCGATCGGGATCTTGTCGCCCCATTCGAGGGATCGCTGCCACGCCGCGACGATATCCGTCGGGTCGTGCCCCGCGCTCTCGAGCTTGTACACGCGCTGGCGGAAGAAGTCGAAGGTGTTGATCTTGTTGTACGT
>JAKIVU010000004.1:0-23657 GCA_022750375.1 Thermoplasmata archaeon
CCCTTGCGGGTGAACGGGTCGACGACATTGATCTCGGTCTTCGGATTCGCCGAGAGATTGCGGATCGTGTGCGGCGATTCGATGTCGGCGAACATGAGATGGGTGTCGTCCCAGACCGTCAGGGAGCCCTTCGGCGAGAGGTTCGGCGACCCGTCCGGCGATATGGTCGCAATGTAACCCAGCCGCTGGTATCGGACGAACTGTTTCGTCTCCTCGGTCAGCACGGCCATACTCCGACAGGGGTCGATGCGGGCATATGAAGCTGTGCTAGATTGCTGCGGCCCTCTCCGCCGGGCAGGATCGCTGGCAGCCGAGAGCGCCCGACGGGGAACGGAGAGAGAGAGCCCTCGGGGCGCTCGAGCGGGGGGAGTACCCACGGTGCGGAGGGTTCGGGTAACCTCATCGGCTCGAGTGCCAGCGGATCGTTCCGCCGTCCAAATGGAATCGGAGAGAGTCCTGCCGCGAGGAGTTCCCGTTCCCCCGGGTAATGAGCAAGGAACCGGAGAGGACTCCGAACTGACCTTGGGTCACGACCTCGATCACCCCATCGGCCAGGTGCGCCACCTCCGAACGGGATGCGGAGTCGACGATCACGATGAGGAGCGCCTGGGCGTACTTGCGCAGCGTCCGAGCGAGGATCTTCTCCAGCTGGGGGACGGTCGGCCGCGCTTCGGAATCGTGCTCGACGTCCGGAAGGTACTCGGCGAGCAACCCATCCCAGGAATCGAGGATCACGAGACCGGACCCATCGGCCGGAAGCAGTCCGAAGGCTTCCAGGATGTGCGCTGGCAGCCAGAGAGCGGAGAGCGCCTCCTCGAGTTCGGGCTCGGCGATGAGGTCGCGAGAGTGGGCGAGCGCGCGCGCAACGGCTTGGACACCGCCCTCCGAGTTGCCCCCTTCGAGCACGGTCCAGGGCCCGGGCGGTTGAGGAGCGGCGCTCGCGAGGAGCGTACGGTAGGCGCCGGCTCCGTCTCTGGTCGCCACGATCACCCCGGGGCACGTCATCGCGCGGATGAGGGCGGCCGTGAGGGCAAAGCGTTCGGGGCCCGCTCGGGCAAGCACGGCGACGATCGTCGGACGCGGCGCGCGGTAGAATGCGTTGAGCTCCTCGGGGAGGGCCGTCGAATCTGCCGGTCCCGAGTCGCTCGGGGTCGTCTGGTGCGTGCTCATCTGCGCGTCTCGCCCGGTGTGGGCATAGGAGGGATGCAGCCCCGACCGCTTCAGTCTGAACCGAACCGGTTCGCGCCGACGAACGGGTTCGTACCGCCGGGGACGCCGGGACAGCGCGTTACGGGGCCAACGACGTCGTCGCGAGGTCGAGTTGTAACACCGAATCGGCGAGGCGTCGCTGGATCTTCGCGAGAGCGACCGAGACGGTTGATTTGCTGCGCCCGAGGTTCCGAGCGAGCGTCGTTACCGAGATCCCCCGGGGCGCTCCGAAATATCCGCTCGAGAGGGCCGCCCGAAAGACCGTGTCCTGGGCGGGCGTCAGACCGAGGCTTTGGAACGACGCCGAACCTTGATGGACCGACTCGACTCGATTAGGACCGATCTCTTTCCGGAGGTCCGCCAAGAAACCCCGGATCTGCTCGGGCCGTCCGAACGTCTCGAACCGGCTCCAACCATCCTGTACGACGATCGGGTACCGAGTGAGGACCCCGTGTCGTTGGGTGATCGCGTGGATCGTGGGGGTCGTCGAGACGACTCGATAGAGGTATGCCTGGTCCGACTCCCGATGGCTTTCCAGGTCGACGATCCGCGGCAACTCGCGCCACTCCTCGGCCAGTCGATCCGCCCCCGGCCCGAGCAAGCGCAACTCGACGAGAAGTTCCCCTCCGTGAAGTTCCATTCGATTCAGGAGGTCCATCCGTAACTCGGGGTACTTCCGGGAGAAGAGAGCGCCCCACGTGGTCGCTTGGAGCCGCGCGGCGACCCGGAACAGCGCGTACGAACCGACCCCCGGCTCGGACGAAGGGAGCCGGACCGGGTACGCGGTCACGCGTCGAGGAACGCGCCGCGCCGTCGCGCTCTGCCCCTTCTTCTTCACGCTACCGATTCGTCTCGCGCGTCCGGGTGCCTGGCCGCCGAGCCGCCCGCCTCGCCGGACGAACCTCTCGGGAGCAGAACGAATGGGACCGCTATAAAGCTTTGAATGCGACACACCACGAATCAGCGCTTCGGTCCGCAAGAGCATCCGCACCGCGGTCGATACGCTCCGCTCGCTCCGAGAACCCCGCGCCCAGATGCGACGGAGGCAGGTGCCGCCTCGAGTTCCCTTCCGGGTTAACTTCATCCTTCCGCAACCCCCAGCGTCGCTCGATGCCCGAACAGGTGCACGGGGAAGGTGAGGCCGAGAAGGCGGTGCTCTACGGCCTCCGCCTGGCGGTCGTGCTCTCTGCGCTCATCCTCGTGATCGAGTCGGTCGGGGCGTACTACTCGCACAGCCTCTCCGTCACGATCGACGCGATCCACAACATACCGGACATCCTTGCGTTCGCGATCTCCTGGAGCGCCCTGAGCGCCGTAGAGCACGGGGCGAGCGACAAGTTCACCTTCGGTTCGCACCGCTTCGAAGTGTTCGCAGGCCTCCTGAACGCCGCGCTCGTGCTGGGGACGGGCGCGGTGTTCGGCTTCGAGGCGGTCGAATCGCTCAGCCACGGGTCGAGCTTCGCCGGACCGGTCGATGCGGTCTGGATCCTCATCGTTGCGGTGCCGACGCTCGCCCTGCGCGCCGTCAATCTCGCGTGGCTGGGACGTATCCCGGCGCGGGCGCGCGATCTGAACCTCAAGAGCGTACTTCTCCACCTCGCGGGAGATCTCGCGATCACGGCGGCGCTGCTGGCCGCAGCGGTACTCCTCCTGCTCCGCCCGGGGGTGTCCGACGTCGACCCCGCCGCCGCGCTCGTCATCGCCGCACTCCTCGTGTACGAGTCGCTCCCCCTGTTCCGAGACGCATGGGAAGTCCTGACCGAGAGCACTCCGCGACATCTCTCGCTGGACGCGATCATCGCGACCGCCCTGCGGGTACCGAACGTGACCCAGGTCCACGACCTCCACGTCTGGGCAGTCTGCCCGACACTCGTCTGCATGACGGCTCACGTCCAGGTACGGGACATGTCGGTCCGGGAGGGGATGGCAGTAGTGGACGAGCTCCGGACCGTCATGGAAACAGAGTTCGGCATACTGCACGCCACGTTCGAAGTCGAGGCACGCCCCGTGTGAGGCGGGAAGAACGGCGGCTCGCCCCGACGGCCGGCGCTCCCGCCGGATCCGACTTACTCCGCCCGCGACGGGGTGTCGCGCATTCGACCGCGGTCGACCACGACCCACTTCCACCCGTCCTCGACCTCGACGGGCGCGACCACGAGGTCGTTCCCCACGAAGTCGGTGTGGAACTGGAGTAACGCCGCGAACACCTCGTCCGTGTCGTCGCCGGTGCGCCGGGCGATCTCCGTGAGACTTCCGATCCAGGTCCCGTTCTGGACCAGCTCGCGAAGCACCCGGATGTACCGGGGAAGCCTCGGGTTCGGTGCGGGGGCGGTCTGGCGAGCGCTCGACATGCCCGTATGCCAACGATGCGGAAGCCGACTCTGGATCGGACCCGGGTGGGCGTACCAGCTGGCCCCGGTTTCGGGCGCCTCCTCCGGGGGGTCCTCCGGGGCTCGCCCCTGGATCGAATCGACTTCGTGCATCAGATGGTCGAGCTCGTCCACGGCCCAATTCGCTCCTGCCCGAGGGGCCGGTATGGGAGAGGTTTCACCCGGACTCGTGCCGCCGGCGAGGACGAGGCGACCGGGGGTGGGGCTGATCTCGACCGCGACTTCGATGTCCGGGTCGGAGACCCGCGCCTCGACTACCCGTGCGAACTCTTCGATGTCTCCCTCGGGAACGGGGCGCAGATTGCGACGCATCCGGAACCGGTCGAGCGCGGCGCGCAACTCGAGACTCGGGGCGGGGAACGCGCGACGATGCTCCCCATCCTGGATCTCGACCCAGGGGGTCCCGGTCTCATCGCGCAGGAGGCGAAGGCCGGCGTGGATTACGAGGTCGCGATACAGCTCGTGGGCCGGGGGTCCCCCCATCGCACCGATCGGTGGGACCCATTCCCCCTTACCGACCTTGCTCAGGTCCAGTATCCCAAGTTCTTCCGTTGTCACTCCCGGTTCACCCGTTGTTCCCGGTTACGGGTTTCGAGATCCCCGCAAGGAGATCGTCGAGGGAGGGTGGGGGCACGGGGGTTAATTCTTTTCGAACCACTGGAAACGCAAAACAGGGGTCGGCGGGGCCCCCTCTCGCCGGGGTCTGCCCTCCATTCCGAAGGGTCCCCCCCGACCCGAGCAAGGAGAGGCGGTCTCGCGGAATCGGGGCGAGTGCCTGCCAAAGTTCAAGCCCGGGACGCGTATCTCCGAGACGTGTGCGACGTCCCTGAGGAGGAGTTCGCCGAGTACATGCTCTGGAACGAGGCGGCGATCGCCCGCGCGCGCACCCCGCGGGCCGTAGAGCCCTCCCGATACCTCTCGAAGTCGACGCGGGCCGGCGACTCGGTGCTCGAACCGGTCCCGGCCTGAGCAGCGTCGCGCGCACCGTTCGAACATCGATAGATTTAGGACACGGGGCGGTTCCGGCCCACGTGGACGCGACGATCCCGCTCCCCCCCGCACCTCGCCCGCCGTCGCCGATCGGACCGGACGATCGACGGTGGCTTCACGACAAGTACGAACGGCTGGCCGCGGAGGAGGGCGCGTTGGCGGTCAACCGTACGTCCTACTATGCAGCGATCGGAACCGTGCTCATCACGGGACTCCTCGTCGCGATCGCCGACCTGATGGGCGACCCGTCGCTGCTCGTTACGCTCGTTTCGATCCTCGCGCTCCTCGGGATCCTGATCTCGGTCGTGTGGGCCGTGCTCCTCCATCGGACGAACGACGCGCAGAACCTCTGGCGCGAGGCGGCCATGAGGATCGAAGAAGGACTTCCGCCGCTCGAAGGGGAGTTCCAGGCTCCGATCACGTTGCGTTCGGGAAGGACCATCTCTTCCGACCTGCTGCGGCCATTCCATACTCACGACGACCGGTTTTCCCCGAAGAACCACATCTCATGGATGGACCGGGTCGACCCGGGGGGGCTGACCGAGATCCTGCCGATGACGTTCCTGGTCCTCTGGAGCGGCGCGTTTGCGGCGATCTGGGTCTGGTACCTGTTCGTCCGTTAGACCGCTGTCACACGTCCACGCGCGCGGAGAGACGCCCCTTCCGGATCGCCTTGAGCAGTTCCCGGTAATCGCGTTCGGTCTGGTCCGCGTACGCCTCCGCGAACCGCGCGAGGGCCCGGTCGAACGGGTCCCGGTCGCCGAGGTATCCGCTGATCAGGGCCGGGTCGCCAGACCGCGCATGGGCCCGCGCGAGCGCCGTCCCGCACAACTCCGCCTGCCCGACGAAGGCCTTCGGACCGAGGGCCGTGATGTCGGAAGAGAATTTCATGTCCCTCAACTGGCGAACGTAGAAGTCGCGGGAGTCGAGCGAGCTCCAACCGAGGAAGGCGTCGGTCGCCTCCTGGATCAGGTGTTGTCCGGTCACCACTCGCTCCGCGTGATTGGCGTATCGGCTCGCCCCCGCATGCGGCTCGAGCGCGGACGGCCCCGCTTCCTTGAGCTGAAGGAACCACGGGTCGATGACGTCCGAGTCTGCCATCAAGAGCAGGACGGAACAGACGGTTCCGACGCTTCCCACGCCGACGACCTTCTGGGCGACGTCGACCAGATGATACCGGTCGAGCAGCCGCCGCCGTTCCTCGGGCAAGGTGCGAAGATATCGCTCGTAGAAGGTGCGAGACGAGGCGGCATCCGAACTGTTCCGATAATGGGCGATGAGGGGCAGGTCGTCCCGGATCCGGTACTCTCCTTTGACCCGACGCACCACCTTCGGGAAGACATGCAGGCTCGTCTGTCGACGAGCGCGTTCGACCGCCCGGTCGAACAATTGGCGGCCGTAGCGCTTGACGGGCTCGGAGACCGACGAGACGTCAATGTGGCTGTACCAGACCTCAAGGTATCGCATCCCCGCGAACGCGTGCATCGATTCGCGGTAGCATCGTACCGCGGTGAGGACGGCGCGCCGATTCGCCCCGCGCGAGAAGCCGTTCTGTCGCCCGGCTTCGACGAGGCTCACCGCGAGTCGTTTCACGTCCCACTCCCACGGCCCCGGAAGCGTCTCGTCGAAATCGTTGACGTCGAACACCGTGTCGCGCTCGGGGGTCCCAAAGAGTCCGAAGTTCGACAGATGGGCATCCCCGCACAGCTGGACGCGGATGCCGGTCCCGGCGGTGGTCGACAGGTCGGACGCCATCACGCTCGCCGACCCGCGGAGAAACGCGAACGGAGAGGTCGCCATGCGTCCGTAGCGGATCGGGAGAAGCTTTCGAACCCGTGTCGCGTCGCTCTTCTCGAGGATTCGGATCGGGTCGGGGCGGTCGCGAGCGGCCACCCAGGTAGCGTGACTCGAGCGGGGGACCCGACGGCGGAGCGCTCGACCTGCGGCGAGCCGTTCGGCGCGACTCGTGAACCGGGACTTGTTGCTCAGCGACGAGGCTGCGACCGCCATGCATTCCCCGGTCGGAATGGGGGGGTTCCTCCCTATTAGCTCTCCATCGCGGCGCCGGGGCGGCCCCGTTCAATTCCCCCCGGATGCCGTGGGTGGTCCGGCGCGAGCGAACGCGCGTGGAGCTCAGAAACCGCGGAACAGTTCGTAGTCGATGTCGTCAAGGGGGACCCCGAGACGCTGGTTCAG
Organism: Thermoplasmata archaeon; assembly: GCA_022750375.1. Classification (GTDB taxonomy): domain Archaea; phylum Thermoplasmatota; class Thermoplasmata; order Lutacidiplasmatales; family UBA184; genus Lutacidiplasma. The sequence goes on from JAKIVU010000004.1 coordinate 6,786, forward strand.
TACCTGCAGCATCTCCTCGACCATGCCGGGGAGTCCCGCCACGTAGACCAGGGGATGTTCGTCCAAGTGGCCGAACTCTTGGAGCCACGGTTGGTCGATCCGACCGGCACGTCCCGTCCACGGCGTCGGAGACTCGGTCGGACGGGTCACCGTGTAATGGAGTCGGAAGTTCGAGCGGGAAGCAGCGATCGCGTCGAGCTCCTTTCGGAACACCAGTTCCTCGGGTACTCGCGCGGAATACATCAGGGTCAAAGGACCAGGTGCCCCGGTATCGGCTGCGTAGCGCAACATCCCGCGAAACGGCGTGATCCCGATCCCTCCCGCCAGGAAGAGGCAGGGCCGGGAGGTGTCCAGCAGGAAGCTGCCGATCGGCCCATAGATGTGCGCGGTCGCACCGGGGACCATCCGGGCGAGGGCCTGCTTGAACGGGGTGTCGGTGATCTTGCACGTCACCGCGAGGAGGCCGGGTTCGGAGGGGCTCGACGAGAGCGAGAACATCCGAACCGCTCCCCATGGGTCGTCCACGCCGGGAAGGCTCAGACGGATCGCCTGGTTGGACCGGTAGCGGAACTGCGTCCCTTCCGTAGAAAAACGAAAGGTCATCGCCGTCGGCGATTCGCGCTGACTCTCGATCAGTGGCAGCACGTAAGGGGCCGGCGGAGGGAGCTCGAGCCGCGGACTCGGGATGACCTCCACGAAGCACGCGACACCGACGGACGGGATATTGATTGGCCCGTCGCGGAGTCGGTCACGACGCCGGGGAAGGGCTAAACCGTCAAGTGGGAGCCGGGCCGTCCGGGAACGTGGAGATAGACTCCGGGAGGTGCGCGCCGGGGGCGCAGGGGAGTTCCGAGCGGTCTGGGTCGGGGAAATGGACCCGATTCGGGCCGCTGCCCGCGCCGTCCGACCCGTGAGTACGACGATGGACCCCGCGAGCACCGAACGCCGCAACCTTCTGCTGCTCGTTGTGGTCGGGTTGATCTGGGGCTCGGCGTACCCGGTGATCCGGTTCGGCATCCTCGCCGGGGCGACACCGATCGCGTTCGCGGCGGCGCGGTATGCGATCGCGGCCGTCGCCATGGCGTCGCTCGCGGCCCTGACGGGCATTCCCCGTCCGAACGCTCGGTCGCTCGGACTTTCCGCCGTGCTCGGGTTGCCCATCGTGGGTGTCTACGGCTTGCTGCTCTACATCGGCGAACAGTCGACCTCCGGGGGGCTCTCATCGATCCTGATCGGGGTGGCGCCCCTCCTCACGGTCCTATTCGCTTTACCGGTACTCCCCGGCGAGAAATTGAGTCGGGCGGCGTTCCTTGGATTGCTGGTCGGGTTCGTCGGCGTGTTCGTCCTGGTGTTCCCTCCAGCGGGAGTGGTCCTCGCGACCACGGTCTGGGGCCCCGTGGCCGTCATCGGGGCCGCGGCGAGCTTCGCCCTCGGGTCGGTATTTCTCCGGGCGAAGCGTCCCGAAGGGGAGACCCTCTGGGGGGTCTCGGTGCAGTTTGGAATCGCCACCGCCTTCCTGCTCGTCGTGCTCCCGTTCGTCGAGCCCCACTCGTCGTTGCCCCTGTCTTCCCACGTGCTGGGGGCGCTGGCGTATCTGGTCTTGCTGCCGTCCGTGATCGGGTACGCTCTCTACTTCGCCCTTCACCACCGCGTGGGGCCCGGCCGCGCGAACGTCGTGGCCTACGTGAACCCTGTCGCTGCGCTCGCCGTCGGAACGCTCCTGCTCGGCGAACCGTTCGAGTGGTGGGAACTCGCGGGGTTCGGTCTCATCGTGGTTGGTCTCACGCTGGTCTCCGGCTTCGGTCGCAAACGTTCGGCGTGACGTAGCCATCCTAAGGGAGGAGCGCAAAAAGGCTCCCCGTCCCCGGGAGCCTGACCGTTCGCCAGGATTTTCGCTTCGGTCCTCCCACATCCATTATCTCCCCCCCGAGACCATGGTCCTAGCGATGCCGGCAAACTACGGCGGATTCGGCCCACAACGTCAGGCCGCGATCTACCAGGCGGGTCGCGCCGGGCAGCCGCCGCGGATCCCGGTCTCCCCGGAGCAGCTCGAGGCCGCGGCCCAGCGGGTGCTCTCCGCCGAGGCATTCGACTATGTGGCGGGGGCGGCGGGCGGCGAGCGAACATTGCGAGCGAACCGGGACGAGTTCGACCGTTGGTTCCTCCTCCCGCGCATGCTTCGGGATGTCCACGAGCGCGACACGCGCATCGAACTCTTCGGCAAGTCCCTCCCGGCTCCGTTGCTCCTTGCCCCGATCGGGGCCCTCGAGATGGTCCGACCCGACGCCGTGCTGTCGGTCGCCCGGGCGTCTCTCGCGACCGGGGTGCCGATCATCGCCAGCACGCTCACCTCCCGCACGCTCGAGGAGATCGCCACGGCCACGGAGGGTGGAAACCGTTGGTTCCAACTCTACTGGGGGCCCGACCGGGACGTGGACCTGAGCCTCGCGCACCGGGCAGAGAAGGCCGGGTACACGGCCCTCGTGCTCACGGTGGACACACCGATCATTGGTTGGCGCGACCGGGACCTCGGCCGCGGGTTCCTCCCGCTCCTCGGCGGGCTGGGGCTCGCGAACTACCTGACCGACCCGGTCTTTCGCTCTCGCCTCGCGAAGCCTCCCGAGGAGGACCTTCCCGGGGCGGTACAGCAAGCGATCCGAATGGTCGGGGACCCGGGGCTCACCTGGAGTGACCTGCGCTTCCTGAGCGAACGAACGGCCCTGCCGATCTTGGTCAAGGGGATACTCCACCCCCAGGACGCGGTCGCGGCGATGGAGGCGGGCGCGAACGGTCTCATCGTTTCGAATCACGGCGGTCGCCAGGTCGACGGGAGCATGCCCGCGCTTCGCGCCCTCCCCAGCATCCTCGCCGAGGCCGGCCAACACGTTCCCGTCCTCTTTGACAGCGGGATCCGTCACGGGGCCGACGTCGCCAAGGCGATCGCCCTCGGGGCGCGCGCCGTGCTGCTAGGGCGACCCTACGTGTGGGGTCTCGCCGTCGGGGGCGAAGCGGGAGTTCGGGAGGTCATCGAAAATCTGCTCGCCGATTTCGACCTCACCCTCGGGCTGTGCGGGCTGACGAAGCCCTCGGAACTGACCCGGGACGTCCTCGTCCCGGGGTGAGCCTCACATTCCGGCCGCGAGGAGGGCGTTCATCGCCTGCTCGATCGTGTGGTCGGGGCTGCCCGTCGAATCGATCCGCACCCAGCGCGGAGGCTGGAACATCTGCTCGAACTTCATCTTGACGCGATGGAGATACGGCTCGTCCTCGAACGGGTCCCGGCTCCCGCTCGCCTCCACCCGCTTCATCGCGAGGTCCACGGGCGCATCGAGGTAGAGCACCAGGTCCGGTTCCATCGCGAGCTCCCGCGTGATCCGTTCCAGTTCACGCCAGGAGTCGGCGCTCAATCCGGGAGACTGATAGGCGAGGGTCGAGTAGAACGACCGGTCCTGAAGGACGATGTCCCCGACGTCCAACGCCCGTTCGATCTCGGGACGCAGCATCGCCCGGTCGACGATCAAGCAGAGGGCGCCCGAGAACGCATCCGACCGGATGAGTCGAGCGTACTGGGCACGGAGGAACTTGTCCGTCGGCTCCCGGAAGCTGGACACAGAATGCCCGCGTCGGAGCAGGGGCGGAACGAGTCGGGCCGCCAGCTCGGTCTTCCCCGTCCCGTCGATCCCTTCGATGACGACGTACGTGCCGCGCTCGCTCAACGTCTCGCCTCCGTGGCGCCGACTCAGGTTGGATCGGCGCCTCCGCTGACGGAGCACGGGAACCTGTCCCGCCAATTAAAACTCGCCGCGGGGCGCCGGAAGCGCTACGGGGTGGCGCGCCGCGAGGGCGCGCGAGTTCCGGGCCTACGTGGAGGCGGGGGTCGGCGCCGGAGCCGGGGCGGTCTGCGGTAGGCTCACGAGCCCGAGGAAGAGCAGGAGGATGCCGATGAACTCAGCGTAATAGAGGGCGATCGGGAACGAGGCGATGTAGAGCGCACCCCCGGCTCCGAGAATGATCGCACCCGCGGCCATGAGCAGGGTCTGCCAGCGCCAGGAACGGCGAAGGGAGAGGAAGGTCGCCGTCAGCAACACGACGGTCGCGGGAATCGTCACAAGGGATGAGAGCAGGATCAGCAGGAGAGGGGGATTCCCCGTGATGATCCCACTGGTGACCATGCTGAGCGGCAGGGGCGTCCAGCCGCTCGCGAGCGCCACGACGGCGGAGGTCACGACGATGTACGCCGTGTAGAACTTCTCCACGCGCGGGCTGCGGAGGATCTTTGTGGCTCCGAGGGAGAGGACTCCGACGATCGCCGCGGAAAAGAAGACGTAGGCCTGGAGGATTGGGCTCGAGACGACGCCGAGGTACACGACCGCTTCCACGACCATCGCGGCGGTCGCGATCGAAAGTCCGCTCCCCCACATCAATTGAGCCCGGGAACGAGTTTCGAAGTATCGTACCACCGCGCGTACGGACAGCACGAAAAGTAGTGCGCTTAGCGCGACCAGCGAAGTCGCGATCAGGATGGACTCAACGTCCACGGGCTTCCTCCGCGTCGACTCGGCCCGGACTCCCCGCTGGGGTCTCCATTCCGTCGAACCTGCTTCGCGGTGCCGAGTCGATTGATATCAGGGAGGTACGAGTAATGCGAACCACTCACTGAAAAACCACGGGGAGCGGAGACTGCGGTACTTCCCCCCGAATGTACTTGAATCGAAACCGCCGGCGAAGTTGATGAGAAGGTTCGGCCTCTGCGGAGGCGAGCGAGACGGAGTTGCAACATGCGAGCACCCGCTCCGATCGCACTGACCGACCTCTCGGGGGCGGATCGCGAGAAGGCCGTCCCCGTGGTGATCGACTCGTTCGTCGGGATCTATCGATGGCACGCGAAGCGGACTCTCCGCGAGGTCTCCACCGTCCGGGCGGCGGTCATCGGGGGGGAGGTGGCGGGCATCGCCATGCTCGAACGTCTCACCCCCTCGGTCGGGTACGTGTACTACCTGGCCGTGCGGAAGGCCGCCCGGCGTCAAGGAGTGGGTGCACGTCTGCTCGACGACGCGTTGTCCGGCTTCCGAGGGGGAGGGATACGGGTGGTGTACGCCGCCGCCGAGGAGGATAATACCAGCTCGATCGCCCTCTTTCTGTCCCGTGGGTTCCGCACCGTCGAACGTCGAGAGCTCGGATACGATGAGGGTGGTCTGGGCGCGTGGGGGCTGAGAAGCCGGATGTGGATCGTGTCCGGCGAGGTCCTCCTCGGTCTCCGGCTCGCTCCCGAGCCGGCGGTACGCCCCGCGGCCCGACGAGAGTAGGGTCGACGATTCGACGAGGCTATCCCTCCCCCGATTCTGGCCGCGCCGTGCCCGAAACACCGACGGCCGCGACCCCCTGGCCCCCGACCCTCGGCGAGCTGACGTTCCGTCTCACGGGCTCGGAGCTTCGGGAGCGAGCGACGGCGCTGATCGAGGGAGCTCAACGGGATCTGAACGACCTCGTCCGCTCGTCCAACGCCCCGACGGTGGCGTCGTTCCTCGCACCGCTCGATCGCTTGTTGACACGAGTTTCGGACGTCAGCGCTCACGGCGGGCTGATCTTCTCGGTGCACACCGACGCCGAGACACGAACGACGGGGCGGGAGATCTCGGAGGCGGCCGACCGGTTCCTCAACGAGTACCGGCTCAACGAGGGCGCGTATCACGCGCTCCAGAAGATCGACCTGTCGGGAGAAGATGATTCCACCCGGTTCGCCGTCGCGAAGATGCTCCGGGACATGCGGCGGGCCGGTGCGGACCGGGACCCGCCGACCCGGGCGCGCCTGCTCGAGATGAGCAACTCGATCGACCGGGTCTCGAATCAGTTCAGCGAGAATATCGCGAAACTGGACCGGGAGGTCGTTCTCGACGACCGCCGTGCGCTGCAGGGCTTGCCGCCCGATTTCATCGCCGCCCACTCGTCGGACTCGAGCGGAAAGATCCGCCTCAACACGAAGTATCCCGACGTCCTACCGGTGATGGCGTACTGTGACGACGCCGAGGTGCGACGGCGGCTGCTCGAGGCGTTCATGAATCGGGCCTACCCGGAGAACCTTCCGGTACTGGACGAGCTGCTGGCGGTCCGCGGAGCGTTCGCGCGGTCCCTCGGCTATGCGAGCTACGCGGCGTACGCCCTCGAGGACAAGATGATGGAGACCCCGGCGAACGCCCGGAACTTCCTCGGGCGAGTGGCGGGTCCCCTGCAGACTCCGGCGGCCGGTGACCTCGAGCGGTATCTCGAACGAAAGCGAAGGGACCTCCCCGGCGCGACCCGGCTCGAGTTCTGGGATTCCGAACTCTCCACTCTCGGCGGCGGATACTACGACGGGAAGATCCGTACGGAGGAGTTCGGCGTTGACACCCGGGTGCTCCGGAAATACCTCCCCTACGTTCTCGTCCGAGACGGTCTCCTCCGACTCTGTGGGACGCTGTTCGGGATCACGTTCCAGCGCAACCCGACCGCCGAGGTATGGCACCCGACGGTGGAGGCCTACGATGTCTTCCGTGGCCCGAAACCTCTCGGCCGATGTTACCTCGACCTGATCCCGCGGGATGGCAAGTTCAGTCACGCGGCCTGCTTCGCGGTCCGAGAGGGCCTCGCGGGACTCCAGTTCCCTCAGTCCGCCCTGCTCTGCAACTTTCTCGACCCCACCGTAGACCCCGCGGTCGTCCTCATGGAATGGAAGGACGTCATCACCTTCTTCCACGAGTTCGGACACCTGCTCCACGCGTTGCTCTCCGGCCAGCCCCGCTGGTCGTACAACAGTTACGGTCACCTGGAGTGGGATTTCATCGAGGCGCCGTCCCAGCTGTTCGAGGAGTGGGCTCGGGACCCCGCGACCCTAGCGCAATTTGCTCGGGACCCCGAGACGGGGGACGGCATCCCGGCGGCGGCCCTTCAGCGACTGCAGGCCGCCGAAGCGATGGGCCGGGCGTCGCGATTGCTCCGGCAGGTCGGACTCGCCACCGCTTCGCTGGAGCTCTACGACCGGGACCCCGCGGGCATGGAGACCACCGAGGCGTTCCGCGCCGCGTGGGACCGGTATAACCCGCGCCCGATCCCGAGGGAGTATCACCTGCAGGCTGCGTTCGGGCACTTGACGGGGTACTCGGCGTTCTACTACACTTACCTCTGGTCGGTCGTCATTGCGCGCGACCTGCTGAGTCCGTTCCACGAGCGCGGAACCTTGACCGACCCCGCGACGGCCGAGAGGTACGCCACGGAGATTCTCGCTCCCGGGGGCAGTCGGCCGGCCGCGGAGCTCATTCGTACTTACTTGGGGCGGGACTTCCGCTTCGACGCGTTCGAACGATGGACGCGAGAGTCTTTGCTGGAGCCGGCGGCACGCTCTCCGTCGTCCACGACGTAATCGCCGACCCCGACTCCCTCTCGCTTCGAAGGGGACTGCGGGTCCACGACCGAGCGGACGGGTCGACGAGGCTCGGCTTAGTGCGACCAGCCGCCGACGAACTTCAGACCGAACGAGATCCAGGCGCCGAGCAGCGTCCCCCCGAGGATGACCACGGAGACGATCATGACGATGATGCTCTGGAACAGACTGAAACGGGTCGCCCAGAACGCGACGTAGAGCAGGACGAAACTGATCCAACCGACGAGGACCGCGAGCGAGAGGACGATCCGCCGTCGCAGGCCACCAAAGAGGTCGAATTCTCGGTCGTGGGTCGAGTTCGACGAGGGGAACGTGCTCGCGCTCATTGATTGCCGACCCGTTCGCGGGGATATCAACGTAGCACACCGGTCGTGGTCATCGCTCGACCTGGACCCCCCGCGGGAGCGGCGCATGGCGAAACCTCTTTGAGCAGACCCCCGGTGGTGCCGTCCGGGCGGAGTGACGATGGCGACGAAAGCACGCCGGTGGGCGGGTCCCGAGTATCATGTGAAAGCAGAGTTCCGCGCGCCGATCTCCTACGTCTACTCCTGGTGCACGGATTTCGCCCCGGGGGACGACCGGCGGGAGAAAGACCACTACACTCGGAGGATCATCCAGCGGACCTCCCGACAGGTCGTCTTCGAAGACCTGGTCGACTCGGACCAGGGCTGGGTCTGGGCCCGACACGTGGTCACGCTCCACCCTCCGAGCCGGTGGCACTCCGACAGCGTCGGAACCCACCGGGATGCGACGATCGACTATGTCCTGACCCCGCTCGCCGACGATCGAACCCGTCTCGACCTGACCTGGAAGCGCGCGCCGACCGCCCTCTCGACCTCGCGCCTGTCGAAGGCGGCGATGGAAAAGTCGTCGACCGAGGCGTGGCGCAATTTCGCCCGGGTCCTCGAGAAAGACTATCGCAGCGCTCGGTCGCGGCGCGGGCGCTGAGCTCCCGTCTCGAAGCGACGGCGGCGCGCGAGACCGGCGATGCCGACCGATGACCAGTCGCGATACGAGCGGACCCCGATCCCCGAGGAAACGAAGGAAGAGCGGGTCACGACCTTCGGCGAGCTACTCCACGCCTACACCCCCGACGAGGCCGTGCTGGAAGCCCAGCGATGCCTCCAATGCGCGATGCCGTTCTGCGTGCAGGGATGCCCGATCGTCCAGGACTGTCGGGAGTATCTCCTCCTCGTCGGGGAGAAAAAATTCGACGAAGCCGCCAAGGTGACGCTTCGAGAGAATCCGCTCGCGACGACCCTTTGCAAGACCTGCTACCACTACTGCGAAGACGCCTGCATCATGGCGGAACGCGGCGTGCCGATCGCGATCCGTCACATCAAGCGCGCCGCGATGGAGATGGGATCCTCGAACCTCCTCTACGTACCAAGCCAACCCTTGAACCAGCGGGTCGCGATCGTCGGAGCGGGTCCAGCGGGCCTAATGGCCGCCTGGGAGCTCTGTCTTCGAGGCTATTCGGTCACCGTCTACGAGGAGCAACAATACCTCGGCGGCCAAGCGGCGACGATTCCGAAATACCACATGGACGGCAACGAGCTCGAGATCGATGTCGCACGGTTTCGCAATTTTGATTGCACGTTCGCCATGGGAAAGAAGGTCGGCGTCGACCTGACCGTCCAGAGCCTCCTCGACGGCGGCTACCGCGCCGTCTATCTCGCGATCGGGAGCTCGGACCACCGCGCGTTGGGAGTGCCGGGCGAGAACCTCCCCGGGGTGATCCCCGCGATCGACCTGCTTCGGGAAGTGAACGAAGGCCCGCCGGTCGAGCTCGGCCGGCAGATCGTGGTGATCGGCGGGGGCGACGTCGCGATGGACGCCATCCGCTCCGCACGACGTCTCGCCCAGGACGCAACCGTGACGGTCGTCTACTACCGCTCGAAGGAGAAGATGCCCGCGGGGCTGGAGGAGAGCGAGGGGGCGCTGTTCGAAGGGGTTGACTTCCGATTCGAGCTCGCCCCCATGCGGATCCTCGGCAGCACTCACGTCGACGGACTCGAGGTCCGAAAGGTGGTGGCGGGCCCCGTGGCGGCGTCCGGACGTCCCACCGTGACCACGGTGCCCGGCTCGGAGCAAACGATACCGTGCGACACGGTCATCCTCGGCGTCGGAGAAAAGGCCGACCTCACGGGGCTGCCGCCCGAACTCGACCTCACCACCGGCTCCCAAGGTTGGCCCCAAGGGAAGCACGACGACACGATGACCGGGATCGCGGGGGTCTTCGCCTCCGGGGGGAAGTCCGTCGTCTATGCCATGGCCGCGGGCACCCGCTCCGCCGAAGCGATCGACGCGTATCTCCGAAAGAAGGAGGGGAAGCCTCCGATACCTCGGCCGGACCCGTTCGGGGAGGGGAACGCCCCGCATCTCCCGAATGGCTACGGCGGTCCGACCTGGAAGCCGTAGCCCGACCGAGGGGGCCGGCTCCTCCCGGGGAGGCCCCGAGCGGACTCCGGCCGGCTCGGGTTCCAACCCAATGTGCTTGAAGAGCGGAAGGCTCGGGGGGACGAGGCGAGGAGGTTGTCGAGCCTTCTACCTACCGTGACGGCCCCCATCGCCTGGGCCCTCTTGATCACCGAACTCGCGATCGCCAGCGGATTGATCGTCGGAATGTTCGTGGTGCGTGCGGGTCATGTGCGCGCCCATCGCGCCATCCAGAGCTCGATGGTCCTGCTGAACATTCCCATCGTTCTCATTCTCATGCTCCCGGCCTATCTCGACTACGTACTCCCCGGGCTGCCCGGCTCGCTGGGACAATCGTTCTACCTCTTTCCCACGCTCATGCTGATCGCCGGATCGACCGCCGAAGCGCTGGGAATCTACATCCTGCTCGTCGCGGGCACCAATTGGCTGCCGGAACGACTTCGGTTCCGCCACTACAAGATCTGGATGCGGACCGAGCTCATCCTCTGGTGGGCGGTCGTCTTCGCGGGGATCGCTACGTACTACATCTGGTGGGTGCAGGCCTGAACGGTCGCGCGCGGCCCCCGCGGGGAGCGCGTTACGATTGAGCGCTGATCTTGCCAGAACGGCCCATCGAGATCTGGAGCTTCCCTCGGAAGTCCTTGACCCAGCCGTCCGTGATCCGAATCTTCTGGCCCACCGAGTAGCGCGTCGTGTCCTCGCCCCAGAGGGTGAGGGTGATCGTGCCGGTCTCGTCCTGCAGGGTGGCGTCCGCTACCTGGGAGGCGCCCCGAGAGGTGGTGACATCCCGGACCGCAGAGATCGCGGTGATGGTCGCGTCGATCGTCGCATTCTGGTTCGCTTGGAGGGAGGCAATGCCGGCCATGACGGCCGAGCCCAGACAGGCGGGGGTTAAACACTCTCCGATAGGCTCCGGGGGGTGCCAGGGATAGCGGCGCCCGCCGAGGGGGCCCCTCGGAAATGCGAGCGCGACCGGATCACGTGGGGCGGGTGCCCGGCGGGGAAACCAGGTCGTCGTCCTGTTCGAGCTCGAGAAGGTGGCCGAGTTTCGCCTGCTTGGTCTGCATGTAGGCCCGGTCGTAGATGTTCGGGGGAACGATCACCGGGATCCGGCCGACGATCTCCACGCCGTGCTCCTGGAGGCTCTTCATCTTGTCCGGGTTGTTCGTCATGATGCGGATCGACTTCACCCGCAGCGTTCCGAGCATGTGGGCCGCGATCGCGTAATCGCGTTCGTCCGCCTTGAAGCCGAGAAGCTCGTTCGCTTGGACGGTGTCGTAACCGGAGTCCTGAAGCTGGTACGCCTTGATCTTGTTCACGAATCCGATCCCCCGGCCCTCCTGGCGAAGGTAGAGCACAATCCCCGACTCCATCTTGCCGATCCGTTCGAGGGATTCGAGCAACTGGTCGCGACAATCGCAGCGGAGCGATCCGATCGCGTCGCCGGTGAGGCACTCCGAGTGGAGTCGGACCGGAACCTCCTCCCGGTCGACCACGTCCCCGTGGATGAACGCGGCGTGCTCCTTCCGGTCGAGCGTGTTCCAAAACGCCGCGACCTGGTAATCCCCGAACCGTGTCGGCAGGTCGGCGATGGCGAGGACCTTGACACATACTTCCGGCGCGCCGGGGCACTCGTGCGCGGCGCTCTCATCGAGCAGACTCTGGACGACCGGCGGCGGGATTCCCATCGGTCGGGCCAGCCAGACGAGCGATTAAAGCCACCGGTAACCTCGCCTTCATCGTCGGGTGTCGCCGGGGCAGCGAATCGTTTAGTTCTCCTCGGTCGTGCCCCGCTCGGCGTCACCGTCCATGGCCGATCTCTCGGGGGCCGTCCGATGTCCCAAGTGCGAGAGCCTGGTTCCCGTCGCTTCGGATTGGCGACTAGCGATCTGCCCCAAATGCGGGGAGGTCGTCAGCCGGATGGCGTCGGATTCGACCTACGATTGAACCGCCGGACTCGCCTTCACCGCGGCCGCGCGTCCGCCGGTCGCGGCGGCGTGGGGCCCGTTGGGTTCAACCGCTGGAGAAGGTGAACGTCGATCCGTCGGCCGAATTTCCATCCGACCTCCCTCATGACGCCGGCCGTACGGAAGCCCCGCGACTCGTGCAGGTGCAGACTCGCGGCGTTCCCGTCGGCGATGCGGGCGAGCAAGCTGTGAAAGCCGGAACGGTCCCCGGCTTCGATCAAGCGGTCGAGCAGCGCACGCCCGACGCCTTGTCCCCGTCGGGCGGCGTCCACGTACTCCGAGACCTCCGCGGTCCCGTCGTACGCCCGCCGCTCGGACCAACGACTGATCGAGGCCCAACCAATCACCGCGTCGCCGGACGTAGCGACCAGAACGACGTACGGCGGGGGGTGGTCTTTGAGCCATCGCAATTGCTCGTCCAGCGAGCGCGGCTCGGTGTCCATGGTCGCCACGGTGGTCGCTACGGCATCGTTGTAGATCGCGGCGATCGCCGGGGCGTCGTCCTCGGTCGCTGTGCGAATCATGACGTGGGATTCTGTGGCCGTCAACGATTACGGGCTCCTGTGCCGGGACGAAGAGAGTTCTAGGTAGTTGAGCCTGCGCGGTTCGACCTCGGGCGAACGGTCACCCCGGGGGGGATATCGGGGTCACACAACGCATCGAGACCACCGGTCCGTGGTCGACCGTCCATCAGCTCGCTCGGCCGAACCTCACGGAAACCTCGACGCCATCCCCTCGACCGTGGCCCACTTTCGGGTGGTTCCCGGCTCTCCGAACATCTTCTCGACGAACTGGGTTGGGTAACCGGACCTCTCGCCCGAGGGGAGACCCCAGCTGAAGATGTTGGGGCCCCGAACGAGAAAGACCTCGATGTCGGATTTCGGTGATCGGACGGGCAGCGGTGGGAGCGGTGCGCGGCCGGCACGTACGAACGTGACGTACGCGACCCCCGGGGCGGTGCCCGGGAAACGGAAGGGGTTGAGTCGCACCAGCTGTCTCAGTTCCTCCTCCGACCGCAGGAAGACCTCGACCTCGATGTGGAGTCTCCCACTCAAGTGTTCGGTCACCTCTCGGATGCGCGTCCGGACGTCGGTTCGATCGCTCTCGAAGACGACGTTCCCACTCGCCTGGTACGTCGTGACCTTCTTCAGGCCGACCTGAGCGAAGGTCCTCCGGAGATCCTCCATCTTGACGGTCGCGTGCCCCCCGACGTTGATCCCGCGGAGGAAGGCAGCGTACCGTTTCATCGAACTCCGAGCGTCATGTTCGGCGGATCCCTGCGGGCAGCGGGTCCCCGGAGGAGCTCCAGATGTGGTAGTCGAGCAACCGGCGGAAGCCCATGCCCTCGTAGACGGTCCGCCCCATCGGGGTCGCCCACAAGTAGCTCACATCGCAACCGCGCCGTCGTCCTTCCGCAACGATCTGCCATACCACGGCTTCCGCGAACCCACGTCGACGGAACCCGTCGACCGTCCCGATATAGGCGACGCCCGCGACTTCGTGGGCCACGATCAACGCGCCCAACGAGACGGGTTCACCTCGGAAGCGACCGAGGTAGAGGCTCAACTCGGGGGACTGGAGCCACCGCTCGTCGGGGGCGGAGTACGGCTTCCCGTACGCCTTCGCCCCCGTTCGCTCGATCAGTTCGAGCTGCTCGAGCGTCGTCGCGCGTTCCACGAGAAAATCGGTGGGGGGCGGTGGGATCCGTTCCGGGATCGTGTTCAACACCATGCCCGGAAACGCGCCCTGGTCCCGCAACCCCGCCGCCGAAGCGGAGGGGGTCATCGCGTCCGTCGCTTCGGGGAACGTGATCAGGATCCACGGCACGTGATGGGCCCGGAAGAATGACGTCGCATGACGAACGATGGCGGCCGGGTCTTCAGGGGGCCGCGTCACGAACGCCGGGTTGCCCATACTGTCCGCGGCGGCCGAACTGATGAGAACGAGCCCCGGACCCTCCTCGACCACGCCCCCAGCGGAGCACCGAGCGAACGCCCGGTAATCATCGATCGCGTTCGCGTGGCAACGGGCGATCAGGCGAGTCCCGCCCTGCGCCCCGCCGCGCGCGGTCACCATGAGTGTCGCCCGAACAGTCCCAACGAGGAAAAAGCATGTGCCGCGAACGGTCCGTTGGTTCCTCGAGCGCGCCAACCCCAACTACTTAGACCCACCCGCAGTAACGGAGATGGTCGTCCGACCGCGGGGTCGCGGGAGCGTGCGACCCGCTCACGGATTCTCAATCTATGCCGTTCGTGGAATATGATGAGGTCGAAGCGATCTGCGCCGACTGCGGTCGACTGTTCCGGTCGGAAGACGCCCTGGCGGCGCACCGCGAGGAGAGCCACACCGGGCGGGACGAGGCGCCGACGATGACGTGCCCCACCTGTCAGCGGAAACTGCCGTCGGTGGCTGCCCTCCGGGCGCACCGGGCCCGCGACCACCCGAAGGACTGAGCGCGCGTTCAACGCTGCGTTCCTCCCACCGAGCGTTGGGAGGGCCGGCCGACCGACTAATGACCTCGTGCCGGGGCCCCCAGCGCAATCTTATCCTCATCGGGGGGCGTGGCGATACACCGGGCGTTCAGGCCCCCGGAGGGATACGGGCGATGGTGAACATCGATTGGCCCAGCGTCGCGATCGTTACCGCGTTCAGCACGTGGGTCCTCGCGGTGGGGACGCTGTTCTTCCTGTGGTGGCAGACGCGTCAGACACAGATCCTGAATTCCGCGAACGCCGTCATGACGCTACGGGACAAGTTCGATTCGACTCGAATGCGGACCGTCCGACATCATCTGAGCGAGCGGCTCCTGAAGCAGGCGCATGAGGATATCGCGAGCATCGAGGTGGTCACCTTCTTCGAACTGATCGGGACGTTGACCCACCGGCGCGTCCTCCACGAACAACTGATCTGGGAAGCGTTCGGAACGTGGATCACGGCCTACTGGTGGGGGCTGCGTCACCCGGTCGACTGGGTCGGGCGAATTCGAACCGATCTCGAGGATCCCCTCATCTTCCACGAGTACGAGTGGCTCTACAACCGAGTGCTGGAACTGGACCGGAAGGCGCTCGTGAAGGTCCACGGCCATCTGGGGAGCGCCGAGGCGGAGGCCCGTCGGATCCTTTCCCGAGAAGCGTTGCTCGAGTCGGTATAGCGCCGTACGACAAGGACCTCTGGTTCCGGGCTATCTCGCGCGTTGATGTTGAGGGGGTGGGCGAACAGTGGCGGGTTCGGGCAATGCCCGGAGAGTGCTCGGCGTCGATCTGGCCGGATCTCCTCGCCGCCGCACGGGCTGCGGTCTTCTCGTCGGTCCCCGGCAGGTCCGCTCTTCCGTTGTGTTCTCAGACGACGAGTTCCGGGTCTTGGTACGGGAGTCGCGCCCGGATCTCGTCATCATCGACGCGCCACTCTCCCTCCCTCGAGGGCGCCGCACCATCGAGGACCGGTCGGGGCCCCACCTCCGAGAGTGTGACCGGGAGCTGCTCCGCCGAAAGATCAGGTTCTTCCCGCTGACCCTCGGCCCGATGCGCATGCTCACGGAACGGGGGATGCGTCTCGCGAACGAGATCGCTTCCGGCGGTGTCCGCGTCGTCGAAGGGTACCCCGGGGCCGCTCAGGACCTCCTGGGAATCCCCCGCAAAGGAGCTGGGGTTGCGGGGCTCGCCCGAGGATTGCGGCGTCTCGGCCTGCGCGGCGACCTGCTCCGGGCCGACCTGACGCACGACGAGCTCGACGCGGCCACCATCGCTTGGGTCGGACGCGAGCATCTCGCCGGGCGGTCGCTGGTTATCGGAGACCCCTCCGAAGGTCTGATGGTGCTGCCGCGCCCCCTCGTGCGGCTGCGTCGTCCTTTGAGAAAATCGTCGACGAATTAAGGGCCCCCGCGCGCGCCGAGACGCACCGAGATTCTGCAATTCAGTATCGAGTTGTAGCCATGAGCCACTACAACCGTTTATCCGCTCACGCCCTGCCTCTCTCGTGTCGGAGACGGGGAAACCGTTCACCACTGTGGAGTGGAACGAGCTGCTCACCGCGATGGGACGCTTCGGCTTCGCCGAACGCGAGGCGAAGCTCTACCTCCTCCTCCTGCGACGGGGCCGGGCGACCGCCCGCGACCTCACTCGCGACTCCTCGATGGACCGGGTCCTGGCCTACCGCACCCTCGACGCGATGCGCTCGAGGGGCCTGGTGCAGATCACCGCCGAGCGCCCTCGCCGGTATGTCGCCATACCACCCCGAGTCCTGTTCGAACGTAGCCTCTTCGAGCGCCGACGCGCCCTCGAGGAGGATGTCACGCTCGCGCGGGAGCTCTCGGCCCGCCTGCCCGAATTGACCCAGTCGATCACCGAAGGTGGGCCGCGATTCCAGCTGATCACGGGCGCGGCGGCGATCTACCCGTATCTCCGGGAGATGGTGCGTCGGGCCGAGCAAGAAGTGCTCGTTATGATCACTCCGAAAGCCCTGCGAGAATCGGCAAACTTCGGGTTGTACGAAGAGCTCCCTCGACTCCTGAAGGCCGGCGGCAAGTTCCGCCTGCTCGTAGAACCCGACCCGCGTATCGTGGGACTCGTGCGTCGGTTCGAAGTCGCCCGTCGCCGATTCCCGAATGCCACCGTGCGGAGTGTCGCTGCCCAGCGCGCCCGACTGACGATCGTGGACCAGCGGGAGGCCCTGGTGTTCCTCGTCCCGGAGTCGGAGGGCACGTCCACCGACCAGATCGCGGTGTGGACCGATACGAAGGACTTCGTGGGTGCCGAGCTCGCCTACTTCCGGGCGATCTGGGACCGCGCTCGCCCGTTTCCGGCGAAGGCATCGTAGGATTCGGACCCCCGTACCTCGCGCCGCGGGGCCAGCCGGAATTCGTGAACGCGGTCGATCGACCGTCGAGGGCAGGAGAGGCTCGGCGAGGAAGGGGTTGGTCCGACCTCCCGCTTACGGGTGCTTGGACATCGCCATGACTTCGGCCTCACTCACCTTCTTGTGGTGAGAGTGGTCGACATGCCATTGCGTCAGGGCGACCAGCTCGCCCTTGTCTTTCGTCACGACTTCGAA
>JAKIVU010000004.1:23757-94093 GCA_022750375.1 Thermoplasmata archaeon
CATGCCATTGCGTCAGGGCGACCAGCTCGCCCTTGTCTTTCGTCACGACTTCGAATCCGTCCTCGCACGCCACTTTCATCCGTCCGCATCCCATGGTTTTCTCCGAGTGCCGCTTCGCGGCATTCGTCCCCAAGAAATGGGGTCAATTGAACCATTGTGGACTACGGAAGTTACAACAATCATCCCGGAGCGGGAGCGAGGGAAGGGACGAAGGGGTTGGTTCGATGGCGTCCCTCGAATTCAGGGATGCTTCGACATCGCCATGACTTCGGCCTCTGTCACCTGCTTGTGGTGAGAGTGGTCGACATGCCATTGCGTCAGGGCGACGAGCTCGCCCTTGTCTTTCGTCACGACTTCGAAGCCGTCCTCGCACGCCACTTTCATTCGTCCGCATCCCATGGTAGATTCCCTTTGCCTTGCGGCAAAGAGGACAGAGCGCTAGGGGTATTTCCGCGTTGGGACGACTCCCCGGCGAAGTCCGCCGCCGTCCACGCCCGATCGCCCCGCCGTACGAACGACACGATTAGTTAGGGGGAGCCGCTGGCTCGACCGGGGGACCTCGACCGACGGTGCCGTCGAACGCCGCGGCTTCGAACCTCCCTCCCGAACTACCGGTTCCCACCGCCCGTCTCCCGATCCTGATGTTATGGGTGGTGCCGTTCTTGATGGTGGTCTCGTACGTGATCCTCGTGACCACGTTCTATCACGATCAGGCGCGCTGGACGAGCGAACGGACGCCGGCGATCGCGCTGGTACTTCTCGGCATCACGCTCCTCTTTTCGGTCCTCTGGTACGCTGTCGGCTACGGGGCGGCCGTGCTCTTGGGGGAGTTCGTCACCCTCGGGGTCCTGCTCCTGATCTCGCGAATCCCCGGGGTCGAGCGGCACGTGGTGGTGACGCCTCCTACGCGCCCCGACACCGGGCGGGAGGTCTGGGGACGGTTTGGGATCCTTTTCGTCATCGCGCTCGGCTTCGAGCTGATCTTCATGATCGTGATCGTTCGGGGTGGGGCCCTCTCTCCGGATCTCGCCATCGACCGACCTTTCCTTTTCTTCCTGGACGAACTGGTCGCGGGTCTTCTCCTCGGCCTCCTCCTCGCTCCTGCCGGAGCGTTCCTCGCGAGCCGATTCCGGACTCGTATCACGGATTCCCTCGAATTTCCGCTCCTCTGGCTGGCGGTGTTGCTGCTGGTCGTCGGCGGCGCGAGCGTACTCGAGGTCGAGGTCCTCCCCGGGGCAGTGATCGACCCGGCGTTGTTCCTGATCTCGGTCCTGTTCTACGCCCCCGCGGCGTGGTTCGTCTGCCTCGGATTCTCGCGGAGCGAGCAGACCGTGTACACGAACTTCCTCCGTCGGGCGTGGAGGTCGCGTGGGGGCCGGTTCCATTTCGGACGTATCCTGATTCAAGACGACCCCGAGCGGACGTCCCGCGAGGTCTAGGTCCTCTCCCGCCCCATCGTACGCCGCGACGTCGGCAGCGCTTCGCCGTCCCGCGTGCTACCGGTGACGGTTCGGCAGGTCATGCCGAAGGAATCTCCACCATGAGCTGCAGGAAGAACTCCCCGCTCCACGCCACCGCGAATCGGTCGTCGGGAGAAATGTACAGCACCGCCCTACTGACGTTGCTCGCCAACCCGCCCAGGACGAACGAGTACGAGGTTCCGCCCGGCTCGGTCCCGTTGCCATGAACATAGCTGCCGTACTGGCTGTACCAACCGGTCTCCCAGAGCCAGAATGTGATGTTGTGGAACGCGACCGGGGCCGGCGAAGTGCTGTTGTTCCCGAGCTGAGGGAACGGGATCGAGTACGACTCCGAGTAGTAATCGTGCCCCGCGATCACGACGTTGGAAGTGATGTGCCCGCCGAGGCCCGGGATGCTGCCGCTGAACAGAGCCGCCCCGAAGGTCAAGGCGACGGCATACACGGCCACCACTCCGATGATCTTCCGCCGGTTCGGGGGCGGTGTCGAGCGGAGAGGGGGGGTGGTCAAGAGGCTCATTGCGCGACCATTGCCGATGTTCGCAATAGCTTAACTCGCGAACCGAAGTGGCTCCCGTGTCTCACCGATGAGTCCACCCCCCGCCCCCCGGCCCTCTCCGATCTCCGCGCCCGACCTGACCGGGCCCACGTCGATCCTCGAATGGCCCATCGCCTCCGCGGGGCCGGGAAAAGCCCGTCGCGCGCGGCCGTTCGGACACCTGCGTCTCGAACTCGACCTTCGCCACGAGCGGCTGAGTGAACCGGAGATCCCGGTACTCCGCCAGTTCGAACGCCTCCTTCGGGAGCGGTCGGTGGTCGAGCCGACCGACCTTCTACGGCTCGGGGCGGCCGCGCTGCACGCGTTCTCCGTGCGGGGTTTCTCCCGGGTCGATCATTGGGAGATCGAGCCCGGCGGATGGCTGCCGCTTCCCGAGCCGACACACCAGAGCCTCGCCGAACCCGTAAGCCACCTCGTGCGGGCATTGCAAAGCGACGCGTGGCGCCGCCTCGCGCTTGCACGAGAGTTCTCCGTCCGCCTGTCCGGTCACCCCAAGATGCGGGCCGACCTCGTGGTGCGACGGATCCACCGAGAGCGGGGTCACTCCATCACGGTCGACCTCCGGGGGTGGATTGCCGCCCGGGAGCTCGACGGTCTCGTACGGGCGCTCCGGGAACGGCTGCCGGTCCTCCGCTCCTCCGTGACCCAGTTCGCTTACCGGGCGGAGTGAGCGGTGGGGTTCGCGCCGCCTCCCGCGCCGAGGTTAGATAGTTCGCCCGCTCTGGGCGAAGCGGGGCTGGTCCGGTGACTGTTCCTTCCGCCATCCAGGCACGGGTACTAGATCAGAAGGGAGCCCGCCGACTGGGACTCGGCGCGGGCCTCGGCTTGGCCGGTGCGATCGCCCTGATCGTCGTGCCGCTCGTTTTCCTGTTCGTCGCGGCCGACTTCCCCGGAGGATTCTTCGTGCTCGATTCGCTGATGGTGGAGGTCACGAGCGTGATCGTGCTCGCCGGCGCGCTCTTGCTCATCTTCTCCTTGATCGTCTACCGGAACAGCTTCTCGGCGTTGCGGAAGGTCGACCCCCGATTCTACGTCGCCTCGGTGCTGTGCATCCTCGGCTCGCTCGGATTCCTGCTCCTGCTCGTCGCGGCGGCGCTCGTCGCGGGGAACTCCGCGAGCCTCCTAACGTGCGTCCACGGGCAGCCGAGCCATGCGCTGTCCTGCCTCGAGTCCGGACAGCCGTTCGGGGCCGTGACGGCTCTCCTCGGCTTCCTGTTGGGCTGGATCGGGGGAGTGGGGATCATGATCGGCCTCTTCCTTGCCGGTAACCGCTTCCGCTCCGGATCCCTCTCGGGGAGCGCCACCGTCTACGGGCTGTTGTTGCTGATCCTCCTCGTCCCTCTCGCCTCGCTGTTCGTGGCGATCCCGGACGTCGCGTACCTCCTCCTCCTGGCGCCGCTCTTTGCGCTCGTCGCCCCGGGGCTCGCGCTCCATGGCAGCCTGCGGGCGACCCGACTGCTGACGGGCACGGCCTAGTCGGCGCGAGTCACGGGGAACACCAGGGAGTTCCCCCGCAGCGATTACTTTCGCACCACGACCTGGACCTCGGTCCGGGCCCAGGCCTTCGGATTCCGCCACGGGTCTCCGTCGTACACCTCGCGGTAACCCCCGACGGAGCGGATGGTCTTGTCCCGCTTGCGCCAACGGAGCCAGTCATTCACTCCGTGATACACCACCGCCGGGGACACTACGTTCGGGTCGAAGACCACGCTCGCCACGGAGGAGGCGGGGAGGGTGCGGACCCGGATCGGTCCGTCGGAGTGCGCCGCGCCCCGAACCTCGATGGCGACTTCCCACGCACGGGTCCCCGGCTCTCGGAACACCCACTTGCCGGTCCGCAGCCCGTGGGCGAGCGCCCACTTCGACACTCGATCGAACTGCGCCCGGATCCGGGCTTCGTTCCAGGGACCTTTCCACGACAGGGACGCCACACGATAGGCGGGGGCGCGCCGGATCTTGAAGTCTACGACCATACGACTTCCCTCACAGGGGCAAAGCCGCGCTAGGACTTAGAAAGCGCGATTCCGGCCGCGTTCGGTTCCCGGAGGGAACCGGGGTCCCGATCGCATTCTTCCGGCCGAGCGGCGGAGATTCCGGACCCCGGCCCAGGAGCGCGGGGTCCGGTGGAAATGGTTCACTCCGCGGTGGCGACCGCCTCGGGGTTTTCCTGCAGCGGCACGCTCGTGGAGAACGCCGAGCCTTTGCGGCGGTACCCGATCTCGACGTCGCTTCCGACCGGAAAGTTCGACAGGGCGGCGACCAGGTCGCGGACGTTCCGAACCTCCGCCGGGCCGACCCGCGTGACGACGTCACCGGCTTTCAACCCTGCCTTGTGCGCCGGCGAGCGGGGTGCGACCTCTCCGACCAATAGGCCCGAACCGACTTCGAGACCGTAACGCAGGGCGACCTCGGGGCGAAGTTCCGCCACGGTGACCCCCATCCAGGGCCGGACGATGCGGCCCTTCGATCGCAGCTCGTCGGCGATCCGTGCGACCGCGTGGATTGGGATCGCGAATCCGACCCCTTGCGCGAACGGGACCATTGCCGTGTTCACACCGATCACCGACCCCGAGAGGTCCACGAGAGGACCCCCGCTGTTGCCGGGGTTGATCGCCGCGTCCGTTTGGATCAACCCTTCGAAGACGAAGTCGGAGCCGGGAAGCGGCCGGCCGAGCGCACTCACGACCCCCGTGGAGACCGTCGGCCCCCCGGGCAGCCCGAGGGCGTTCCCGATCGCGAGCACGATCTGCCCGACCCGCAGCTCCTCCGAACGTCCGAGCCGCGCCGCGGGGAGCCCGGTCGCTTCGACCTTGACCACCGCGAGGTCGGTGACCGGGTCTCCACCGACCACCTCGCCGGTTAGTTCACGGCCGTCGGCCAGTTGCACCCGGAGCTGGGCCGCCCCGTCCACGACGTGCTGATTGGTCACCAGATAGCCCGCGGGGTCGATGACGAACGCCGTCGCCTCGGCCTGCGCGCCGAATGGGCCGCCCCACCGGCCCCGCCGCATCAGCCGGAGGCTCTCGACCGACGCGACGCCGGGGCCGACCGCATCGACCGCGGAGATGATCCGGGTCTCCAGTTCCGTAAGCGGCATAGAGCCCCCTCAGAGCGCGGGCCCAGTCCCGCGGTGCGGCCAAGGGAGGCTTGGCTGCGGCCCGATCGGCGGGGAGGCAGGAATGGGTTCGAAAGAACGCGAGACGTTCATCGAGCTTACTCCTCGAGGATCTGCCCGAGCTTCGCGAACAGCTGCTCGAGTTCCTTCTCCTTCTTTCGGCCGCCTTCCCATCGAGCGTTGACGATCTCGACGAGCACGTCCGCGACCTTGTCGAGCCACGGACCTTCTTGTGCCTCGAACCGCTTCTTCACTTTCTCGCGCAGCAACTCATTGTGGGCACGATAGGCCGTCCAGACCCATGGTCCGTAGTGGCTGCGTCCTTCGCCGTCGTCGCTCTCTTCGTGTGCGTGTGTCATTTCGGTTGCTCCGGAACGTTCCCGTTCCGACCCAGACACCGCTCGGTCGAGGATATTGAGCGGGTCACGCCGAGACCAGTCACACTACACGCCGCGCGACGGGCCCCCGCACCGCGCTCGTTTCGGGGCGGCGCGGGCCGTATCTGGTGGTGGGTGCGTTACCGACGGGTTAAATCTTGCGCGGCCGATTTCAAGACGATGCCCCCCGACCGAGCGGACGCCGACATCACCGGTTCGTCGCGGCTCGACGACCGCGTCCTGGTCGCTCTGCAGGAGCTGAACGGTCGGATCGCCTTCAACGGGCTGCGTCGGGTCTTGCACGCCCACCCGGAATCCCTCTCCCGGGCGCTCCACCGCCTCGAGCGGGAAGGGCTCGTCGAACGGAACGAGGGCGGGTACCGCGCCCTTCCTCAGGAACCTAGGATGGACCCGGCGGTCGTCTCCCGACTCCACCCGATCGCTCACGTTCAAGTTCCGCTCGGAACTTCCCCCGAGACCGTGCTGGGGCGCCTCGCCGGTCATTGGTTCGGCAGCTTGCGCTGGGTGGGAGTCATCGACCGGCCGTCCCAGCGGTTGCTCGCGTGGGCTCGGCGGGACGGTTCCGGATATGTACTGCTCGGGATCCGCGGGGGAAACTTGCGCGTCTACGTTCCCGAGCCTCGCGCTTCGGAGGATCTCGAGGAGGCCGAGGACGCCGCTTACGAGCTCCTCGCGCACGCGGTTGGGGCGCTTCGACCGCACTCCACGGCCAACTCGGTCGCCTTCCTCCGACCGGGCGTCGTCGGGGACGAGCTCCGGCACGCCGACAATTGAACGGGATGTGCGCACCTCTTCAAAGGGCCGCGCCGCACGTAGGACATCGACCGTCCACTTCGTTCCCCAGACTGCCGCAGTAGCGGCAGCGGATCTTGACGACCTGGCGTTCGATGGTGTGGGTGAACACGGGGGGACCGGCGGAGGGAGACGGCATCGATCGTTTCGCCAACGCGATCGCGGCGGTCCATGCCTCCGGGTCGAGGACGTCGAACGCCGGGCGGCCGGCCGTCAACTCCACTTGGAGGCGGGCACGGCCAAGACGACCGCGCCGTACCGACACGTTACGGACGTGCGGCAGCGGAGCTTCGAGGACGGTGACCGTCTCCCTCCCCCGGACCAGACCCTGGACCAATCCGGCGGAAACGGTCGATTCGAAAAGGAGCCGGTGGGTCGTGAGGTAGAGCACTCCGGGACCCTGGTACGCGGAAGGCCCGTAGCCTTCGATCACCGCGTACGAGCTGCGAAGCTTGCTCTCCCCCGGGTGCAACAGCATCGTGTCCCTAAGGCCGGTCATCCCTTCCGCGGGATATGAGGCTGGCCGCGTCCGGTCGCGCGGCGCTTTCGAAGCTCGGCCCGTAGCGGCTTCGGCGCCCGCTCCGTCGCGACCGTGAGAGTGACCGGGGCAAGATGACCCGCATGTCGCCTCAGGAACCGCTCCGTGCGGCGCGGGTTTTGCTTCCAGCACTCCCTCAACCAAGTCCCGACCGCGCGCTGAACCCAGAACTCGCGGTCCGGGACGAGGAGTTCCAGGAGGCGCAGGGGTCGTTCGACTTCGCCTCCGAGCACGAGGTCGTGGAGCGCGTACGTGGCCGCTCGTCGCCGCCAGAGGCTGCGAGAGCGGGTCCACGGAAGCAGCTCCGAGTATCGCTGGGGATTTTCCCGCACCATGCCGGCGATCGGTCCCGCGGCCAAGCTGTCGCTGAGGGCCCACCCCGTCGCTTCGTCCACCCATCTCGAGGCGAGATTCCAGAGGGTCGCATCGTGCACCTCCCGATACCGGTCGAGCAGTTCGATCGCCAGGATCCGTTCGTCGTAGGTGGTACCAGCCCAGAGACTGCGGAGGATCGGGCGCAGCTCGCGGGAGGACCTCGGGCCTTCGCGCCGGCGGAACTCCCCGACGATTCGATGCAGGTCCGGAGCGGAAACGGCGAACGTAGGCAGCGGGGATCCGAGGTACTGTTGCAACGACCGTGCGATCTTCGGTCGGGCCCGTCCGCGGAGCTCGCGCAAGAACCAGCGGTGCTCGACGCCCCCCGTGACCGACAGTGGACCCGCCTCCGGCTCACCAGCCGATCGGGTGCCCTTCATTCTGCTCGTCAAGCCATCGGCGCAACGGGGCAAAGTACTCCAGGAGGCCGGCCGCATCCATCCGACGCTCCCCCGTCAGCACCTCGAGAGCGTCCGGCCACTCTCGGCTCTGACCCAGCTCGAGCATCGCGAGGAGGCGATGCCCGGCCTCGCGCGATTCGAAGATCGACGCCCGATGGAGCGGCCCGCCGGCCCCGGCATCCTTCGCGAGTGCCCGATGAAACTGGAACTGAAGGATGTCCGCGAGGAAGTAGCGCATGTAGGGAACGTTCGCCGGCACGTGGTACTTCGCTCCCGGGTCGAACTCCTCCTCCCCGCGCGGAGCGGGGGGCGCCACCCCCTGGTACTGGGTGCGAACCTCCCACCACGTGCGATTGTAATCGGCGGGCCCGATCGCTCCGGAGAACACCTTCCACCGCCACCGGTCGACCGCGAGCCCGAACGGAAGGAACGCAACCTTCTCCAGGGCCCGATGGAGCAGGAGCCCCGTGTCGTCCGCCTCGGGCGTCCCCGGCTCCGAGAGTCCGATGCGGAGGAGGTATTCGGGCGTGACCGAGAGCGCGATCGTGTCCCCGACCGCCTCGTGGAATCCGTCGTGCGCGCTCTCACGGAAAAGGAATGGTTGACGGGCGTACGCCCGCTGGTAGAAGTTGTGCCCGAGCTCGTGATGAACCGTCTGAAAATCTTCGCCGGTGATCTCGATGCACATCTTGATCCGAATATCGTCCGCGTAATCGAGGTCCCACGCGCTCGCGTGACAAACGACCTCCCGGTCGCGGGGGCGCGTGAGCATCGAACGCTCCCAGAATGATGCGGGAAGCGGCTCGAGGCCCAGCGAAACGAAGAACCGCTCTGCGTAGCGTACCAACTGTTCGGGAGTGGTGCCCCGGCTCACCAGCGCCTTCGTGAGGTCGAAGTGAGCACCTTCCTGCGGAGGGGCGAGGAGCGGGTAGATTCCCTCCCACGACTGCGACCACATGTTGCCTAGGAGATGTGCGGGGATTGGGCCGGCCACGGGCACTTGGGCGTCTCCGTACGTCCCGCGGAGGCGGCGCCGTACGTACGCGTGCAGCGAGCGGTAGAACGGCTCGACCTGCTGCCAGAGCCGGTCGACCTCCTGGGCGAACTGTTCGGGCGGCATGTCGTACTTCGAGCGCCACATGACCCCGGTATCTTCGAACCCGAGCTCGCGGGCGCCCCGATTGGCGAGGTCCACGTAGCGCGTGAAGTCGGCCCGCATCCCGTGCCCGACCCGGTGCCAGCCGGTCCACGCGTCCTCCAGCGCAGCCGGGTCCCGGCTCTCGGTGAGGATCCGTGAGAGGGCCTGCAGGTCGACCGGCTCCGAGCTGCCGAGCGGAACGTGCCGGCCCTTCGCATACGCGCCCTGCATTGCCGCGACGAGCGCGGTCAACTCCTGGGATTCGGTCACGTTGGAGGGCGCCGCCAGGGAGAGCGCGAGCCGGAGAAGCTTCGTCTTTCTGGCTTCCTCGGGGGACGCTCGGTCCGTCGTATAGCGGGTCGACTCCTTCGCGAGCTCGACCGTCGCGCCGATCAATCGGGAGTTCGCCTTCGCGGCGACCGCTTCGCTGTCCAGCGTGATGTGCGTGGCGTAGACCCAGTCCGCCTGCTGCGCCTCGATCGAGAGGTCGAGCAGCCGCGACTCAGCCCGGTGGAGGAAGGCTCCGATCCCCGAGGAAACCCCTCCGCTCACGCCCATCCCGTGAACCCCCGCAGGCGACCGCCGCCATATGAAGGAGTACGGTTCCATGGCCAGATTGCGCAGTCGGTCAGCGGGTTGTCCGCCACCGTGGCCTATCGGGGGCGCCCACGGGACCCCCCCCTTTCCAGTCGAGGCTGCAGATTTATGTATGACGGGCGTCTGACACCCTCAGGGAGACCGTGTCGGACAGGTCCGATTCTCGCGAGATCCTGGCTGCGGCGCCTCTGGGGAGTTGGGGCGCAGATGCGACGCGCTACCCGCTCGCCGTGATTCCCTGTTTGGGACCGCGGTACGACCGAAATGGCTTCCCGACCTTCCCCCGCCGGGACGAGAACGAATGAGCTCGTCGTTCCGGAAAGTTCTCGCTCCTTCGTCGGAACTCGCGGCCGCTCCGGCCCCTGTCCCACCCCGTCTCTTCCTGGGCCAAGCGACGCCCCGCGGCTACGGCGTTCGGCCGAAGCTCTCACCCGAGGCGGCGGCGGCGTTCGCGACGTATGTCGACTCCGCGCGTGCCCGAGCGGCTGTCGAGGGACGAACCCTCGTCTACACCGTTCGCTGGGGCTAGTCCGCCGCGTCCGGTTCTGACTCTTCGGAATCTGCCTCGGGATCCGCGGCCCCCTTGGCGCGGAGACGGCGCGCGGCCGGACGCGCCTCCTCGAGCGCGAGTTTCGAGAGCGCATCGGCGCGACCGTTCTGCTCTCGCGGTATCCACCGCCACTCCACCGCGGCGAACTCCCGGGCCAGCCGTGCCAGCCAGCTCTGGTACGCCTGGAGGTGCTCCGCCCGAACCTGATACTCTCCGCGCATCTGCCGGATCACCAGCTGGCTGTCCCCCGAGGCGATCACGGCCCCCCGGTACCCCTGCTCGTGCAACCACTCGAGCGCGCGAGTCGCCGCGACGTACTCCGCCACGTTGTTGGTCGAGTGCTCCGCGTAGGGCGGGGTGGCGAGACCGCAGTCCTCGAAGTCGAGTCCCTCGCCCTCCACCGTGAATCCGTACGTTGCCACCCCCGGGCCCTTGGGAGGCTGGCACGCTCCGTCGAAATGGACGTGCACACCGTGACCGTCGAGGGTCGTCACGCCCCTCGGGATCTGGTCGTCCTCCATCGAACTCCGGTCAGACGCGCCGTCCGACCGCCGCGCCCATCGCGGGTCGAGGCGGCAGACGGGGGCAGTTACAGAGGGCTTCGGGTCGAGTGCACCCGGGACAGGTCGCTGCGTCCCGCACGATTCCGAGGGGACGGCCGCAGCTCCGGCATTCTCTCGGGCGGGAGCAGCGCGGGCATTGGGCGAGGTCGGCGGCGATGATCGTTGAGCAGTAATGGCAGCCGACGGGCTCGCGGGGATGGTACGTCAATCCCGTTCCGGGGCGAGCGGCTCCCCGCCGTTCTTCGGCTCGCGGGCCGGGAGCATCGGGATTGCCGAACGCCCCTCCGACGGTCGTCAAGCGGGGGTCGTCCGAGATCGATCCGATCAAGAGCACGGCCATCGCGGGCGGAATGAAGTACAGCCCCGCCTCCTGCTCGAGGTCGAACTGTTCCTGTCCGGTGAAGGCAATCGGGAACGCGATGAGGGCGATGCCGAGCACGAGGATGCCCGCGCCGACCCCGAGGATTGCGCGGTTCATTGTGACGGCCCGAAACGGCTCGGACGCCGTTCCCCGTTGTTAGTCGCAGCGGCCCAGATAAGCCCGCGTGCGCGAGAGCGCGTTCGGCGGTCGGCGGTCCGGGCAGGGCCCCGAGCCGCGCGTCTTTTAGCCCCCGACGGGGTCGGTCCCGCATGGCGAACCCCACGGCGACCCTGAGGACCACAGTCGGCGACATCCGTATCGAACTGTTCCGCGACCGGGCGCCGAAGACCGTCGAGAACTTCATCTCGCTCACGAAGAAGGGATTCTACAACGGCGTCCAGTTCCACCGGGTGATCCCCGGATTCATGATCCAGGGCGGAGACCCGAAAGGGGACGGGACGGGCGGCCCCGGCTACACGATCAAGGATGAGTTCGACAGCACGCTGCGGCACGACGGCCCGGGGATCCTGTCGATGGCGAACGCCGGACCGAACACGGGGGGGAGCCAGTTCTTCATCACGCTCGCCAAGACCTCGCACTTGGACGGCAAGCACGCGGTGTTCGGGCGCGTCCGGGGCGGACAGGATGTGGTCGAGAAGATCGGCGGCGTCCCGCGCGACTCCCAGGATCGTCCGAAGAGCCCGGTTCGGATCGTCGAGGCGACGATCCAGGGCGCGTAGTCGGATCCCACGCTACGGCGGGTAGTCGAACGGCAGTCGCTCCTTCGGGGCGCTGACGTCCTCGATCAGCGTCACGGCCCCCGCCCCGAGCGCGAGCGCGGGGACGATCAGCAAGAGGAGGATCAGATTCCCGTACCCGATCGAGACGGTCACCCCGGCCCCCGGGATCCCCAGGTGGTAGGTCGCGTCGAGGAGGATCACGTACAGGTAGACGATCGTGACGGCGGCGCTCGCGATGGAGAGCGGGCCGAACGCCGCGGTCGGCTTGAGGATGTAGCGCGCGACGATCAGGATCGTGAGCGCGATCCCCGCGTACTCGACCGTGGTGATCGGCAGGGGCAGGGCGATGCCGTGCGACTGGAGGAACGTGAGCACCGCGACCGGGACGCCGACCAGGATCACGACGAGCGGGATGAGACGGAGGGCTCCGCCGAGGATCCGCCAGCCGAGCGAGGGAACCCGATAGGTTCCCACGGGGGGGCCGGAAGGGGCCGGACCCACGGCCGTCACGGGATCGCCTCTGGGGGAAGCGGCACGGTGAAGCCGCTCCCGACGAACTCGGCGTCCACGTGGCCGCCCGACGGATTGCACCCCGACGCCAAGACGACGTTCTGGGTCTCATCGTACGAGGTGTCCGAAGGGACGTTCAACGCGAACGCCCCCTGCGAACAATCGGGCCCCGACTGTGGCACGACCTGGTAGGTGAGGCTCCCTACGTCGGCGAAGTTCGCGTCGTTGGAGAAGGCGAGGGTGACAGGGATCGACTCCGTGCCGTTCACGAGAGCGGGTGTCCCGACCTGGACGGTCAGGTTGTTGAACGGCGCCCCCCACGAGCGTTCGGTTTGGACGCCGATCGAGACGGAGAACAGGTACGCGTAGCTTGCGTTCCCCCACACGTCCCACTGCAGATACTGGTTCTCGGTAAGCAGGCTCGTGCCGGCGGCCGTGAGCGGAACATACAGGTCGATGGGAATCGTCTGACTCGCGCCGGCGGGCAAGTTGATCGGACCTACGCTCGAATCGACGAGCAGTACGTCGGTGCCGTTCGAGATCCTAAACTGGAGCGCGAACTGCTGGATCGCGAAGTACGTTGGATTCGAAAGGGAGAACGACGTAAACACCCCCACCGTCTCGTTCGGCTCGAAGGTGTACGAGGAGTTGCCGACCCGCGGCTGCGACTTTACGACCTGGATGGCCGAGTAGGCGACCACGGCGACGAACACGATGATGAGCACGAGGACGATCGTGGAGAGGCGGCGAAGGGCGCGCGCGAATCGATAAATGCCGGGAGGAGACGGGCGTTTGGGGTACAGCGGGCTCGCCACGGGGCTTGGCCTACCGAATTCAGGTGTACGCCGTCCTTGAATACCTGCCGCCGGGGCTGCGGGCGGCTTGCGGTATCCCGGAGTCCCCGGCACCCGTCTCCTTCGGCAGCCGAACGGTTGCCTTAAGTATGTCCGATAAATTAGGCAACCCAGTGGTTGCCTATGGGGACGGACCGGATTGAGAAGAGGGTGCACCTTCACGCCCGACGAGGGCGAGTCTGGCGGGCGCTGACCGATTCCGCGGAGTTCGGCCGCTGGTTTGGAATGCGGTTCGATGGCCCATTTGCTCCCGGGACCCCCGTGCGGGCGATCCTGGCCCCGAGCTCGGTAGATCGGTCGGGTGACTCCGTTGCCCAAGAGTATGCCGGCATCTCGTTTGTCTTCCACATCGAAGAGGTGCAGCCGGAACACCGTTTCTCCTTCCGATGGCATCCGTTCGCGATCGAGCGCGGCTTCGACTATTCGAATGAACCGATGACGCTCGTCACCTTCCAGCTGGAGGAGACCCCCGATGGAACCCTCCTCACCGTGACCGAGTCCGGGTTCGATCGAATCCCCCTCGAACGGCGCGCCAAGGCGTTCTCCGCCAATGAGGGGGGCTGGGCGATCCAGATGCAACGCATCGAGACCCACCTTTCGGGGTCAGGGTAGTCGAGCCGAGGACGGGTCGGTGAAGGGGAATGCGCAGCTCTTCGCCGCGCTGGGGGACGGGACTCGACTCACGCTGGTCGCGCTACTCTCGAAGCGAGGACCGCTCTCCGTCGCGCGCCTCACGGAGCATACCCACGTCACTCGCCAGGCGGTCTCGAAGCATCTGCGCGTGATGGAACGTGCCGGCATGGTACGCGGAACCCTCCGGGGCCGGACGCGCGTCTGGAGTTTGGAAGCGGCACGCCTCGAGGCGGCCCGGCGCCAGATCGACCTGATCTCGCAGGAGTGGGACTCGGCGCTCTCTCGGCTCCAACGGCACGTGGAGCAAGGGCGGTCTGCTTCCCACCGTTCGTAGGTCACGACGGGGGTCGGCCCCGTCCGGTCGTCTCAGGGCTTCAAGTCGGGGTTGAGCCGGGTCACGTTTCCGTCCGGGTCGACCACCTATGCCTCCCAACCCCACGACCTCTTCCTCCGCGGAACGAGGAATCGGACCCCATTCTTCTCGAGGGCGGCGCAGGCGGCCTGGAAGTCTCCCCGGAGGTCGAGTTGGATCCCGCTGTTCCCCGGTTCGACAGAGCACGCCGGGTCGAAGGTCGGGATATCGCATTGGTGCACTCCCCCATTCTGTCCCTTGCGACCGACGACCACCCAGGGCGCGCCCGGCCCGGTGCCCTGCTCGATCACGTCGAGCCCGAAATTCCGCGTGTACCCGGTGACCGCCCTCTTGCGGTCCGCGACGACGAGGGCGATGCTGTGGAACGAGGCCTTCGGGACTGGGACGCGAGACCTCTAGACGGGAATGAATCGCCCTGAAGCGGCAGACCGTCCGGTCGACATAACCCCCGCCGGAGTTGGCCGCCCGCCCCGGCGCGACGGGATTCCAAGCCACTGGAGGGATTTGAACCCCCGACCTGCTGATTACGAATCAGCTGCTCTGCCTACTGAGCTACAGTGGCGCGAACGGGTGGACCACCGGGCGCGGACTATAATGGTGCCGCCTTCGAGTGCGTGTCAATCGAGTCCAGCGCCTCCGTGACGTCCCGGACCAGGTCGGCCGAGTCCTCGATCCCGAAGGCGAGTCGCACGAGTCCGTCATCGATCCCGGTGGCCTGAAGCTCTTCCTCGGAGAGATGTCGGTGGGACGTCAGCCGCGGCACGCAGGCGAGGCTCTCCACTCCCCCCAGGCTGGACGCGACGTGGACGAATCGGAGCGACCGCAAGAACTGGTCGACGGCGACCCGGCCTCCTCGCAGCGAGAGCGACACGACACCGCCCCGGCCCCGCATCTGGCGCGCGGCGATCTCCTCCTCCGCATCACTCGCGCGACCCGGGTAGTGGACCCGCGCGACCGCCGGGTGCACCGAGGCCGCCGCCGCGACCCGCGCTCCGCTCGCGTTCTGACGCTCGACTCGAAGCGCGAGCGTCTTCAAGCTCCGACCGAGCAGGTAGGCTGCGAACGGGTCGAGGGTCGCGCCGAAGTAGAACTTCGCGTCGACCCGCCCGACGAGCGCTCGGGGTCCCACGAGAGCTCCGGCGACCAGGTCGGAGTGGCCTCCAAGGTACTTGGTCGCACTCTCCACGACGAGGTCGGCGCCGAGTGCGAGTGGATTCTGGTTGATCGGAGTGGCGAACGTGTTGTCGACGAGCAGCATCGCGCTCGTTCGGTCGCACGTCGCAGCCCAACGCGCGATGTCGTGGACGTGAAGCAGCGGGTTCGTGGGACTCTCGAGGAGGACGAGCCGCGTCGGATTACCGAGCACCGCTTCCGGCATCCCGGCGGCCTCGTCGCGCACGGTGCGCACCCGGACACCGAACCGTGGGAGGAGCTCCGAGAGCAGGTCGGTGGTTCCTCCGTAGAGCCCGCCGACCGCCACCACCTCATCCCCCGGCTGAACGAGGGAGAGCACCGTGGCGCTGATCGCGCCCATTCCCGACGCGAAAAGGCGGACCGCCTCGCCGCCCTCCATTTGACGGATCAGCTCGGCAGGGACCTCGACGCTCGGGTTGTCGCTGCGCGTGTAGAGGTAGGTGTTGCCGTGCTGCGCGGCCTCGGAATACTCCGACGGGAAGTGGTAGGTCGAGGTCTGGTAGATCGGGGGCACTACCGAGCCGGCGTTCCAGTCCGGCCGCCGGGCCCCATGGACCAGCCGCGTCGTCGGGCCGACCCACGAGGGGATAGGGTCGAACCCCTTCTTGGGAGCGACCGTCGCTTCGGGCTCGCCCGGTGTACTCGTCACGCTCGTTTTCCTACGGAAGGTCGAGGCAATCCCTCCCGAAGCGTCGCCAGGCGCGCCGGCGCCCGCACCTCCTCGAGGTAGCTCGCGACCGCCGGCGGCACCAGCGGCTTCCAGCCGGCGTTGTCCGCGAGAAAGCCCCGGACGAGTTCGCCTTCGAGCCGAGGACGGTCCACGAGCTTCGGGCTCTCCACCGCGTACTTCGCCTCCTCGAAGAGAAGTCGGGTCAGCGGATTGTTCGTATAGATGCGGTCGAACGACGGGAGCAGCGACTCCACGTAGCGAACCCATAGGGCGTGCCGTTGGATATCGGGCAACGGGATCGCCACGACGCGGTCGACCTTGGCCTCGCGGAGGGCGCGGGCGATCATCTCGAGGCGTTCGCCGCTCGTGAACGGATTTTTCCAGGTGTAGGATTCCTGCGCACTGCCGACCCCGAGGATCAGCTCCCGGTCGGCGCTCGACTTTCGGATCTCCTGGACGACGGCGAGGTGCCCCCGGTGGAACGGTTGAAAGCGCCCGACGAGCAGCCCGCGCACGGAGCGGCCCAACTCACTCGGGGGTCAAATCTTCCACGTCGTCCAGGAACTCGTCGATGTGGGGGCAACGAGCGGTAAGGTAGTGCCGGCAGTGGGAGCAATGCTTGTCGTTCCACTGCGGAAGGAGCTGTCGGTTGAACTCGAAGCAGGGTCGGTTCGTGAACCGGTCCTCCTCGCCCTCCTCCTCGTCGGGTTCCGTGGGGAATGGCCGCGACGGAAGGGGCGGGTGCACCGGCGTGCGGAACGTGCTCTTCACGACCCCGCCGGTCGTCCCGGAGGCGTGGTCGGGGTCCCGGAGGCGACCGCCGGCAGTTCTTCGCCAGTGCGGCTCGTGGCGTGGACCATTGCGGCGAGCCGCTCGAGCAGCGACTCCTTCTTCGTGCCGGCACCGACCAGCGCATACTTGAGAACATCTCGGAGGGTACGGACCGGGATGACCTCGATCGCCCCGCGGTAGCGCGACTCGAGGACGAGGTCTTCCATGTTGTCTTCGGGGATCAGCACCCGCTTGATCCCGGAGTCGGCTGCGGCCTCGACCTTCGCGGTGACCCCCCCGACCGGAAGCACCTGGCCCCGGACGGAGAGCGAACCCGTCATGGCACAGGATTGGTCGACCGGCACGCCTTCGAGGGCGCTGATGACCGCGGTAGCGATCGACACCGATGCGCTGTCGCCCTCGACCCCGTCCGAAGTGCCGACGAATTGAATGTGGATGTCGTAGCGCGAGATGTCCTCGCCCGTGTACTTCTTGATCAGGGCGCTGACGTTCTGCACCGCTTCCTTGGCGATCTCCCCAAGCTTCCCCGTCGCCACGACGACGCCGCCGTCCCGTGTCTGGGCCGGCGTCACCTCCGCCACGATCGGCAGGACGATGCCGGAGAACTCGGCCATACCGGTCTGCGCGTTGATCGCGGCGAGTCCGTTGACGATCCCCACCGCAGCGCCATCGACCGAGAACATGCGGTACTCCTTGCGGCGTTCGATGTACCGGTCCGCGATCTGCTGCTCGAGCGAGCGACTCGCCCGCTTCGCGCGGACGACCTGCTCGGCGTGAACGATCGGGACGCCTTCGGACAGCGCGATGTCTCCCGCGACCCGCACGAGGCCACCGAGCTCACGGAGGCGGAGCGTCAGCTGGCCGGATCGGCCCGACCGCCGCTGCGCCTCGCGCACGACCTCGAGCACGGCGGCGGTATCGAAGTGAGGGATCTTCTTGTCCTTCAGGATCTCTTGCGCGACGAACCGCACGAGCTTCATCCGGTTCTCGTTCGTGTCGGGCATCGTCGTCTTGACGTACAATTCGTAGCCGTAGCCACGGATACGGGACCGAAGCGCGGGATGCATCGTCTGCACACTGTCGATGTTGCCCGCCGCGACGAGCACGAAATCCGAGGGGACCGGCTCCGTCTTCACCATCGCGCCCGCCGAGCGTTCCGACTGGCCAACGATCGGGAACTTGCGCTCCTGAAGGGCGGTCAGGAGGGAGTGCTGGCTCTCGATCTTGAGGAGGTTGATCTCATCCAGGAACAGCACGCCGCCGTTCGCGCGGTGGATCGCCCCGACCTCCACCCGGTCGTGCGGGGGCGTCTCGAGACCACCGGACTGGAACGGGTCATGCTTCACGTCCCCCAGGAGCGCCCCGGCGTGCGCACCCGTTGCGTCGATGAACGGCGGACGGTCGTCGGGCGTATGGGAGACGAGGAGTTTGGCGACCCCGACGCCGGAATCGTTCCGACCCCCAGAGAATCGGAGGATCGCGTAGATCAGGATCACGATGAAGATCCCGATCAAGAGCGCCGTAAGGTCTGCGGGGTGCGTCGACAGCACGATGTAGAGCGTGAACGCCATCACCACGAGGGCGATCACGATGAACAGGATCGTTCGCTGTTCCTTTTTCTGCGCCGCCTCCAGCTTCTGGGCTGCGACGATCTCCTTTCCCTTTCCGGCGGGAACGACCCGGATCTTCGGCTCGTTCGAGTCGTCGTTGTTGGGGTAGGCAAGGATGTCCTGGAGCTGCTCCTTCGGAAGGAAGTCGACCATGGCGCGGGCGAGCATGCTCTTCCCGGTGCCGGGCTCGCCGATGAGCATCATATGCCGCTTCTGGGTCGCCGCCTTGCGGGCGACCTCGACGGCTTCGTCCTGCCCAATCACCTGGTCGAGGAGCCGAGGGGGCACTTCGATCTGGGCCGTGGACTGGAACGGCAGGGTCTGTCCCCACTCTTCGAGAGGAGCGACCGGGGGGGCCTCCGACGGCTGGTTCGACGGTGTATCCGCGCCTTCTGCCATGATGGCGTCTCGACTCGGTCTCCCCGAGCTGTTCGCCGAGAGAACTATGCGGGGGTCTCTATAAATCACTTAGGGGGGACCAAGGTAACCACGGGGCTCCGGAGGGGCCGGCCGGACGTCAAAAATGATGCCTCAGGGTCGCTCGTTATCTATCGAGCCGGGCTCCCACACTGGGCCTGAATCGTGACGGAGCGATTGGACGGGAAACCGGTCGCCGAGGCCATCGACGCACGGACCCGTTCGCAGATTCGAGAGCGCCCTGGGGGTGCCGCTCCCTCGCTCGTCAGCGTGCACCGGGCGGCTTCCAGTCCCTTCCAATTCTATCTTCGACGGCAGGCCCGGGCCGCCGAGGCGGTGGGCGTCCGCTTTCGGGACGAAGCGTTCGCCGCGTCCGATGGGCCCGACGCACTCATCGCCCGCATGCGGACGCTGGACCGCGACCCTTCGGTGGATGCGGTGCTCCTGGAACATCCGTTGCCCGCACCGTTCGACTTCCTTCGCGCCGTATCCGAGCTCCGGCCCGAGAAGGACGTCGACGGAGTCGGCACGGCGAACCTGGGGCGACTCGTTACGCAACACCCCACGCATGTCCCAGCGGTCGCCAAGGCGGCCCTCGCGATCGCTCGCCACTACCGGCTTCCCATCGCCGGGGAGCGGGTCGTCGTCGTCGGCCGTTCCGAGACCGTCGGCCTCCCGCTCGCCCTGTGCCTCGCGGGTCGCGAGGAAGGGATGAACGCGACCGTCACCATCGCGCACTCGCGCACCACCGACCTCGCGCGCGCCCTCGCCGGCGCTCGAACGATCTTTTCCTGCGCGGGCCGACCCGGGCTGCTCGACCGGAAGGTCGTGCCCGAAGGGGCCTCGGTAGTGGACATCGGCCTCTCGAGCATCGCCGACCCCACGACGAAGAGCGGCGTTCGGGCGGTGGGAGACGCGGACGCGGCCTCGCTGGAAGGCTGGGCGGCCGCGTTGACGCCGGTGCCGGGGGGAGTAGGGCCGGTGACGGTCGCCGAGCTGATGTCGAGCGTCGTGCGAGCTCGTGCGCTGCGGAGCACCGCCGGGGTCTCCCAGTGAGCGAGCCGCCGGCCTCCCCCTCCGCCCCACGGTCCGGCGCGAAGCCGCCGCTTCACTGTCGGGACTGCCCGATGTGGTACGGGGCGGAGGACGACGGTTGGGGACCCTGCTCGATCAAGCACCGCCGGGGGGACCGCCGGTATCTGACGTGGGGCGGGCACGAATGTGACGAGGGCTACGTACCGCCGACGACGGCACCGGTCTTGACGCGGGCGGACGAGTTGAGCGGATTGCGCTCGACCTCGAGGGCGTCCTCGGTCGGGTACACCTCGACCTCGAAGGCGGGCCAGGGAAGACGACGCGCGACGCGTCGCAAGATCGCCGGGTCGAGCTCGACGCGCCGGCGCGCCGGATCGACTCGATAGTCTTCGACTCCGAGGCGAGCGCGTTTCGCCACCCGAGAGCTCCAGCGCGCGAAATCACCGCGCCCGCTCGCCTCGACGATCCCGAGCACCACGGTGCCGTCGGCCGTTCGATGCGCGAAGGCAGGCGCCGTCCGTTCGGCCCGGCGGATCAGCCGTTGCTTGAGTTGCACCCCATCCTTGAACCGAGAGGAGCAGTAGTGGACGGGGACCGAAAGGCGGCTCTCCCGGACGACGCGCTCGGCGACCGCCCGGCTGCCCCGGACGCCCCAGCCGTTCCAAGGGTCGACCCGGTAGCCGCGTTCGTGCAGCTGATCCTCGTTCGTCTCGGAAAATTCGAGCTCGTTCAGGTTCACAAAGTCGACGCCGATCTCATCGAGGGTGACGAGCAGCCGTCGGAGCTCGGCTTCCTTCTCCGGCAGGACGGGGATCTCGACGCCCCGGCGGATCCCCCAGGCCGGCGCCGCCTCGAGCACCGCACGGTAGGCCCCGCCCGACCCCGAGAGCGGACCCCAGAGGTAGTGGGGGATATGGAGCCGGAACTCGTCCAGCCCGGCGGTCGCCAACCGTTGAAGTTTCTCCGGGTTCGGCTCGTGCGTGTAGAGGTGGATGTTGTGTTCGGGCCCGAACTCGTTCTTCAGCAGGCGGACGTAATGCTCGACCCGGTCGACGACCCCCAGCGGGTCGCCGCCCGTGATGCCGGTTCCGGCGGCGCCGATCGCACGGGCCTCCGCGAGGACGTCGTCGTCGCACGTGACCCGCCGCTCGTTCGCGTAGATCCCATCGATCTGATTCCGGTTCGGGGATACGGGGCAGTAGAAGCAACGAAAGCGGCAGAGCCCCGTGACGAAGAGCACCATCTTGCGCCCTTCCTTGCACTGCACGCAGGCCGGGGAGAGGTCGCCCCGATAGCTGGACGCCATCGGCAACAAGTGCAGGCCACTCGAT
This sequence comes from Thermoplasmata archaeon, assembly GCA_022750375.1. Taxonomy (GTDB): domain Archaea; phylum Thermoplasmatota; class Thermoplasmata; order Lutacidiplasmatales; family UBA184; genus Lutacidiplasma. The sequence continues at coordinate 44,782 of JAKIVU010000004.1, forward strand.
TCCATGGGAGCGACGGAGGTCGGGCTCTCGGTAAAAGCGTTGCCCGAAGCGCACCCGCGTCTCAGGCGGGCGACCGGCCGCGCAGAACGAGCAGCGTGCACGTCGCATGCGCGAACAGGGTTCCGGCCCGGTCGACCAGCTTCCCTTCCGCGGTCGAGACCGTCGAGCCGCCGTGGATGAGTCGGCCGTGGGCCTGCAACGGCCCCGAACTCACGACGACCGGTCGGACGAAGTTGACCTTCAGCTCGAGCGTCGTGTAGCCGACGCCCACCGGCAGGGTCGTCTGAAGGGCACAACCCATCGCCGAATCGAGCAGGACCGCGATGATGCCGCCATGGACCGAGCCGAGCGGATTGTACAAGTATTCCGCCGGATCGAATTCGAACGTCGACGCGGAGGGTTCCACGGAGAGGAGACGCATCCCGACCAGGTCGGCGATCGGCGGCGGCGGGAGCTCCCCCGCCGCGATCTTGCGGAGAAAATCGATCCCACTCATCCCCCGAGATGGGGCCGCAACGATCGCCGGGTCCACCCAGTGGATCGTGCGCGTCCGAGATGGCTCCGCCCGTGGGAGGTCGTCCCCGATGGGTGAATCTCCCGACCCGTCCCCCGCGACCATCGCACCAGTTCGGCGGAACGCCGGAGCGGTTTAGGGCTTGTCGGGCGGCTCCCCGGGGGCGGTTCGTCCCCTTCCGGTGGTGGCCGAACGCCACCAAGTGAGACCGAGGGGCGGTCGGGGCGCATGCTCAAATCCCCCGCCCGATTGGCCGCGACCGATTCCGGAGGAACTTCGCGATGGAGATGCAACCCGGCCAGATGGCGTACGACCGCGCGAGCACTGTTTTCTCCCCGGACGGGCGGCTGTTCCAAGTGGAATACGCCCTGCAAGCGATCCAGATGGGCGGCACGGCGGTCGCCGTCACGTACGACACGGGGATCGTGTTCGTCGCATTCCGCAACCTGCCCGTGAGTTCGCTCGCCGACGCGGGGTCGGTCGAGAAGAGCTTCGCGGTCGACAGCGGACTCGGCTGCGTAACAGCCGGACTGATCGCGGACTCCCGTGTCCTCGTCGAGTTTCTACGGGTCGAGGCCCAGCGCCACCGGCTCACGTTCGGTGAGCCCGCACCCTATACCGTGCTCGGTCACGCGCTCGGGACGTTGCTCCAGCAATTCACCCAGTTCGGAGGTACCCGCCCGTTCGCGGTATCGCTCCTCCTCGGGGGGTTCAACGGTCGTACTCCCGGCTTGGTCGAGCTCGACCCGAGCGGCGCGACGATCGGCTGGAAGGCGTACGCGATCGGTCGCAACCGGCGGGCCGTCGCCGACTTTCTTGAGGAGAAGGTCACCGACAAGCTCGACGAAGAGGCTGCGTTCAAGCTCGCGGTGCAGGCGGTCGCGGAAGGTTCCCCCACCCCGTTCCAGCCCGAAGCGCTGGACGCGGCGATCCTCGAGCCCGAGAGCGAGCTCCGGCGACTCCCCGCCTCGGAGGTCACCCGCCGGGTCCAGGGACTGCCATTCATCGGCGCTCCCGAACGAAAATCGAACGGACGCTGAAGCGCCTCGCCGCCTCCTCGAGGGTTAAGCGGCGCGGTCCCTGGGCTCAACATGGTTCGAAGTCTCGGGTTCACTCGTGAGGATGCCCGGGCGATCGTCGACTATAACCGCGCCATCCTCGACCGGTTCGTCCGCCGGGTGCGACGTCTTCCGGGGAAGGCGGCCACCCGCCGTCGAGGGATCGGTCACGAGTCGCTCTTCGATACCCTGGTCCACGTCCTCAACGTCCAGGAGGTTTGGTTCGTCTACATCCTTCGGGGACGGAACTCGGACGCCGAGCTCGAGAAGTTGTTCCAGGACCCTCTCCGCCGGCCCAAGGACTGGAAAGGGTTCGACCAGTACTCGAAACGAGTCTGGACGGAGGTCGACGCGACCGTGCGGGGTCTCACGCCTCGCGCGCTCGGTCGTCGCGTGAGCGTATTCTGGATGCCGGGTCGATACACGGTCCGGGACGGGATCCTCCAGGCGACGATCGAGGAGGCGCATCATCTCGGCGAGATCATCGGCGCCCTCTGGCAGGACGACGTGAAGCCTCCCGATATGACGTGGATCGACGTGCGACGGCCGCCCAAGGGAAAGCGGGCCGGCTGATCAGCCGGACGTCGGTGGAGCGCGGGGCTCGGCCGCCTCGGCAAAATCCTCGCGGAGCCGCATCCGACGACGGGTCCGATGGTACGTCACCGCGAACCGGTGGGACTCATCGCGCACCGCCCGAAGGAGCAGCATCGGCGCCGCGTTCGGGTTCGGCTTGAGCGGCGTCGCGCGGTCGGCGAGATAAACCTCCTCCTCCCGTTTTGCGAGACCGATCACGGGGATCCGGTCGGTGAGGTTGAGCGCCGAGAGCGAGGCCAGGGCCGCGGAGAGTTGGCCCGCTCCGCCGTCGATGAGGAGCAGGTCGGGCAGGATCTCGGATTCTGCGACGCGCCGAAGATACCGGCGCCGTACGACCTCGGCGATCATCGCGAAGTCGTTCATCCCGGGAACGGTGCGGATCCGGAAGCGACGGTACTCGGAGCGTTTCGGCAGCCCCCGCTCGAACACCACCAGAGACCCGACCGCCTCCGACCCCTGGAAGATGGAGATGTCCACGCCTTCGATCCGGTTCGGGATCGTCGGGAGAGACAGGAGGCTCTGCAGGGCGAGGAGTACCTCTCGGGGAGCCGCTCGCGGAGTCACCTGGTCGACGGTCGCACGCGCGAGTCGCTCGGCGAGACGTCCGAGCCCCGCGTAGCGACCGGTCGGTCGGAATTGGACTTCGGTGCCTCGCGAGGCGAACAGCTCGTCCAGCGTCGCGTCGATCCCCGCGGGCCGCGGCCCCACGATGTAGATCCGCTCGGGGAGCTCGATCCTCCCGCCGTAGTACTGGGTCAGGAACTGACGCAGGATCTCCCCGGGGTCCGGGAGGTCGTCCGCAGGGATCGTCACGAGGTGGGGTTCGGTCTGACGAACCTCCCCTTCCTCGACCCGCAGGAGACCCACGGCCACACGGAGGGTCGAAGCCTCCTGCGGGAAGGCGAGGGCGATCACGTCGGCCCGGGCGGAGCCGCGTCCGAGCACCGACTGGCGCTCCGCCAGCGCCCCGAGCCCGGCGAGCGCGTCCCGAAGGAGTGCCGCGCGCTCGAACTCCTGACGTCCCGCGGCCCGGCGCATTTCCTCCTCGACTTCCGGCCGCACGAGGGAGGACTGACCCCGGAGGATCGAGACCGCGCGGTCGATCCGGGAACGGTACGCGTCCCGGTCGATCGCGCCGATGCACGGAGCGCTGCAGACCTTGAGATGATAGTACAGACAGGCTTCCTTCGGGAGTCGTACGCACCGTCGAAGCTGGAACAGATCCCCGAGCAATCGTTCCACCCCCCGCGCCTCCCGCGCGCTCGTGTAGGGTCCGAAGAGCAATGTTCCGGGCCGACGACGAGGGCGGCGCACGAGGATGATCCTCGGGAACTCCTCTCCTGCCGTGACGGCCAGGTACGGGTAGCTCTTGTCGTCCTTCAGGAGCACATTGTACGGGGGCTGGTACTGCTTGACGAGGCTCGCTTCGAGGAGGAGCGCCTCGCGTTCGGTCGCCGTCGGCACGAACTCCACGCTCGCGCTCTCCGCGATGATCGACCCGTCCTTCTCGATCCGGGCCCGCAGATGGTCGAGCACGCGTCGGCGTAGGCTCCGCGCCTTCCCGACGTAGATCACGTCACCCTGCGCGGAACGGAAGAGGTAGACTCCGGGGGCATCGGGACCGGTGCGGAACCCGTCGCCCGACGCCGCCGCAAGCTGGCTCGCCGGTACGAATGCCGGCAGGTCGACCCGCCGTTCGCCGCTCATCGACGTCGGGTGCGCAGGAGGGGCATCGTCGGGGCCAGGACCGGCTTCAGATACCGACCCGTGTGCGAGGCGGGAGTCCGGGCGACCTCCTCCGGCGTGCCCGCCACGACGACGTGCCCGCCCGCTCCTCCCCCCTCCGGGCCGAGGTCGATCAGCCAGTCGGCGGACTTGAGCACCTCGACGTTGTGCTCGATCACCACGACCGTGTTCCCTCCCGACCGGAGCCGGAAGAGGACTCCGAGCAGCCGCTCCACGTCCGCGAAATGGAGTCCGGTCGTCGGTTCGTCGAGGAGGTAGAGTGTCTTGCCCGTCGGAGGCTTCGCGAGCTCGTAGGCGATCTTGATCCGCTGCGCCTCGCCGCCCGAAAGCGTCGTGGCGCTCTGCCCCAGGCGGACGTAGCCGAGCCCGACCTCGGCGAGCAGGCGGAGTCGGCTCTCGATCCGTCGGTGGTGCTGGAAGAATTCGAGGGCGACGTCGACGGTCATCGCAAGGACGTCCGCGATCGTCTTGCCCTTGAACTTCACCTCGAGAGTTTCTTCGTTGAACCGCTTTCCGCCGCACTCCTCGCACGCGACGTAGACGTCCGGGAGAAAGTGCATCTCATACCGGATCACGCCATCGCCCTCGCACGCCTCGCATCGCCCGCCGGCGACGTTGAAGCTGAATCGGCCCGGTGCGAATCCACGCGCCTTCGCCTCCGGCAGGCTCGCGTACAGCTCCCGCACTGGGGTCATCACGCCGGTGTACGTCGCGGGATTGCTGCGTGGGGTGCGCCCGATCGGCGACTGGTCAATGAGGAGCACCCGGTCGATCTCGTCGATCCCCTCGATGTAGTCATGCTTGCCGGGGCTGTCGCGGCCGAGCCCGAGGTGCCGGCGCACCGCCTTGTAGAGGATCTCCTCGAGGACGGTCGATTTCCCGCTTCCGGAGACTCCCGAGAACGCGACGAAGAGCCCGAGCGGGATCCGTACCTCTTCGCCCTTCAGGTTGTGTTCCCGCGGTCCATGGATCGTGAGGAACCGCTGACCCAGCGATGCCCGGCGTTCCGGGACCGCGATCGACCGTTGGCCCGAGAGGAACTGCGCGGTCACCGAGCGCGGGGTGCCGGCGATCGCCGCCGGCAGACCCGAGTAGAGGATCTCGCCGCCGTGGACGCCCGCGCCGGGCCCGAGGTCGACCAACCAATCGGACTCTCGCATCGTCATCTCGTCGTGCTCGACGACGAGGAGGGTGTTCCCGAGGTCCCGCAGGGTCTTGAGCGTCGACAGGAGACGTGCGTGATCGCGGGGGTGGAGACCGATCGATGGCTCGTCGAGGATGTAGAGGACCCCGACCAGTCCCGACCCGATCTGGGTCGCGAGCGCGATCCGCTCGGCTTCGCCGCCCGAAAGGGTCCCCGAACCGCGGTCGAGGGTGAGGTAGGTGAGCCCGACGTTCTCGAGGAACCGCAGTCGCGACCGAATCTCCTTGACGACCTGGCCCACGATCTGTTCGTCCCGTTCCATCAGGGTGAGCGCGCGAAACAGCTCGGCCGCATCGAGCACCGTCATCGCGGCGACATCGGCGATCGACTTGCCTTCGACCGTGACCGCGAGGCTCGCCGGCTTCAGACGCTTCCCACCGCACCTCAGGCACGGTTTGAACGAGAGGAACCCGAGGTAGTACTCCTTCGCGCTCTCGCTCTTCGTCGACTTCCAGCGGCGTTCGACGGCGGCGACCAGCCCCTCCCGGAGCCACCCGGTACCCCACCAATGGCCCGGACCGCGGACGGACCAACCGAGGCTTTTGTCCGAACCGTACATCATCGCCTTCCACCCTTTCTCGGAGAGTTCCCGGACCGGGCGGTTCGGTCGATAGTCGAACATCGCGGCAAAGTCGGCGAGTCCCCGCGCGTCCGGGGTCAATCCCCAGACCGCGATCGCTTTCGCGAGCGGTTTCTCCTTGTCGGGAACGATCCGGTCGGGGTCGGCGTGGAGCGTCGCCCCGATCCCGAGGCACTCGGGGCAGGCGCCGAACGGATTGTTGAACGAGAACATCCGCGGGGTGAGCTCTTCGATGGAGAACCCGCACTCCGGGCAGGCGCGCCGACTCGAGAACGTCTCTCGCGCGCCGCCCGGTAACCGGAGGATCACGAGGCCGTCACCGAGGTCCCGCGCAAGGGCGATCGCTTCCGCGAGCCGGGTCTCCTCGCCGGGGACGACCTCGAAACTGTCGACGATCACCTCGATGGTGTGCTTCTTGTTCTTCTCGAGGTGGACCTCCGGACCCGGGAGCCGGACCTCGACCCCGTCGAGGACGAACCGCCGGTAGCCGGACTTTCGCAGCCGCTCGAGCACATCCCGGTGCTCGCCCTTCATCGCACGGACGACCGGCGCGATCAGATCGACCTTCGCTCTCTTCGCCCGGGACGTGACCGCTTCCGAGATCCGGTCGACCGACTGCGGCGATATCTCGTGCCCGTCGTTCGGGCAATGGGGGACCCCGATCCGCGCGTAGAGCAGACGGAGGTAATCGTAGATCTCCGTCACCGTGCCGACCGTCGACCGGGGATTTCGGCTCCCTGCCCGTTGTTCGATCGCGATCGCGGGCGACAGTCCGTCGATCGTGTCGACGTCGGGCTTGTCCATCTGGCCGAGGAACTGACGTGCATACGACGAGAGGCTCTCGATGTAGCGGCGCTGGCCTTCCGCATACAGTGTATCGAACGCGAGGGATGACTTTCCCGAGCCACTCACCCCGGTGATGACGATGAACTTCCCTCGGGGGAGGTCGAGCGAGACGTTCTTGAGATTGTGCTGACGCGCGCCGCGGATGCGAATCGCGTCGGACGGTTCGGCCACGTTCTCCTCCGGGCTCACGCGGGAAGTAGCTGGCGGACCGTTTCGACGAGGCGGTCGAGGACATAGCTCTGCACGCGGTGACCGAGCCCGGCGGTCGCGGGGCGAGTGTCGCCCATCACGCTCTCCGGCCACTCTGCCTCCGTTGCGGCGCCTGGGAGGAACGGACTTCGGTGATTCTCCGCGACGGGCCGCTCGGCGCCCACCGTCTCCGGGGCCAGGGCCAGGACACGCGACGTTTCGAGGAGGCCGGCGTGCCCGTCGGTGGCCGGGGACTCCCGGCCGCGAAGTTCGTAGACGAACTCGTAATCGCACAGTACGACCACCCGGACCCCCGGATGGGTTCGCATCGTGTCGTCGCCCGCCTCGCGCAGCGCGGCCATGTGGCCTCGCTCCCCGTGCCCCGAAAGGACGAGGAAACGACGCACCCCCGAGCGCGCGAGCTCCGACAGGACGCCCGCTACGTACGTCTCAAGCGACGCCATTGGGAGCGAGACCGTCCCGGGAAATCGACGCGCGCCGGGGGCCGAACCGTACGGGACCGTCGGCGCGACCAGGGCGTCCACCCGTTCGGCGAGCGCACCGGCCGTCACCTCGGCCTGGATCTGGTCGGCCCCGAGGGGCAGGTGGGGTCCGTGGGCCTCGAGCGCACCGACCGGAACGATCACGAGAGGATTCGACGCGATCCGACCCTCGAAGGTCCGGGAATCAAGGTCGATGAGACGGCGGGAATTGTTCACGGGAGTAACGACGAGCCCTCGGTATTTAACGCGGGCCGAGAGGTGAAGAAACGGGCGGCCCGGGAAGCAGGAGGGGCCGACCTCTTAGGTCCGCGACGTGTGGTCGCCGGTTTGCGGCCGGCGGATTACGGAGGGGTCGGTGCGGTGCCCGCGGGTGCCGGGCCGCGCGAGGCGTCGGACGTTTTCGCGGTCCGTCGACGGGGTCGGGGCGCCGTGCCCTCGGCGGGTGTAGTCGGGACCGGAGCCGTCGCCCGCTTCTTCCGGGGGCTCTTCGCTTTCGCCTTCGCCTTCGCGATGGCCTCCTTGGCCGCCTTCTTCTCGGCCCTCGCCTCGGCTTCCTTCACGCGGGAAGGGCAGGCCGGATTGATGCACAGCGTCCAGGGCGGACGACCGGCCTCGATGGCGGTGACGACCGGCGCGCCACAGTCCGGGCACGGCGGCTGGTCCTTCTCGAGCTTTCCCCGCTGGGGGAGCGGGTAGGTCACCCGACAGGTCGGGTAGCCGGTGCATCCGACGAACCGCTTCCCGAGGAACGAGTATCGAATCTCGAGGGGGTTCTTGCAGCTGGGGCAGGTGCCGATGCGGAACGCCTTGTGGTGCTCCGGACATTCCGGATTGACGCAGTAGAGGTCGGGCCGCTGGCCTCGGAACGTGATCTTCAGCCGCGGGACTTTGCACGTAGCGCAGAGGAACTCCGGCGCCGGTTCGATGAATCCGGCGGCGGGCAATGCGTAGGTCGCGGTGCACGACGCCGGGTTGTTGACGCACTGGATCCAACGCGACCCCCGCGGGCTCCGGGCGAGCAGGAGCGCCCCCCCGCACTTGGGACACGGGCCAACGAAATGCTGGCGGTCCAGCGCTCCGGTCAGCGTCTCGTGGACCCCGGCGGCGTTCGCTGTGAGGAGTGCGTGGGCCTCGCGCAGCATCTCCCGAGATTCTTCGAGCACTTCGGCTTTCGGTTTCTTCGACTGGGCGACCAGCTCCATGTCCTCTTCGAGCCGGTGGGTCATCTCGGGCCGCGTGATCACGGGGGCGTGGGCCCGGAGGGCTTCCGTCACCGCGATGCCCGTCGTGGTGGGCTCGAGTTGACGCTGGTTCACGTAGTGACGGTCAAACAGCTTCTGCAGCACGTCGTGCCGCGTGCTCTTCGTGCCGAGGCCGAGGCGCTCCATCTCTTGGATCAACGACCCTTGCGTGTAGCGACGGGGGGGCTTCGTGTGGTCCTCCATCAGCTCGACCCTCGGTATGTTGACGGTCTCACCGGCGACGAGGACGGGCATCGGCGACTGCTCGGGTTGAGAGTAAGGGTAGACCCGGTACCATCCAGGGTCGGTGAGGCGCTGCCCCTTCCCTTCGAATGGCTCCCCGCGGATCTCCACCGCGGCGATCCGCGCGATGCCGACCGCGTCCGGAGCGAGCGTCGCTAGGAAGCGGCGGACCACGAGCTCGTAGACTTTCGCGTGGTCGGGGCGCAGCTTCTTCGGGTCGACGACCCCGGTCGGATAGATCGGCGGATGGTCCGTTGTCTCCGTTCGACCGCGGGTCGGCCGGAAGCTCGGCTGTTGCAGGACGAACTCGGCGGCCTCGGCGAACGGGCCGTCCTTGAACTTCTCGACGAGGGTCCGAAGACCCAGGCCCCGCGGGTAGACGGTATTGTCCGTCCGCGGGTAGCTGATCAGCCCTTGCGTGTAGAGGTCTTCGGCAATCCGCATCGCCATCGATGCGCCGAGGCCCTGGCGCGTCGCCTCCGCGACGAAGAGGGTGGTCGAGAACGGGATCGGGGGTCGACGCCGGGTCTCTTCTTCCTTGAACTCCTTGACCAGGCCGTTCGTCGCGCCCTCGAGCCGCCGGAAGACCGCCTCGGCCTCGCCCTTCTCCTCCCAGATCCCGTGCGTGTGGCGAAGACGGAACGCTTCGCCTCCCTTCTCGCCGTCGGCGGCGATTTCCCAGTACGGTGTAGGGACGAACTCCTTGATCGCCTGGTCGCGCTCGACCAGCAGGGCGAGGGTGGGTGTCTGGACTCGCCCGACGGAGAGGAACCCCCGGCCGCGCTGCTGGGCGGTGAGCGAAAGATACCGAGTGAGGAGCGCGCCCCAAACGAGGTCGATCTCCTGGCGCGCGGAGGCGGCTTCGGCGAGGGCGGTGTCCAGCGTCTGAAGGTTCGTGAAGCTCCGCTCGATCTCGTCCCGCGTGAGCGCGCTGTACCGCGCCCGCTCGACCTTGATCTTCGGGTGAACCTTCTGAAGGAGTTCGAGGCACTCTTGGCCGATGAGCTCTCCTTCTCGGTCGAAATCGGTGGCGATGATCACGCGGTCGTACCCGCGTACGATCGATTGGAGGGCGGTGACAATGCCCGTCTCGGTCACCCGCTTCAGGGGGGTCGTCTCGAGGAGTTTCGGTAGACCCGCGAGGGTCCACTCCTTCAGCTCGGGAGGATAGTCAAGCTCGACTATGTGGCCCCGCAATCCGACGACCGCGTAGGGTCCCTCCGGGCGCTCGAACTCGAAGACGTTCGTCCCTTCGATCCGCGACCGCTTCATGCGGCCGTCGGAAAGGACCACCGCGATGCGGAGGGCGGTGTTGAACTTCTCCGCGACGACCAGGGTTCGGAGCTTTGCCACGACCCGAAGAGGTCGGCTCGCCTAGATAAGAGTCGCCCGCTGCCGCCGAGAAAAACCTCCGCTGAACGTGGGCGCGCGCGTTCGACCGGACGGTTCCGGGCGGACGGCGGGAAAACCCATCAGGGGCGTCGGCTTGAGCCGTTATGGTCGTATTGGAGAACCCACCCGAGAACCCGTGTTTTGGGTGCGGTCCGCATCATGCGCGAGGACTGCGCCTGGAGTTCACGAAGGAGGTCGGCTCGGACGGCGTCGACGAGATCCGGACCTCGTTCACCCCGCACGCGGACGAGATAGGTTGGCCAGGACTCTTCCATACGGGACTCCATTTCACGGTGTTGTACGAAGTCTCGTACTGGACGGCCCTCACGTTGGGGGGCCGACTGATGGTCAGCACGGGACCGGGTACCTACGCGCACCAGCGACTGCCGCGGGTCGGTCGACCGCACGTCGCGCGGGCCCGGATCGCCCCATGGGACGGAGCGACTCGGATGATTCGCGCGACGACGGAGACGGCCGACGGGAAGCCGTGCGGAACGTTGGAAACTTCCTGGCGGTTCGTGGATCGTACGGAACTTGACCGCGCGGGCCTGCAACTGCCCGACTACCTACTCTCGGAGGTTCCTCCGTGAAGCCAGGACAGGATCCCCGCTCCCGGCAAAACGCAGCGCGGCCGAACGCAGTCCTATAATACCCAGTACATACCCCTCGCTCCATCGTGCCGCGGTAACTCAGTTTGGGAGAGTGCAAGACTGAAGATCTTGAAGCCGCCGGTTCAAGCCCGGCCCGCGGCACTCCCCCTCCTCTCGAGCCTCCGCCGACTCCCAACGGCTACGGCCGGCCACCGGCCTCAGCCATCGCGATAGATCGACGCGCAGAGGCTCACGACGGTGTCCCGATCGGGACGTGAACCGACCCCGTGACCGGAGCGGCGGAGGTCGCCGTCAAAACGATTTTGTCGTTCACCAACTCGGTCGGAGAAATGATGCTAAACTGGCCCCAGACGGAGACGAGGTTCGTGGCGGTGTCATTCCAGGTGTTGGTCGTGAAGTTGTAGACCGACCAGACCTCCCCCGTCGAATAATTCTGTACCTCTAAGGTGATCCCGGTGGTCGAGATCGGGTCGCTGGTCGTCGCGTTCTTCAAGGCGACCGTCACGTCCCCCGCGGGCAACCGATCGGTCGTGGTGAGGAACAGAGTGCCATTCGTGACGTAATTGCTCCCGACCTTCTCTTGGAACGGGAAGTTGAACTCCTCCAGTTGGCTCTCGAAAGTCGGCTTTCCTCCGCCGGAGTGGGAGGTGCTCAGCGTCGGGCACGCGCTGGTCGAATTGAGCCCGCGGACCTGGAGTCCGGTCGTGGCGTTCACGCTCGCCAGGAATTGGGCTGGAGCACCGCCGCTCAATGTGGTCCCGTCGTCCGCTCCCAGGTTGCAGTTGGTATAGTCGATCTCCCAGCTGGCGCCGCTCGTGTTCCCCAGGAAGGTGACGCTCGGCACCAGGATCTCTTCGATGTCGTAGGCACCGTGGGCCGAGATAAATTCGGAGCCCCCGTCGTCGTACGCGACCGCCGCGGCAGCCGGACTGTTCACGTAGGGGGCGGGTAGGCCGAGACCAGTGAGGCCCGGAAGACATCCCCCGTACTCCCCTTCGGTCAGCAGCGGAGTTGCGACCCCGCCGAACACCGCGACCTCGAGGAGGCCGAAGGTGACGTTGTGGAAGAAAATGTCCCAGGCATTGCTCGTGCCGGCGTTCGGCGACGCGCTCGTGGCCGGAATGGACGTGATGGAGGACGCGGTCGAGAGGAGATTCACCTCGCATCCACCTCCGGACAAAGTGGCGTTCAGTAGGGTCGAATTGACCGTCAGCGCGGTGCCGTCGATGACCCCCGCTCCCCCGCTGAGACTCCAAGGTCCGCCGGAAACCGACGACGTGTCCGGCTGCGCGGCGTCGGCCGCCTGCGAGTAGGTCTCCCCTGCTCCACTCCCCCCACCCGGACCGGAAGCCCCCGTGTTGCTGGAGGAGAACGGCCCGATGTGTCCCGCATACAGTCCCGCCAGCACGACCGCGACAACGACCACGAGCACGACCGCCACGACAATGCCGAGCTTCGGCTTGGGCCTCGCGGACGCAGGCATCGACGACGGAGTCCACGCGGGGGCGGAGTAGTTCGGAGGCGGAGGGGCCGGCGCTTCCGTGGGCGGTGACATTGCGGTCACGGTCGTCTGCATCCCGGCCGGCCCGAGCCGACTGACCCGTACTTAACAGTTTGGCGAACCTCACCCAGCGTCTCGGTCGCAAACGCCGAGTTGCACCGCGAATCCGCGAAAAGCCCCGAACCATGACGTCGGCAAATCATTCGTCCGCTGCGTAGCGGCCCGTTCCCCTTTATGACGGAAGACTTGATGATTCGGTGTGGGTTTGGTCGACTCCCATGGCGCGAAAGTTCGCACGGCTGCGCCGGGGAAGCGTTCCCGACTCTCCGGATGCGTCGGTGGTGCCCACCGACGGCATGTGTCTCAGCGTTTTTCTCGTCTTCCGTCCCACCGAAGCGCCGGAAAAAGTGCTCTTCGGCAAGATCGAGCCTTCGGCATCGTGGTACGACCTCTCGGCGCTCGGACCCGACCGGGTCGGGCGCCTCCTGAATCTCTGGCTCCTCCCGGCGAGTCAGCTCCTGCTGCTGGAGGGCCCGGACGTGGCGGCGCGTCGGGTCGCCCAGGAGCAGCTGGGCATCGAGCTCCGGGAGCTCCCCGCGCCCCGGGTGTTCTCGGAGACCTCTGCTCGTCCCGGTACCGAGGGCCGAGACCCTCACTGGGACCTGCACTTCGTCTACGACCTTCCTTGGCCGGCGGGCCGCGCCCTCCGCGCGCCGGCGTGGAAAGACCTCCAGCTCCTCGACGTCGTCCGGACCTCTCGGAAAGAGATCGGCCGAGGTCACGCCGACGTTCTCGACCTGGTCGGCCTCATCGCCGCGCCGTAGCGGCCCTCTCACGCCGGCCGCGGCCTCTCGCCTCGAGCGCTAACGCTTCGGGACGAACCAGACGTCCGTGACCGAATACTTCGGGTTCGGTTCGAAGACGGCTTGGACGGGCATCCCGACGTAGAGGTCGGATTCGACCGCTTCCTTGAGCCGGACGAGCAGCAGGCTGCCCACTCCGTCGAACTCCACCATCGCGAGGTTGTACGGGGTCTCCTTGAGGAACGCCTCGCTCCCGAAGTGGCAGGTCGTCCACGAGTGGACCCGGCCCACGGTCGGGAGGTCGAGCCACTCCGTCGGGGCACCGCAGACCATGCAGTGGCCCCGGGGCGTGGCGAAAACGAACCGGCACTTTGGTCGCCGGCAGCGTGAGCCCCGGAGGTGACCTTCGGCGAGACCGAGGAAGAAAGGGGAATCCTCGGCGTAACTGTGGATGTAGTTGATGGAGTACGGATAGTGGATGATCAGGCTCTCCGCACCCTCCGCGTCCCGGAAGATCGCCGCGCCGCTCCGCTCGAGTTCGGCCTGTACCTCGCGGAACTTGCCGAACGACGGGGGGCGGGCCCTCATTTGAACCCTCGTTCCATGATCGAGACCGTCACGGCGGAGCCGGTACCGGCGTGACTGTGGATCGCACCGCGACGCGCGTCCGGGATCTGGAGCGCCGGGTCCCCGAAGTGCTTCGCGATCGTTCCCTGCAACTGCCAGAACGCGAAGACGCCCTGCATGAGGCCGGTCGCGCCGACGGGATGCCCGCAAGCGATCAGCCCGCCGGAAGGGTTCACCGGGATCTGACCCGCGCGTGGCGTGGGGAATCCGTAGTCGATCCCGGGCAGGAATGGATCGCCTTGCTCGACGAAGTCGTAGCCCTCACCGTACCGGCAGAGACCGAGATCCTCGTACGTCTGGATCTCGCTCGACGCATAGGCATCATGCAGCTCGATGAAGTCCAGCTGCTTGTTGGGGTTCGTGACCCCGGCCATTTTGTAGGCCTCGAGGCCGGCGGCCCGGCCTGCGCGGAACGAATGGACTCCCGGATAGCGAAGGTCTTCGTAGTCACTCGCCCGCTCGTGGGGCATGAGAGGGACCTTGCCGAACGGGCGGTCTGCAAGACGCATGGTATCCGTTCCGGTGCCGACGCCGATGATGCGCACGGGTTTGTCGGTGAACTCCTTCGCGCGCGCTTCATCGCAAAGCACTACGACCGCGGCGCCGTCGCTCATCGTGCAAATCTGCTCGCGGGTCAGCGGGTAGCTGATCATCTCCGAGCGAAGCACGTCCTCGACGGTCAGCTTCTTCGGATACTGCGCCCAGGGGTTGTGGAGTGCGTTTCGGTGGTTCTTCACCGACACGAGGCTCATGATCCGGCATCCCTCGGCGATCGCGAGCCGCTGCGCCTCGCGCTCGTCCTTGACCCCGGCAAACTTGCCCCGCCGGAGGTACTCATAGATGTGGCGCACGACCATCAGGGCGTAGTACCCCGTGTAGAAACCGCCGAGCGGGAAATCGAAGTTGGTATCCGAGGCGAGCGCGATGAACTCGTTGCCTTTCCACGTCGCCACGCGGCTCATCGTCTCGAAGCCCGCACCGAGGCAGACATCCATACGGCCGCTCGCGACCGCCTCGTACGCCGCCTGGAAGCATTCGCCCCCGGTCGCGCCCCCCCACTCGATCCGGACGGACCCCTTGGGATTCATCCCGAGGTAGTCCTGGACCATGCTGGCCGCCTTCAACTGCCGGGTGAAATGGTCCGAAAAGTACGAGATCCGGGTCCCGTCGATCCGGTCGTTCGTGAGGTTCGGGATCCCTTTCAGCGCGTAGTCGTAGGCACGCTTCACCATCAGGCGGAAGTCCATCGCCGGATGCGCCTTCGCGAACTTCGTGAGACCGCCGGTGACCATGAACACCTTCCGGGCCTTGGTCGACGGGGTGACGGTCCGGTCGGCCGCGGAGATGGAGCGCACGGGGTTCGCTGCCTTCGACTTTCCCTTCGAACGAGCCGGCACGATAGATTCCTCGCGCGGCCCATTCGGGTCCGGTTCTTAAGTTTCTGCGCCCCGGGTCTCGGGCTCGCGGAACGCTTTAGGTCCCGCGTCGTTTGCATCGCCCGATGCCCCGACCGCCTCCGAAGAAGGACCTGCTCTCCATCAGCGACGTAGCGGCGGAGCTTCCGTCTCTCCTCGCCCGCGCGGCCCAGCTCAAAGAGGAGCGGGCCGCCGGGGTCCGTTCTGCCACCCTCCCCGGCCGAAATCTCGGGATGATCTTTGAGAAGCCTTCGACCCGGACCCGCACGTCGTTCGAAGTGGCGATCAACGACCTCGGAGGGCACGCGATCTACCTCTCGACCAAGGACCTCCAGCTCGGCCGGGGGGAGACGATCGCCGACACGGCTCGGGTACTCTCACGGTACTGCGATGCGCTGGCGTACCGCGCCTTCCGTCACTCCGACATGCTCGAGCTCGCGCGGTGGGCTTCGATTCCTGTCATCAACGCGCTCGATGATCTCGAGCATCCGTGCCAGATCGTCGCGGACCTGCTCACGATGAGCGAGCGGTGGAGCGGCCGGTTCGGGGGGAAGCGGGTCGCTTGGATCGGGGACGGGAACAACGTGCTCCATTCGCTCCTGTTGGGGGCGGCCGCCGTTGGACTCGACCTCACGGCGGCGACGCCCGCACAGTATCGCCCCCATCCCGAGGTCCTCGCAGCCGCTCAGGAACTCGCGCGGCGCTCGGGCGCGACGCTCCGCCTCACGACGGACCCCGCGAAAGCCGCGGACGGCGCGAACGCACTCTATACGGACGTCTGGGTGTCAATGGGGGACGAGGCGGAGCAAGCGGCGCGGGAGCGAGCGTTTCAGAATTTCCAGGTCAACAAGGAGTTGCTCGCGAAAGCGGCTCCGGACGCCTTCGTCCTTCACGACCTCCCCGCCCACCGAGGGCAAGAGATCACCGACGAGGTCCTGGACGGACCGCGGTCGGCGGCATGGGACCAGGCGGAGAACCGGCTGCACGCGCAGAAGGCGATCCTCGAGCGCCTGCTTCCCGGACCGCGACTCGCCGGCCGTTCCCGTCGCGGATCCTGACGGGCGGTCTCACCCGGGGGCGGCCGGGTCCGCCTTGAGACGGACCTTCAACAGACGTTCGATCCGTCGCACGAGGTCGTCGGCTGGACGAAAGCTGCCGGATTCGATCTTGAGGACGACCGACTTCTTCTCATTCAGTTTTTTCCCGAGCTCCTCCGGGGTCCAGTGCAGCGCCTCGCGGGCGATCCGGATCCGCTTCGCCCAGTCGGGCGCCAACTCCATCTCGCCGATCTCGGTGTAGAGGTCGCGCTCCTGCATCGAGCGGCCGCCCCCGCCGGGGCGCGACGCGCCGCCCGCGTAGGCGGTGCGTCGAGGCCCTGCGGGCGCCGCCATGGGCGCCGGTGGCGGGTCGACCGCCTTCCCGAACCGAGCGCAGTCACCGCAGAGGTTGAGGGTCGAGCCCTCGACCCTCACTCGGCTCGTCATCTCGACGTCGTTACCGCACATTTCACACAGCATGGTGTTCCTCCTTCTCTACCGCCCGGCTTCGGGCCCGTCGGCGTAGTTCCGTTCGCTGCCGCCCCTCTTCAAAACGTCGACGTTCCTCGTCCGTGGTGAGCGTGAGGCGGGGCACCGGGATCGGCTCGTTGTTAGGTCCGACCGCGACCATCGTCACGTACGCCTCTGCGACGGGGTGGGGCGCTCCCCCCTCGAGCGGTTCGGCGCGAATCTGCACCCAGACCTCCATCGAGGTCCTTCCCACGTACGTGAGCCTCGAGTCGAGGTCCACGACCTCCCCCACATGGACCGGAGCGAGAAAGTCGACCCGGTCGAACGAGGCCGTGACGCAGTTGGATTTTGAGTGCCGAGTGGCCGTAATGTAGGCGACCCGGTCCACCTCGGCGAGCAACTGACCGCCGAAGACGTTCCCCATAAAGTTCGCGTCGGTGGGGATCGTGAGTCGCACGACCGAGGCACGACTGTGTTCGACCGTGCGAAGAGAAGGTTCGACCAAGCGAACGGACCTCAAAGAAGGGGGAGTGGACCGACCGACCCGGGCCCTAAATGCGTTTCGACCGTCTGCGGCCCGCGCCGGCGGACGAGTCGAACGGCCGCGCCCGAACCGTTCCTCCGCCTCTCAGGGCGCGGTTCATTATCTCCTCCGGCCTCCCCCGGCCGGGTGCACGATCGATGCCCGCAAAGAAGAAGACCGCAAACCTGCCGAAAGCCACGTTCTCGAGCGTCGCCGTCGTCGTCTCGAACCGGAAGAAGTCCCTGGAGTGGTACACGAAGAAACTTGGGCTCGACCAGATCGTTTCGATGGAGCATTGGGTCACGGTCGGGCGGAAAGGGAAGGACGGAGTGATCCACCTTTGCCAGACCTCCGAGTACGACAAGTCGATCCCGCCCGAGAAAGGGAACACCGGTATCAACCTCCATATTCCGGGAAACTTCGAAACGTCGTGCGCCGCACTCGCGGCGGCGGGAGTGAAGTTCAGCACCCCGCCAACGAAAGAGGAGTGGGGATCCTGGGCAGCGGTCAAAGACCCCGACGGGAACGAGATCACCCTCACGCCCGCGAGCTGAGATCCACCGACCCGCTCGGGGTCGGCACCCGATCGTCCGGGCGCTGATACAGCGTCCGACCGGGTCTCAGCTCCGCCACCGGCCGAAACCCCGCCGACCGGAACAACGGATCGGAGAACCCCGCCCAACTCTTCGGTAGGCCGAGGAGGCAGTAGCCGCCCGGTCGAGCGACTCGGTAGAGTTCGGAGACTGCGCGGGGGACGTCCTTCGCTTCCATGCAGCAGAGAACGCCGAAGGAGAGCAGGAGGTCGACCGAGGCATTCGAGATCGGCAGATGGTCCCCGGAGCCGCGGAGCCACCCGGCCGCGGCGGAGCCTCGCCGACGTGAGCCGCGCTGGAGCATCGCCCGTTGAGGGTCGAGCACGAGTCGGCGGGCGTACGTGCCGGCCGGGGCGACTCGAGCGGCCTCCTCGGTCCCTATCCCGGTTCCGCCCCCGACGTCCAGCAGCAGGCCCGCGGTGCCCGTGTGTCCGTCCATCAAGGAGAGCAGACGACGAAGTCTCCAACGGCGAAGCGGCAACCCCTGAAGCCACGCCCACTCGACGCGCGCGGACAGGGGCGGCGGCCATCGCATCCGCGGACCGGGACGCCGCCCGGGCCCAACTGCCTCGGCCATCCGGACCCGCGGATGGACGGAGCTCCTCGGGCTAACGGTTGCGGGAACGGTCCGGCCGCGCCGCGAAGCCCGCGTCAGGCCGTCTCTCGGCGGTGCGGAAGAGAACGCCTATATAGGGGTACCTTTTGGGCGCGCCCGGAGCCCACGCTATGGCACAGAAGCCCCACCTCAACATCGTCTTCATTGGCCACGTCGACCACGGCAAGTCGACGACCGTCGGTCGACTGCTGGTCGACACGGGCGTCATCCGACAGGAAGAGATCGACAAGTTCCGTGCGGAAGCCGAGGCGAAGGGCAAGGCGACGTTCGAGTTCGCCTGGGTCATGGACGACCTCAAGGAGGAACGCGAGCGGGGCGTCACGATCGACATCGCCCACCGCCGGTTTGACACTCAGAAGTATTACTTCACCATCATCGACGCGCCCGGCCACCGTGACTTCGTTAAGAACATGATCACGGGCACGAGCCAGGCCGATGCGGCCGTGCTCGTCGTCTCGGCGGCGGAAGGGGTCCAGGAACAGACCCGGGAGCACATTTTCCTCGCGCGTACGCTCGGGGTCAACCAGCTGATCTGCGCCATCAACAAGATGGACCGGCAAGAGGTCAACTTCTCCGAGGCGAAGTTCGAGGCGGTCAAGGAAGAGCTCACGAAGCTCCTCAAGAACGTCGGCTACAAGGTCGCCGAGCAGGTCGTCTTCCTCCCGATCTCCGCGTTCAAGGACGACAACATCAACAAGGCGAGCCCCAACATGCCGTGGTTCAAGGGGCCGAACCTCCTCGCCGCGCTCGACAACCTGAAGGTGCCGGAGAAGGCGACGGGCAAGCCGCTCCGCCTCCCGGTCCAGGACGTCTACACGATCACGGGCATCGGCACCGTCCCCGTCGGCCGGGTCGAGACCGGGATGCTGAAGGTCGGCGAGAAGATCATCTTCCTGCCGAGCGGCAAGTCGGGCGAAGTGAAGTCGATCGAGATGCACCACGAGGCGGTCACCGAAGCCCAGCCGGGCGACAACGTCGGGTTCAACGTCCGCGGCATCGACAAGAACGACATCCGACGCGGCGACGTCGCGGGACCGTTGTCGAACCCGCCCACGGTCGTGGAGAGCTTCACCGCCAACATCCAGGTCCTGAACCACCCGAGCGTGCTGACGGTCGGCTACACGCCGGTCTTCCATGCGCACACGGCGCAGGTCGCCTGCGAGTTCACCCAGATCCTGAAGCGCCTTGACCCGAAGACGGGCCAGGTCGCCGAGGAGAACCCCACGACCCTGAAGACGGGGGACGCCGCGGTCGTCGTCATCACGCCGAAGCGACCGCTGGTCATTGAGAAGTACAAAGAGTTCCCTCAGCTCGGTCGGTTCGCCGTCCGGGACATGGGACAGACCGTCGCGGCGGGCGTTGTCGTCGACGTCAAGAAGCGCGAGCAGTAACGCCGCGCGGGGTTCGACCGACCGAGGGGGTGGGCTATCGATGCAGAAAGCCCGAATCTCCCTGAGCGGCACGGACTCGCACAAGGTCGACTCGATCTGCAAGCAGATCCGCGAGATCTCGGTGAAGACCGGGGTCGCGATCGCTGGTCCGATCCCGCTCCCGACCAAGAAGCTCAAGGTGCCGGTCCGCAAAGGCCCGGACGGTGGCGGGACGAGCACGATCGACCACTGGGAGATGCGGATCCACAAGCGGCTGATCGACATCGATGCCGACGAACGGGCACTCCGCCAAGTGATGCGGATCCAGGTGCCGGACGGCGTCAACATCGAGATCGTCCTCACCGGATAGGCGCGCGTGTTCGCCCCCGGCGCCGGCCGACCGCTCGGGGCGGTGGGGCTCGTCCTGCTGCTCGTCGGGGGCCTCGTTGTGTTGGGGCTCGTCCCCGATCGTTGGGCCGCGGTCGCCGCGCTCCTCGTCGTGGGGGCGCTCTGGCTCTTCCTTGCCGTCTTCTTTCGAGACCCGGACCGGGTGCCCGGGGCGGGCGTCGTCTCCTCCGCCGACGGACGCGTCCGCGCGGTCGATCGGGAGGGGGACCGGTGGCGGATCTCCGTCTTCATGAACGTCACCGACGTCCACGTCAACCGACTCCCGCTGGACGCACGGATCGAAACCGTGGGCGACGCCGGTAGTGGCTTCCGCGCCGCCTACCGCGCGGACGCCGACCGCAACGTGCAGCGGTCGTACGTCCTTTCGACCGCCCTCGGGCCGGTCGAGGTGATCCAGATGACCGGAGTCGTCGCGCGCCGCCTGGTCTCGTTCGTTCGACCCGGCAGCGAGGGGCGGAAAGGGGACCGGTTCGGGATGATCATTCTGGGATCCCGGGTCGACGTCCTCTTGCCGGTCGGACACGCGACGCCGACCGTGCGCGTCGGGGACCGAGTGCGGGCGGGCGAGAGCACGATCGCGCGGGAGGCGACGTGACCGACCGCTGGCGCGTCGGCGCGAACCTCGCGACGCTCGCGAACGCCCTCCTCGGAGTCGGCGCGATCCTCTACGTGCTCGCCGGCAACAAGCTCTGGGCGATGCTCCTCATCGCTGCGGCGATCGGCTTCGACGGGCTCGATGGACTGCTCTCCCGTCGCAGCACCATGCCTCCGAGTTCCTTCGGGCGGTACGCGGACTCGGTCGCCGACGCGATCACGTTCGGTCTCGCTCCCGCGTTCCTGATCGCGGTCCATACCTCGAACCCCGGGATCTGGGCACCCTGGGAGACCGTGGCGTTGGCGCTGGCGGCCGCGTACTTCGCTGCCGCGATCGGCCGGTTGGTCTACTTCACGGCGCGCGGTTTCCAGAACGCCTACTTTCTCGGAGTGCCGACCCCTCAGGCGGCGCTCGCGCTGATCGTCGCGCTGTTGTTCCACGACACCCCGGCGTTCCAGACCGTTCAGCCGGTCGCCGTGCTCATCGGCGCGGCCGTCATCGCGGTACTCATGGTCGTCCCGATCCCCTACCCCAAGATCCGGCGAGGGTCGATCCTCCGGGCCCCGATGGCCGCCACGGGAATCGCGACCGTGGTCGCCATCCTCGTCCTGCAGTTCCACCCGGCGACCGGCTCCGCGCTGTTCCTCCTCGCGCTCGGCGCGTCCTATTCGATGCTGATCGGTGTCGCCACCTACTACTTCCTCGGTCCTTTCACCGTAGATCGACGCGCCACCCCGAAGGCGGCGAGTTGATCCATGCCGACCTCCGCACGCATCCACCGGGCATCCCTCTCGCGTCGGGAGGCGCTCCTGTTCGAAGCCGGCGTGAAACTGGGCGGCGTCTTCCATCAGTACCTCGGGATCCCGGTCACTCCGCGCACCGCGGCGGGGATCGCTCGCATGATCGAGCGGGCGGTGCGCCTCCAACCGTACGTGGTGGAGGTCCGAGCCGCCGTCGACCCTCGGCAGGGAGGAGCGCTCGGGCGCGGTCGCTTCGCCTACCGGTACCTGACGCCGGAGATGCTGGACGTCACCGTGCGGCTGCGCGACGGCGCCGAGGAGGTCGAGGCGCGGCTCGCCCATCGGCCCGACCTTCGGTATCCCCTGATGAGCGTGGTCCGGGTCGGGCGTCCGGTGCGAACGGCGACCCGACCGCAACGATCTCGTTAGCCGCGCGCGGCGATCGGCTCGTACGTGAGGTCGGTCGGACCGACGTACTTCGCGGTCGGGCGGATCAATCGGAGGTCCTGGTACTCCTCGAGAACGTGGGCGGTCCACCCCGCGACGCGGCTCGAGGCGAAGATCGGGGTGAACAGGTCGTGGGCGATTCCGAGGAGCGAGTAGATCGACCCCGAGTACAGGTCGACGTTCGGGTAGAGTCCCTTCTCCCGGTGCACGACCGCCTCGACCTTTCGCAGGAGCTCGAAGTAGCGCATGTTCCCCTTCGCTTCGCCGATCTGGCGCGACCACTCCCTCAAGATCGTCGCGCGGGGGTCCTCGACCTTGTAGACCCGGTGGCCGAACCCCATGATCCGTTCGTGGCGAGCGAGTTTCTCCTGGATGATGGCCTCGGCGAGCTCCGTCGTGCCGATCTCGTTGAGCAGCTCCATCACTCGCTCGTTCGCCCCGCCGTGGAGCGGGCCCTTGAGCGTCCCGACGGCGCTCGTCACCGCACTGTACAGGTCCGACAGGGTCGATGCGGTCACCCGAGCGGCGAACGTGGAGGCGTTCAACTCGTGGTCGGCGTGGAGGATCAACGCGACGTCGATCGCACGGGCCTCGAGTTCGGTCGGGTCGCGGTCGACGAGTGCGTAGACGAGGTAGGCCGCCTGCGACAATTCGGGGCGCGCTCGAAGCGGCGGGAGCCCCGCGCGGCGACGGTGGAACGTTCCGATGATCGTCGGGAGTGCTGCGGTCAGCCGCTGCGCGCCACCGATCGAGCTCGCCCCGGGCTTCGCCTCCTCGGGCTCGAAGAGCGCGAGCGCGCTGACGGCGGTGCGGAGGACATCCATCGGGTTGCTCTCGGGCGGCATCGACTCGATCCGGTCGACGAGGGACGGCGGCAGGGCACGGAGGAGCCCGAACCGTTCACGGAGCTCCGCGAGCTGGGCGGCGGTCGGCAGCCGGCCGTACCAGAGGAGGTAGGCGACTTCCTCGAAGTTTGACTGGGCTGCGAGGTCCCGGATGTCGTAGCCCTGGTAGATCAGACGGCCCTGGAGCCCGTCGATGAAGCAGATCCGCGATTCGAGCGCGACCACGTCCTCGAGGCCCCGCTGGACCCCCGGCGCCTCCACCATCCTGCTCGCCCTTCGGACCGGGACACGGGTGCGGCTTAATGGGGTTTCGCGGTCGCCGCGGCGTCCGAGGCGGACGCCGGCCCGCCCAGTGCTCCCCCCGCGGTGCGCTCAGAGAGCGGCGGGCCGTGCTTCCGACGTCGGGAGTACGCGACGCCCGCGGCGGTCCAGAGCGGCACCGAGGCCAACAGCGCTCCGGCGGCGACCAGGAAGACGAGACGGTAGCTCCCAAAAACGGCGAGGACTCCCGAGAGCACCGCCCCGAGTACGGCGGCGGCTCCCCCGAGAGAACTATTGACACCGAGCAGGCCGCCCGCGTCCCGGCCCTCGAGTCCCCGGAAAAGCATCAACGAGCTCGCGGTGGTGTAGATCGCGATCGCACCCCCGAGGATGCCGAACGCGATCACGTTCGCGGGGAACGCTCCACCGTGCAGGAAGACGACAAACGTGAAACCGGCCGTGGCGAGGTACCCGAGGCTGCGAACGTAGCTGGACCAGCGGACGAGCGCGTCCGGACCGATCCGGTTGGCGAGGCGTCCCGAGACCGGAAAGAGGAGAATCTGGGCGAAGTTGTTCGAAAAGTTGACGAGGAAGATCGCCGCCACTCCGAGCCCGATCGAGTAAAGGTAGGGAGTGTACGAGATGTTGAACAGGTTCGAGGCAAGGTTGAACAGGAACATCGCCGCCATGACGAGGGGGAGCTCGTGGTGCATCTCCTCCTGCATCCACGAGCGGAGTCGACGGAACGAATCTCTGCCGAGCGAGGGTCGCTTCGGAAAGAACGGGATCGCGATGCGCAACGAGGCCGAGATGTGGAGTCGCGATGCGAGGCTCTCGGGGTGCTTTGCTACGCTCTCGCCCGTGAGCTGACGGCGGGCCTCCCGGATCCCGAACCAGAGCGCCACCGCGCTCACGGCCGCCAGCGCGGAAAGGACGTACAGCAGGGAGAGCAGGGCGTCGTTCGCGACGGTCCAGAAGTATCCGATCAAGAGCCCGCCGACCGAGCCGATCATGCTCATCTCTTGGAACGAGGCGAACGCGGTCGCGCGCTCGGTCTCGGGGAACTTCTCGAGGATGAGGAGGCTCGACGCGTTCGCCCCTGCGGGGGCGAGCAGCCCGATGCCGGTGTAGATCACGTCCAGTAGCGGGAGAGAGGTGACGTGGGTGAGCGCGAGGTAGAGGACCGCGTACCCTCCATAGTTGAGCGCGAGGAACGCCCGCCGTCCGCGATACCGGTCCGCGAGGTGTCCCCACGCGACCGAGGAGAGGATGACCGAGGCGTTGAACAGCGTCGCCGCGAGCGCGACGTCGGCCCAGCTCCCGTGCAACGGGATCAGGATCAGGAGGGGCAGGACGACGCCGAACCCGGCCGTCGCGGCGTTGATGGGGACGAAGGCGAGCAGCCAGGGCCGGGCGACCAGCCGGCTCGGCCAGGTGCGGATCGAGATCGCCATCGCTCGAGCCGGGCGCTAGTCGGACCCTACTTAAGCGGGGTTCCGTGGAGTGGCGACCGTGGCGAGCCTCGTCCGTAACGGCGGCCCGTTCATCGCGTTGAATCTCAACGCTTATTAGGGGGGGCCGTTGTCGCGCCCTGTCGAGAGGGTGTTTCGAGCTTGGCCATCGGGTTTGTCCTGATCAGCACCGCCCCTGCGAAGGAGCACGAGGTGTACACCGAACTGCTTCGCGTGAAGGGGATCGTCGAGTTGCACCCGTTGTTCGGTGAGTACGACCTCATCGCGAAGGTCGAGGCCGAGGACTTCAACGCGCTTGGCCAGCTGGTGGTCGACAAGATCCGCTCCGTTCCGGGGGTCATCGACACCAAGACGCTCACCGGAATCAAGTTCTGAAAGGTACGCAATGTTCGATGTAGTCGGGTCCACAGTGGCGATTGGCGGCTGGCAGTTCCTCACGATCCTCCTCTTGGTGTTCGGGCTGTTCCTGATACTGGCGGGTATCTTCACCGCCTACTTTGGCAGTGGAAAGAGCCGTACGATCGGCGTCGCGCTCCTCGTCGTCGGCCTCGTGGTCGGCGTTCTCGCCGGGTACTTCTACCACAGCGGTACGTTCGGGGGCCAGTCCGGCCAGCTCGGCGCGCTGCTCTGGGAGTCGTTCCTCGTGATCGTAGCGGCCGTCATCGGCGCGCTCGTCGCGGTCGGGATCTTCCTGGTCGCGATCATGAAATCGTAGGCGAGGCGTCTCGGGTCGACCCGGGGGGTCGACGGCGATGCGGCAGCGGCGTGGGCTTCGACTGATCACTCTCACCACCGACATCGGGTCGGCGTATGCCGCCCAGATGAAGGCGGTCCTCGCGCATCGCGTGCCGCCCGGAAGCGTGGTGGACCTCGCCCACGACCTCCGTCCGCACGCGATCGGGGAGGCGGCATTTCTTCTCCGAGCGATGGCCGTCGGGTTCCCGGCGGGAACGGTGCACGTGGCCGTGGTCGACCCGGGAGTGGGAGGGCGACGCGCCCCGATCGCGATCGAATGCGCCGACGGTTCGACGTTGGTCGGCCCCGACAACGGGGTGTTGATGCCGCTCGCCGACGCCCTCGGTCGACCGAGGGCGTTCCGGATCGAACGCACCAACCTCCACGCCGCCCCAGTCGTCGGCACCACCTTCGATGGACGCGACCTCTTCGCCCCGGTCGCGGCGCTCCTCGCGGAGGGCGTCGGAGCATCTCGGCTCGGACGACCGATCCGACCCCACAAGTACGCCCTCCCGGTCGCCCGTCGGATGCGCTCGGGCGCCCACGGACAGGTGCTGCACGAAGACCGGTTTGGCAATCTCGTGACGAACATTCCGTCGGAGTGGATTCCCGCCGGGACGGACCGCGTCCGACTCGGATTCGGTCGCGATCCGGCGCGCACGCTCCTGCTGGTGGCGAGCTACGAGCGTCTCGGGAAGGGGCGCGCCGGCCTGCTCCCCTCGAGCTTCGGCCTCCTCGAGGTTGCCGTGGCGCAGGGGCATGCAGCCCGCCGCTTCCGCGCGACCGTGGGCCACACCGTCACCGTAGGCTGGCCGACCCGTTCGAGCGCGTCGCGCACGTGAGACGGTAAATAGCCACGGCCCTAGGAGCACCGAGGACGGCGTATCCGGCCTCCCGTGATCATGGCCAAACGCGATTACTACGAGGTCCTCGGCGTTCCGAAGACCGCGGGCGCCGACGAGATCAAGTCGTCCTACCGCCGCCTCGCACGACAGTATCACCCCGACGTCGCCAAGGAGGACCCGAAGGGCGCGGAGGCGAAGTTCAAGGAGATCTCCGAAGCCTACGAGGTCCTCGCCGACGAACAGAAGCGCCGGAACTACGACCAGCGTGGGTTCGACGCGGTCCAGAATGACTTCGGACCCGGCGGGTTCACCTGGCAGAACTTCACGCATCAGGGCGACCTCGAAGACCTGCTCGGGTCGAACCCACTGTTCCAGCAGCTCTTCGGGAGCTTCGTCGGCGGTTCGGCCGGCCGCTCCGGTCGCGGCAGCGATGTCGAGGTCGCCGTGCGGCTTCCGCTCGTCGCGGCCGTTGAAGGAGCGCAGCCGACGCTGGAGGTCCCCCTCACCGGACCGTGTCCCGACTGCCAGGGTACTGGCGCGAAGGACGGCACCGCGATCGAGGTCTGCCCGGAATGCGGAGGGGTCGGTCAGGTGCGGCGCGCTCGCACGCGCGGCTACACCCAGTTCGTCACCGTAGGACCGTGCCCGACGTGCCGCGGGACCGGCCGGAAGATCCTGGAGAAGTGCCCCACCTGCCGAGGGAACGGCCGCCGCCGAACGGTGGAGCACATCGAGATCAAGGTCCCTCCGGGAATGGAGGAAGGCTCCGTGCTTCGGATCCCCGGCCACGGCGGGCAGGGACTCGACAGCGAGCGGGCCGGCGACCTGTTCGTTCAGGTCATGTTCGAAGCCTCGGACCACATCCGACGAGAGGGGACCGAGGCGTACACGGAAGCGACGGTGCCGCTCGCCATCCCGCTGCTTGGGGGCGTCACTACGGTGCGCACGATCGAAGGGCACGCGGAGCTGAAGATCCCCGCCGGGACCCAGCCCGAGACCCAGTTCCGGATGCGCGGCCTCGGGTTCCCCCGGTTTCGGGGATCCTCTCGGGGCGACCTCGTCGTCACCGTGCATGTGGAACTCCCCCGCTCCCTTTCGGGGCGCGAGAAGGAACAGCTCCGAGAAGCGCTCGGCGCGGACGGCGCGACATCGACCGGCCGAAAGGAGTCGTTTTTCCATCGCCGGAGCTGAGGCCGATGGCCGACGACGAAGAGACGCCGCCGGTCGAGGACCAGTACTTCAGCGAACGACCCCGATCCCGCTCCTCCCCGCGGACCCTTCGTTTCCTTTACCGGGGGGAACTGCTGACCTTCGTGGTCGATCAAGGTGTGTTCGCCGCCCACGGGCTCGACCCAGGAACCGCGCTGCTGATCGAGAATCTCGTCATCCGACGGTCGGACCGTGTGCTCGACCTCGGGTGCGGATGGGGCGCCGTCGGAGTCGCCGCAGCCAAGGCCGCTCGGGACGGGCGAGTGACGTTGACCGAGGTGAACCGCCGCGCGGCGCGGCTCGCCCAGAAGAATCTCGAACGCAACGGGCTGCTGAACGCGGACGTCCGGGTCGGTCCGTTCTTCGAGCCGGTCGCCGGCGAACAGTTCGACGTCGTCGCTACGAATCCCCCGTACCGCGCGGGCCGTCCCCACGTACTTCGCATTCTCACCGAGGCGTCCGAACGGCTCCGCCCCGACGGTCGGTTCGTCCTCGTCGGAAAAGGGAGTCACGGGATCCGATTCTATCAGGAGTGGCTGGAATCGCACTGGCCGGGACCGGTCGAGGTCCTCGCGCGCGGCTCGGGCTACCGGGTGCTCGAGGCGCGACGTCCCGGGGCGAGCGCGAACGCGTAGAGCCGCGCGATGTGCTGCACGTAATGCCGGGCCACTGCGCCCCCGAGCTTGCTCTCGCCCGCGAGTCGAGGCTGGAAGACGAACGGGATCTCGACAAGGGGATTGGGGCGACATTTGACCAGGACCTCGAGCGCGATCTTGTACCCGAGCGGGGCGAGTTTGGCGCGGCCCAGGACGGCCGCGCGGACCGCAAAGAAACCGGACATCGGGTCGGTCACGCGGGTCAGTGGTCGGGCGAGCCATCGGGCGGTAGACGAGATAGCCCGCCGGCGAAGCGTGAGCCCGGGAGCGAGCCCGCCCGTCACCCATCGGCTGGCCAACGCCATCTCCGCCCCGCCCGTGGTGACAGCGCCCACCATCGTCGGGACGAGTTCCGGCGGGTGACTCCCGTCGGCGTCCATGACGACCAGGATCTCCCCGGCCGCCTTCGCCACACCCGCGAGGACCGCCGAGGCGAGTCCCCGCACCCCGCGGCGCTCGATCACGGTGCAAGGGACGCGGGCTGTCGAAAGGGTGCGGGCGAACGACGCCGTCCCGTCGGGGGAGCTGTCGTCCACGATGATCACTTCCCCGCCCACCGCTTCGACGAACGGGGTGAGGGCAGGGTAGAGCAGCTCCAACGCTTCGCGCTCGTTGTAGGTCGGTAGAATGACGGAGACTCCCGCGGAACCGCCCATCCGGGCGGACCGAGCGGGCGTGGGTTCATCCCTCTTAGGGTCACGAGCCGTACCGACCCCTCGCTCGCTCCGAAGTGCTTAAAAGGAAGGGCTTTCTCGGCGGCCGCACCCTCGGAACGAGGGTCGAACCGTGGGCCCCGGCTCACGTTCGACCGTGCGGACCGTGGCCCCGACCAGGGGAGTGACTACCGCGCCCAAGGATTCCAAGGAGACGAAGAAGGACGAGGCGGCGCCGGCCGCGGACGCCGGGGCGGAGCCCTCGACCGAGAAGTCCTCGAAGAAGGAGAAGGGCGGCAAGGGCAAGGACTCCAAGGACGGCAAAGACGCGAAAGAGGGCGGGAAGAAGGGAAAGACCGCTCCGGGGACTTCCGGCAAGGCCGCGAAGTACGTCCCCGACAATCCCAATTTCCGCTACATCGTCCGAGTCTCGGGCTCGGACCTCGACGGTACTCGCGCGACCGCCCTCGCCCTCACGGGCGTGCGCGGCGTCGGTCTACGACTCGCCGAGGTCGCCTGCCAGCTCGCGAGCGTGAAGGCGAGCGAGCGCATCGGCAATCTCACCGAGCCGACGGTCGAAGCGATCGAAGCGACCCTCAGTTCGCTGCCGTCCAAGGTCCCCGAGTGGATGGTCAACCATCGGCACGAGCCGATACTGGGAGAGACGCTCCACTACGTCGGCCCCGACCTCGAAACGCGGCGGCGGGACGACGTGAACCAGATGAAGATGATTCGAAGTTACCGCGGAGTCCGCCACGAGCGCGGGCAGAAGGTCCGCGGTCAGCACACCCGCTCCAACGGACGCACCGGCATGGCGGCGGGAGTCCTCAAGAAGGCCGCGAAGGAAGCCGCGGCCGCGTCGGGCAAGGAAGAGTCCGCACCGGCCGCAGCGACACCGGCGCCCTCCGCGGCGAAGTCGGCGACCACCGCCGCGAAGGCGGCCGCACCGGCGGCCAAGCCGGCGGCGACGAAGAAGGAGTGAGGTCACGATGGGCGATCCAAAATTCCTGCGGCGTACCTACGACACACCGAAGCACCCGTGGGAGGCGACACGGATGGCTGAGGAGCGCAAGCTGCTCGACAAGTACGGGCTCAAGAACAAGCGGGAACTCTGGAAGGCTCAGTCGATCCTCCGTAGGATCCGCGGTCAGGCGCGCGAGCTGCAAGCGCGCGTGCGGACCGGGGAGGGACAGGCCGAGCAGGAGACCGCCCTGCTGCTCGCCCGCCTCGCACGCCAGGGGATCCTCGGCGTCGGTACGCCGACGCTCGACGACGTGCTCGCGCTCACTACGGAAGACGTGCTTCGCCGGCGTTTCGAGACCGTCGTCTTCGGCCGGGGCCTCGCCCCGACCGCGGAGAGCGCCCGGAAATGGATCGTTCACGGTCACTTCACGATGGGGGACCACCGCGTGACACGCCCCGGCTACCTCGTCCGCCTCGACGAGGAGGGGCAGATCGCCTACTCGAGCAACAGTCCGTTCTCGAATGACGACCACCCGATGCGCGTCGCGCTCCGGGAGCGGCTCACCGCGAAATCGGTTCCGCCCGAAGCCCCGCCCGTGCCCACCGAGGGAGGGTCGTAACGCATGGCGAAGATCGGCATCGCGCACATCTTCGCGAGCTACAACAACATTCACATCACCGTGACCGACGTCACGGGAGCCGAGACCCTCGCGAAGGCGACCGGTGGAATGGTCGTCAAGGCCGCGCGCGATGAGTCGAGTCCCTACGCGGCGATGAAAGCGGCCGACCAGGTCGCGGCGGCGATCAAGGAGAAAGGGTACGACACGCTTCACGTTCGCGTCCGTGCCCCCGGCGGTAACCGCTCCCGGTCCCCTGGTCCGGGCGCCCAGGCGGCGATTCGCGCGCTCGCTCGCGCGGGCGTGAAGATCCAGCGAATCGAGGACGTCACCCCGGTTCCGCACGACGGGACGAAGCCGAAAGGGGGCCGTCGCGGACGGCGGGTGTAGGTCCATGTCGGTCACGATCCAGGAGCTCAAACCCCGGTCGACCGTCCTCGAGTTCGACGGGGCCACCGCGTCGCAGATCAACGCGATCCGCCGCACGCTGCTCGCGGACGTTCCGAAGCTCGCGATCGAGGACGTGGAGTTCCACCTCGGCCCGATCCGGGACGAGGCGAGCGGGAAGGACTACGACTCCTCGACCAGCATGTTCGACGAGGCGGTCGCCCTCCGTCTCGGACTCTTGCCGATCCCCACCGACCTCGGGGAGTTCCGCCGGAAGTCGGAGTGTACCTGCGGCGGGGTCGGGTGCGTCCACTGCCAGGTCATGTACTCCGTGGACCGGAAAGGACCGTGCACGGTGTATGCGAAGGACGTCGTGCCGCTCGGCGACGCTTCCCTCGCGATCCTCGAGCCCGACGTGCCGATCGTTCGACTCGGGGCCCGTCAGGCGCTGCTCGCCTACGCGACCGCGGTCGTGGGGACGGCCCGGGAGCATGCGAAGTGGCAGGTCGCGCACGCGGTGGGCATGTTCCCCCGACCGCACGTCCGGATTTCGAAGAAGGAGGGCTGCTCGGACGCCTGCCTCAAGCGCACCGCGGCGTCCTGCCCGGTGAACATCCTCGAATTCGGCAACGGAAAGCTCACCGTCACGGACGAGACGAAGTGCATCTACTGCGGGGCGTGCGAAAAGACGTGCGAGCACGGCTCGATCAAGATCGAGGCGGACACCGAGAAGTTCTTCCTTCGCTTCGAGACCGACGGTTCCCTCGCTCCGCGCGAGGCGCTCCGCTTCACGCTGAAGGAACTCAAGCGCCGGTTCGAGGACCTGCGCGAGGCCGTTCAGTCGATCCCGTAGGGGTCACGCTGCTCGTCCAGTCGTAGCGCAGGATCGCCGCGACCCGACCGAGCGCCGCGAGTCGGTGGCCCGCCTCCCCGTCGTCCCGGACGACGAAGATCTTCACTCGCGCGGCACGGGCACGGTCCAAGGTCGACGCCAGGGCCGCGTCCGTAAGCAACGATTCTGAGACGAGCAACGTCTCCGGCGCCCCCGCGTCGACGGCCTCCGCCACCTCAGCGGGACCGACCGCCGTGCGGCGTCCCCCGGCCAGCGAGCGCACCAGGCGTTCGACGACCTCGGCCTCTTCGGCGGCGACGCTGCCGCGCAGCGCCTCGGTCGCCTTCCCCGAACGCAGCAGCTCCTCGACGCCGACCCGGCCGGATTCCGCGGTCGCGTAGACCTTGAGCTTCCGCTTGAGGTCGGGGTGCTCCTCGGCGATGCGGTGCTGCAGTTCCTCTTTCAGGAATCCGGGACCGACGACGAGGACTGCGGTCGCGGTAGCTCCTTCGCGTTCGAGGATCGCCAGCAGCTCCTCGAGGTACACCTTACGGTCTTTCTCGCTCTGACCGCCCTCGTACTGCTTTCCCGCGATCGTGCGACGCACCTCGGCGACGGCTTGGATCGCCCGCCCGCGGAGCCGTACGATCGCGGAGTCCCCCCAGTCGACCGCCGCGATGAGCAGGGTCGGGTCGTCCACCCCTTTCAACCCTTCCTCGAGGATGGTCCGGTCGGCGGCCGAAGGTCGGGGCTTGACGACGCTCACCTCCTCCCCTTCGCCGAGGTCGAGCGTGTGGTGGCGCCCGATGTCGAACGGGCCTTCCACGATCGGGCCTGTGACCCGAACGTGCTTGGTGAAGCCGTGGAACTCGACCTGTTCGGCCCGGACGGCGAGGAACACCCGCCGACGGCTCCGTTCCGCCCCCGCCACGTCCGGAGGAGCCTCGGGGTCGCGACGCGTGGTCGACGCCCCGACGATCTCTCCTGGGTGCAGAAATCGCGCGATCCTCCAGAGGTCGCTCGGCGTTTCAATCCGGAGCCGGTACAGCCCGGTCGTCGCGTCGTGGTGGATCTGGCGCACGATGGACTCCGCGGACCGGAAGGACGGTCGTCGACTACAAGCGCGTTTCGCCCGGACGGGGCGCCGACGCCCAGGGCGCGCGGCGCGGAAGGCTTATCGAGCTTTGCTCGGGTCGGGTTTTCGCGGGTGGGAGGAAGGACCTGAGTCGATATTCCGACCTGTTCCGACGTCCGTCGTTCACCGCGTTCCTTTCGGCCGGGGCGCTCCAGTTCGCGGCGCCGGCGTCGGTGCTCGTCGTCTTCCTCTACGCCGTCACGCTGGCGTACCCCGTCGGCGATCGGGTCGTCTACGGCGCCTACGCCCTCACGTTCCTCGGACTCTCCTCCGCGATCCCGACGTTCGTCGGGGCGTTCTTCTCGGGTGCTCTGGCCGACCGGTACGACCGCGGCCAACTCATGCGGGTCGTCAATCTCGTCTCCCTGCTGGGGGTTACCGCGGCCGCCGCCGACCTGATCCTTGCCCCGTCCGGCCATATCTCGATCCCAGTGACCGCGGGCTTCTACCTCCCGATGTGGGTGGTCCTGTTGTATCCGTGCTGGGCCACCGTTGTGGTCAGCTCGACCTTATTCCGGCCGGCGTACAACTCCTCCATCCCCCGCATGGTCGAGACTCGGGACCTCGGCCGCGCGAACGGGCTCATCTACGCGACCGCCGCGGTCGTTGGCGCGGCCGCCGCGCTCGGCGTCGGGCTGATCCTGACTTACGCTCCGGACGCCTATGCCCTCGGACTCTCCTTCGTACTCTTCTTCGGGACCCAGGTCATCCTCCTCCTCGTCGAGGTCGACCTCTCGGTGCCGCCGTCCCCGACGAAGCGGACGATCGCCAAGGACGCGGTCGACGGGTTCGTCTACCTCGGACACCGACGAGAGCTGCTCCAGATCACGATCGCGACGCTGATCATCAACTTCCTGTCGGCGCTCGCGCTGGTCGAACTCGGTCTCTACGTCGGGAGCTGGCTGGGCCTCTCCCAGGGGATCTGGTACGGGGCGATGATCACCGCCTCGACCCTCGGGGTCGCGGTCGGCTTCGCGTTGATCTCCCGATTCCACTTTGAACCGCACGCCGGGCGGGCGATCATCCTGCTGACGATCGCGATGGGCGCCTCCCTCTTCGCGCTCGGACTCGTGCATTCGATCTGGCTCGCGCTGCCGGTGATCTTCGTCTACGGGATGATGCCGGGAATGATCATGACGGTCTTCCTCTCCACGGTGCAGGCGACCGTGCCCGACGCGATGATGGGGCGAGTCTTCTCCGCCGACGAGGTCGGGAGCTACGCGCTCGTGCCGTTCGGCCAGACGGCGGGCGGCCTGCTCACGAGCGCCGTAGGGGTCCAGGGGACGTACCTTTCGGCCGGGGGAGCGATCGTCGTCTTCGGCTTCCTCATGATCGCGTCGTTCGGTGCGCTCCGGCGCCTCGGCTTCCATCCGCGGGAGGAGGAGCCGCCCGCGGCCGGGGCCGCGTTCTAATCGCGGCCGACGGGGACCTGGATCCGCTCGGTAGAGTACCAGCCGTGCGACGGACCCAGGCTCCGGACGAACCCGAGGCGTTGATAGAGCCGAAACGCCCGCGAGTTGCCGTCGGTCACGTTGAGGGCGATCACCGTCTCCTCTCGCTCCCGCAACGCGCGCACGGTCGACCCGAGGACCGCGCGCCCGAGACCACGGCCCTGGCTCTCGGGGTCCGTCATCACGTCCGCGATCAAGGCACCGTACGGCGCTCGCACCACGAGCGTGGCCGACTCGAGCCGGCCGTTCGTCTCGAGGACGAAAGACGCCCACGGGAGGAACTCGCCCCATCGGCCGGTCACGATGTCGCGGATCTGCAGTTCTGCGTCACGGACCGGATCCAGGTCGGCGAGGAAGAGATACCGGTCCAGGCTCTCCCGGTAAGCGAGCGCGTGCAATCGGACCAGTTCCGCCTCGTCGTCGCCACGGACCGTCCGGAGCCCCGCGCTCGGTGCAACGGCCGGGGACGCGGTGTCGGGCGGGAAGCGCATCTCCGACCGCGTAAAACGCGCGAAGCCGAGTTCCCGCATCACCCGCTCCTCTTCCGCGGGCGCGAGGCCGACGAGGAGGCCGGGGGCCAGGGCGACGGGACCGAACGCGGAGGCGATCTCCGAGTAGAACTCCCGATAGGCGTCGGCAGTCTGCCGCCCGTCGACCAGATAGAGGACCTCCACCGTCAGTCCGATCGCGGACGGTGGACTCCAGAGCGCGATCCCGTCCGCCTCCTCCCCTCGCGATCGAAGCACTCCCATCGCGGTACCGCTCGTCACATCCCGTTCGATGGCAGAGAGGAATCGGCCCGACTCCTCCTCGGATTCGTTCCGGGCGAAGATCGCCTTCCGCGTGAGCGTGCGGGCGGTCTCGGGGTCTTCGGCAATCGGTCGAAGCGTCGTCACCACCGAATGCCAGCCGGCGCGGAGTTCATCACCCTGCCGCTCCGCCGCCCTCAGGCGAAACCTAGTTAGCTCGGAATGGATGCCCCGGTCATGTCCGGAGCCGTCCGCCCGATCGACCTCCTCCTCCGAGAACGCCACCTGCTGAAGCACCCGTTCTATCTCGCATGGACGCGCGGGGATCTGCCGCTCGACACCCTCCGTTCCTACGCGGGGCAATACTATCACTTCGAATCGAACTTCCCCCGGTACGTCGCCGCCGCGTATGCGCAGCTCCGCGACCCGGCCGCCCGCCGCGTCCTTCTCGAGAACCTGATCGACGAGGAGGGCCGCACCCCGACCCATCCCGAACTCTGGCTCGATTTTGCCGAGGGCCTCGGAGTCTCTCGCCGAGCGGCGCGTACAGCGCGACCGACGCCCGCGACCCGCGGGCTCCTCTCGACCTACGAACGGCTGACGAGCCAGGGACCCGCCAGCGCCCTCGCTGCCCTCTACTCCTACGAGTCGATCTTCCCCGAGATTGCGGCGGAGAAGTCCCGCGGGATCCGTGCGATGTACGGCATTCGCGACCCGAAGGCGCACGAGTTCTTCCGCGTGCACACGGGAGCGGACGTGGAACATTCGAAAGCCGAGCGCGGCCTCCTCGAGTCGGAGCTTCGGCATTCTCCGGTCGCTCGCGGCGCGGCCCTCCGCTCCGCGAAGGGAGCGATCAACGCGTGGTGGTCGTTCCTCGACGGCTTCCCCTGCGTTTAGGACGCCGTCGATAGTCGCGGAACCCACGACCGCCACGGTTTGCTGCGCCTACCGACAGGAGGAATACCCTCGGCTTTCCTCGAGATTGCCATGGCGCTCTTCGTAGCAGAACACCGACATCCCGCCGACCGTTGCCCTGCCGGGAACCCCCAGATGGCCCCGTTCCTTCTCCAGATCCTCTCCGATGAGAACGCCTCGAAGGCGGGCTTGAAGCTCCACGGCGACGCTGTGGCGAAGGGCCAACACCACCTCTTCGTGATCATCG
Organism: Thermoplasmata archaeon; assembly: GCA_022750375.1. Classification (GTDB taxonomy): domain Archaea; phylum Thermoplasmatota; class Thermoplasmata; order Lutacidiplasmatales; family UBA184; genus Lutacidiplasma. Next base: position 80,621 of record JAKIVU010000004.1, read on the forward strand.
AGGGACCGAGCGAGACGGCCGTCCGCCAGTACCTCGGTCCGTTCGCCCAGGCCGGATCGCTCGACGTCATTCCCGCCTCGACCTGCGAGGAGGTCGTCGACCGCGGCGCTTGCTGACGGCCGAGGCGGACCTCCTCTCCGTGCCGCCGACCCGACGGTGAAGGCCTGGACCTCGACGGCCGAGGAGGGCGCATTTGCGCTCCGGGCAAGGACGCCGGGCGAGCGGAAGACGGTTATTCCACTTCCAACATAACTTTGGACGTCATGGGCGCTTCGCTACCGATTCCGCGGGAGTTGCGAGACTTCCTCAATCTGCCCGGCCCGCAATCGATGCTGCTGCGGGGGCCGCCCGGGTCGGGCAAGACGAGCCTCTCGCTCGCCCTCCTCCAGTCGTTCTCGGGCACGCGTTGTTACGTGACGAATCGTGTGCCCGAAGATGACGTCCTGATGGCGTTCCCCTGGCTCGGCGACAACGGCAGCCACGGGATCCAGATGCTGGACAACACGAAGTCGGAGGGGGTCGCGCAGGCCGCGCGGGCACTCCTCCGCGGGTCCCCGAACCTGGTGAGCGATGACCCGTCCGAGACCCGGGAACTCACCGAATTCCTCTGGCTGCCGGAGCCGCTGCAGCGGGCGTGGGGCCAGATCGACCCCAAGAAACCGTCGCTCATCGTCATCGACTCCTGGGACGCACTCGTCGAGTCGTACCTCGGCCGCCCCGACGGCGGAATCGATGTCAACCTGCCCACGCGCGAGGACATCGAGCGCTCCCTCCTCCGTCGTATGGGACATGCGCGGACCCACCTGCTCTTCGTCTTGGAGCGCGAGGAGCAGTCTCAGCTCGACTATCTGGTGAACGGCGTGGGGGTCACGAGTCGCGAGGTCGTCGAGGGTCGGCTCGAACGTTGGCTCACGATCTACAAGCTCCGCGGTGTCCGGATCGAGAACCCCCTGTATCCGTTCTCCCTGGAGTCCGCCCACTTCGAATGCATCGTGCCGCTCCGACCGTACGCGCAGCTGCGCGGCGGCCCGTTCAATCCGGAGCCCGACCGGCTCCCCGGAAGACTCTGGCCGGGTTCCGCAGCCTTCGCAGAGAGCTTCGGCCGCCTCCCGCTCGGAAAGTCGACGTTGGTCGAGGTGGAAAAGGAGGTCCCCAACCACATCCCCCTCCTGCTCCTCGCCCCCACCCTGGCGAGCACGGTCGCTCGGAACGGGCGGGTGATCTTCGTTCCGGATGCGAGTACTCGCCCGGACGACGTCTGGGAGGCGCTCCACGGCTCCGTCGAGCGGGACCGGTTCCTCTCGCACGTCCGATTCCTTCTCCCGCCCGCGGGACCGAACGAGGGAACCTCCGAGTTCGAGCCCACGATCGTGCGTCTCGGTCAGCCCACCGAGGGGATCGTCCCGGGTCCGAAGGACGACATCGGGATGGACCAGTTCCTACGGTCTGGATCGACGGTGGAGTCCCCCGGGCTGTTCGTCGTGTTCTTGCAGGGACTCGTGGCGGCCGCGACGTCCCTCGGGATGGCCATCACTCCCGAAGTCGCGCAACGGCTCCCGGGCCAGATCCAGGCCGCGGTCCGCGGTTCGCCCATCCACGCGATCGCGGTAGGCTCCTCCCCCTCGCCGCTCTTGGACCCGCTCCGATCGACTGCGGCCCTGCGCCTGCATATCCGACAGGTGCAGGGGCGGGTGTTCCTCCACGCGTCGGACCCCTGGACGCCGTCGTTCGTGCTGACCGAGGGGACCGACACGTCGCCGTACGGCCTCCTCCGCATCGTGTAGGCGGTCGGTGGCGCGGGACCGCCGAAAGGCGGCTAACTGGTCTCTCCAACGAGGCTATCTACCCGAAGCGACCTCAATCCGGTAGAGTCCGTGGACCGGGCGAGGCCGCGGGCACTCGCGGATGACGCAGCTTCGATACTTGATCGTTGACGACTCACCTACTGTCCGGCTGACCATCAAACAGGCGCTGAGCCAGGAGAAGGTGCCCCCGGAAAACGTCTCCGAGGCCGGTACAGCGAGCGACGCGGTCGCCGCGTTCGACCGCACGAACCCCGACGTCGTATTCCTGGACGTGACGCTGACGGAAGGCCCGGGCAACCCGGGAAACGACCAGTTCCTAGACCTCCTCAACCACCCCCGCGCGATGCCGAAGAGCGGCAACGACGTGGCGCGGTATCTGCGCGCCCGGAACCCGAGCGTGACGATCGTCGTCTGCACCGGCAATGCCCCCGACGACCCTCGCGTGCGGGAGCTGATCAAGGGCGGCGCGTTCCAGCTGCTGCAGAAGCCGGTCCACCTCGCCCAGATCCGCGAGGTGCTCCGGCAGGTGCGAGATGAGAAGGACGCCCCCGGGGCCGCGGCTTCCGCCCCCCCGTAACGGACCGAGCGGCGGGCCTCAGCGCGCCGGGTAGCGCGTCGCGAGGGCGTTCGATACCTCGGGAAAATCCCGCGCGATCTCCGCGACCAGGGATTTCATGCGAGGGAGGTTGCCGGCCTCGCCCTGCATCTCGAGCGTGGCGCAGCGCCGGGAGAGCGCGAGGGCACCGAGTTGTGCGCAACTCGACTTGAGGCTGTGGGCGGCGCGGACGATCGCCGGGGCATCCCCGCGCGCCGCGGCGGCCTCCAGCGTCTGGACGAGGCGTCGCCCCTCCTCCAGGAACGCGGCGACGAGCGCGGGGAGGAACGTGGCGTCCGTGCCCGCGAGCTCTCGCAATTGAACCCACGTCGCCGCATCCAGGGGTTCGTTCGGGGCGGCGGAGCTTCGGGGTCCAGGATCACCGGGCCCCGAGGACGCACCGGGCGTGGGGCTTACCGTCCCCCGTCGTTCTCGCGAGACCGCACGGAGGAACACCACCGTCCAAGACCGGCCCTCCGCGGGGAATTGTCGGACGACATACTCGAGCTGCGCCGGGCGCCCGTCCGGTCGGGCCACGGTCACCTCACCTGCACCGAACGGCGTCGCCGAAGAACCGTCCCGGTCGAGGCGGCCGCGCGCGTCGGTCCCGACCGACCCGCTGGCGATCCCCGTGAGCCACGGGGGCGTTTCGCTGGACCCACTGAGGGAGGACCCGGTGAGCTCCGTGAACGCGGCGTTCACCGTCGCGCCCCCACCGTCCATCAACGCTACCACTCCCTCGCCGAGACGACTCAGCTCTTCGAGAGAGGCGACGTCAGGGATCTGGTGCGCTTCGAGACGGGTCTCGATCTCTCGATGGAGGATCGCGACTCGGATCGCGTGCGCCAGCAACCCCCGCGGAAAGATCCCCTTCACGAGGTAGTCCTGCGCACCGGCCGCGATCGCGGCCCGAACGAGCGCGGGATTCTCCGAACCCGTGAGAACGACGACGGCCACGGCGGGCGCGGCCTCGCGGATGCGCCGCAGGCCGTCGGTCCCCTGGCTATCGGGCAGCCCGAGGTCGAGCAGCACCACATCGACCGCACCGCGCCCGAGCTGCTCGAGGGCCGCCGCGATCCGACCCGCCCGTTCGCACCGGAACGTTCCCTCCGGTTCGTGTGTCAGCGCCCATTCGACCAACCGAGCGTCGCCCGGATTATCGTCGACCACGAGCACGCGAACCGGGGTCGTCTCCATCGATGCTCCGAGGCGGGAGCCGGTTCCCCTAGCGCATGGGGAGTTCGACGGTGGTGAACCAGAAGTTCTCGAGGGTTTTCACGACCTTGTGGAACTGCTCGAAATCGATTGGCTTGCGGACGTAACAGTTCGCGTGCTGGTCGTACGCCCGCGCGATATCCTCCTCGGCCTGCGAGGAGGTCATCACCACGACAGGGATCCGGCGCAGGTCCGCGTCGGACTTCACCTCGCGCAGCACCTCGCGGCCGTCCTTTCGGGGCATGTTCAGGTCGAGGAACATGAGGTTCGGACGGGGGGCGTTCGCGTACTTCCCCTGACGTCGGAGGAACGCCATCGCCTCCACGCCGTCCCCGACCCAGTGGATCTCGTTCAGCAGCTTGCTATCCCGCATCACCTCCCGGACCAGACGGGCGTCAGCGGGATTGTCCTCGACCATCAGAATTTGGATGGCGCGGGTGTCTTCTCGTTCCGCGGGCGACATGTGTCGTCTCTCCAATGCGACCTCCGCCCGTATAATCGCTTGGCCGGGGTCAACGACCCCACCGGAGCACGGTGGCCGGCCGGTCGGACCGCGGGGCGCCCCTCCGAGCCTCGCCCGCCGGAACGACCCGACGTCAGACGAGTTCCTTCAGGCGCTCCTCGATCATCGTGAGCGCCTCGACCTTCGACTGCGCCTCGTTCGGGTCCGCTTCCTTCACCGGTTCGGCGGGCATCGCCTTGCGTTCCGCCGGAAGCGTGAAGAAGAACGTCGTCCCCTCCCCGGGGCGGCCCGTGCTCTCGACCCAGAGCTTCCCGCCGTGCCGCTCGACGACCTTCTTGCAGATCGCGAGGCCGATCCCGGTGCCGGGGTACTCCTCTCGGCTGTGGAGCCGCTGGAACAGGACGAAGATCCGCTCCTGGTACTCGGGAAGGATGCCGATCCCGTCGTCCTTCACCGAGAATCGCCAGTCGGGACCCCGCCGCTCGGCCGAGATCCAGATGTGAGGGTCCACCGCGGCGTGGAACTTGAGGGCGTTCCCGATCAGGTTCTGCAGGACCTGACCGAGCTGGACCGGGTCCCCCTCCACTTCGGGGAGCGGCCCGTGGACGACCTCGGCCTTCGCCTGGGTGATCGACTCTCGAAGATTGGAGAGGGCGAGGGTGAGCACGTGCTCCATCGCGACCCGTTGAGGGGCCTGCGAACGCGTGTCGAGCCGGGAATAGGACAGTAGCGCGTCGATCAACTCCCGCATCCTCGTCGCACCCTCCTGGGCGTATCGCATGAACTCGCGGGCGTCGTCGTCCAACTGCGCCCCGTACCGTTGTTGGAGGAGCTGCGTGTAACTGCCGACCATCCGGAGGGGTTCCTGAAGGTCGTGGGAGGCGATGTACGTGAACTGCTCGAGCTCTCGGTTCGAGCGGGCCAGCTGGGCGGCGCGCTGGGCGAGGGCTTCGACGAGCTTCTCCCGTTCGGAAAAATCCCGAAGATAGAGGCCCGAGACCTTGTCTCCCATCATCCCCTCGACCACCCCGCTCTGCAGGACGACCTGGAGCGGTAGCACGCTCCGATCTTTCCGGAGGCCCCGGAACTCGGCGCTCGCGAGCGGGTCGCCGGGGGTGTGCGTCTCGACGAGCCGTCGTAGGCTCGCTCGAGAGGTCGCCTCGAACAGGTCGCCGAGCGGCCGACCGACCACTTCTTTTGCGGTGTAGCCGAGGAACCGCTCGATCGCGACATTGGCATAGAGAACGACCTGGTTCTCGTCGACCAGGATCAGGACGCCCAATGGCAGGTCGAGCAGCAGGCGCGCGCGCTCGCCCACGAGCGGCTCGCGACGCGGAGGCGTCCGGCTCAGAAATCCGCCGGTCAGCAGAGCCCAGTGGCCACGAGCCAAGGGTCGCATCAAGGCCCCCGCTGACCAAAGTGATGGTGTGGGACGGCGGCCCTTTCGGGTGGCCCGTCTCTCGAAGGCGACGGCGGCCCCCGGTCGGTCGCCCACCGCGAGTCCTCCCGCTTGACTCCCCGGCTCGGCGGAGTCTCTCCGCTCGTCGTCATGGGGGGACGGGACGCTCCCCGGTCGTCAGCGACAGTTCCTTCGGAGGGGGGGCGCCGAAACGGCGACGCGCCGAGTCGGGAGGGAAGAAGGCGATCAGGCTCATGAGCCCGGGAATCACCTCGAGGACGGTTTTCGTGAGGATCAGTGCGTTGCTCGATGCGGGGAACACGGCATCGATCGCGAACCAGAGAAGGATCGCCGTACCGACCAGGCCGATCCGGAAGCGGGCGTTGGGGTCCCGGGTTCTCCGCAGTAGCGAGAGGTAGAGCACCGCCCCCACCACTTCCGGCACGAGGATCCCGAGGAGGGCCACCGCTTCCAGCCCCACGTTCGGACTGACCGAGTAGAGCAGCGTCGCCACCCCGTTCTGGACCGCCACTGCGTAGGGCACCTGTGAGAGCGTGTAGTACAAGGCGAGGACGTAGAAACCGGAATAGAACAACGTCAGTTCGAAGAGATGGTATCGGCCCGTGTAGACGTAGATGAGAAAGCCGACCAACCCCCACAGGAACGCGCAGTCGATGGCGACCAGGAGGAGACCCAGCGTGAGCGCCAGCGCGAACGGGAGGGCGTTCGCCACCGCGAGAGCGAGGGCGATCGCCTGGATCCCTACGTTCGCACCGAGGCCTCCCCACCAAATGGAGAATTGTGCGGTAGCCACCCGGGACTCGGACGAGACCGGTCGTTGATAGAGTCGATACCCGATGTAGAGATACACGACCGCGACACCGAAGGCTACGACGATCGTCGCCGCCACCGTCGGCAGCGCCGAGGTCGAGACCAGACCGGTCACGGACTACGTCGCGATCGCTCCCGACCGCGCAACGCCGCTCAGGCGACGACCCATCTTTCCGGCGGGCGGCGGGAGCTCATGCCCAGCCCTCGACCGTCACTCCTCGACGTGAGAGGCGCGGGCACGGGTTAAGTCACTATCGGGAGAGCGGCAGCCACCGGGGCGGGAAGCACGTCGAACACCGAACGGGCCGTCGCCAGTGCACGGGCTTCCGTCCAGAGGGACGGGAACGCGCGACCCTTCACCCGCGTCATCGGCTGATTCATATACGAGCGGCTCGATATGTCAATCGTCAGACAAAGCTAGGGGTGTTGTCTGACGGACATGGTCGACACGTCGGAGCGGGTAACGGTTCGGATCCCGCAAGAACTTCTCGAGAAGTTGAAGCAGATCCAACAGTCGAAGGAGACTCCGACGATCTCCGACACGATCCGAGACGGGCTCGAGCAGTACATCGAGCTGAACCTCCCGCCCCAGAACGTGCGGAAGGTGGTGGTCGAGCTTTCGCGGCAGGACAATAACCGGCTCGAGGAGTTCGTCCGCGAAGGGAACTCGGTCAGCGTCGATGACGCGGTCCGATCCGCGGTGCGCGAGTACATTCGCGGTCGACTGGAACAGCTCGGCCCATCGACGCGTTCCCATCGCCGGGAGGGGGAATCGGTCGCCGCCGAGGGCTCCCCTCCGCCCTAGGCGGTCGGGGGACCGATGTCGACCGATGTAAAACCGCCCGAGAATTGGGCGTCGCTCGCGCTCGCCCCGCCGTGCGCGGTCGTCGGTCTGGGGGGCGCGGGCAGCGAAGCCGTCCAGGACCTCGTCAATCTCGGCATCCCCGGAGTGCGTGCGTTCGCCGTGAACACCGACGCGAAGCACCTCCTCCGCATGGGGGTGGAGGAGCGGATCCTCATCGGGGCCCGAGAGCTGCGTGGTCGCGGCAGCGGAGGCGACCGTGCCTCCGTGCTGCGCGCCGCCGAGGACGGCAAGGAGGAGATCCTGCGCCGCCTCGCCCCGTTCGAGATCGTGTTCCTTCTCGCGGGCCTCGGAGGAGGCACGGGGAGCGCCCTCCTACCGTTCCTCGCGCGCGAGCTCCGCAAAACCGAAACGTTGCCCGTTCCGGTCGTATTCCTTCCGTTCCAGGTCGAGCTCGACACCAACCAGGGACGGCGCGAGAACGTCGAGGCGACCATCGCCGAGCTGGAGCAGATGGGGGGCCTCCTCCTCGCCCTCGCGAACGAGAAGCTCCGTCGGTTCGAGTCGCTCCCGATCCACCGTGTCTTCCACGTCCGGAACGCCTACCTGCATTCGCTCGTCACGAGCCTCGTCGATATGGTCGAGAATCCGTCCCAACTGAACGTCGACCTCGCGAGCCTAAAGAATCACCTCCGAGAGGCCGGCCTCTCGACCCTCGTGGTCGGCGAGTATCACGTTTCGGAACCGGAGCGCCTCGTGCAACAGGCGCTCTCCGACTCGCTCCTCGACTACCATCTCTCCGACTCGACGTCGGCGATCGTCCACCTGGATGGCGGAGCGAACCTGACGCTCCGTACCCTCGACCGGGTGTTGCGCGCGATGCGCCAGCGTCTCGGCGAACCCCAGCGGCTCGTCTTTGGGACGCGGGTGCGCCCCGAGCCGCGGGAAGTCGTGCGACTGACAGCGGTGATCGGGGGCCTCCGGCCGCGGAGCGTCCGGGACGCCCTCGTCGCGGGTCCCGCGCGCCCTCCGACGCTCGTCGCCCGTTAACTTCCCTGCGCGACCTCGCGGAGGTCGAGCGCGTTGTGGACGAGGTCGATCACCTGGGAGGTGCGTAAGGACCGTGGGCCCACCGACAGCCGCGGCACCCCCGAGTCCTGAAGAACGGCTGTCTCCGCTTCGGAGGGGTCGTACGGGTCGGACAGTACGGCACCAAAGTCCTCGGTGGACGACGCGTACTCTCCTATCGGGGATCCCGCCTCCGTCACCCAGACGGTCCCGGGACGGGCGAGGAACGACCGGAGTTCGGTGTCCGGCTCTACCGAGGAGACCCGGAGGCCGGGAGACGACTCGAGCTCTCGGGGAAAATTCGTCGAGCGCACCAGGGCGTTCTTCAGGAGCGCCGCGGTCGAGCGTTCGTCCGGATTGAGATGGCGGAGGCGGGCGCCGACCAGCTCGATCTTCCGGGCGGTCGGCGGGGGTTCGGCCACGAACAGGACCGTCAGTTCGGTGTCCCGACGCAGGTCGTTCGATAGAGTGAACGCGGTCGAGACCGCACGGGCGATCTCGTCCATTCGCCCCGCCCCTCCCGCGAGGTCGTTGAGAGTGAAATCGCCCCGGGGCGGAACGCGGTGGGCCAGGAGAAGGAATCGCCGCATCCCGGGGGTCGACCCGCCGGGGCGGTTAATGGTTCGGCGTGTCTACTCGTCGTCGCCGCGACCGCGGCGGCTTCGGCCCGAGGGGGGCGGAGGCGCCATCGGATTCTGACGGCGCTCGAGCCAAATCTCGTCCCCGAGCTCGTGGTAGACCGCGTGGGCCGGCATACCGGTCCCGTGCTCGCCGTGCGGGAGATGGAACGCTCCCGAGCGGGCGGCATTCGAGGAGTAGACGACCTCCTGCTCCCCGGCGGCGGCCATGGCCGCACTCTCCTCGCGCGCCAGTTCGAAGATGCGGTCCTTGCGGAACATCCAGTAATGGATTCGCCACTCCCGCCCATCGTAGAGTGTCGTTTCGTCCCGCTCGGTCTCGAGGATCCCGGTATCCTCCAGCATGTAGAACGTGTCGCGGTCGTCCGGCTCGAGTACGTTGTCGATGATCCGTTCGTTGAAGCCGAAGAAGTTCAACACGTGGGCGGCGATGGAGCGGGCGTCCTCGGGGCGCATCCCCTCGTGGCCGACCGACCGGCGAATCGCCTTGGCGAGGGAGTCGAAGTCGACCGGGCCCGCGACATCCGTCAGGGCCGCGTCGGTCGGGATCCCCGCCCGGGTCGTCTTGATGTCGGCCTCGGTTCGCAGCGGGACCGGGTTCCGGAGGGTGTACCTCTGGGGTGGCGCCTTGGGGTCAGGGCCGGGTCCTCGCATGTCCGAATCTATCCTAAGTTTCCGTATAAATAGGTTGGGAAAAAGGTCGGAATCCGACCCGGAGGTAGACCCCTTGACACCCCCCCTCCGGGAGGCGCTTTTCGCGCGGTTCTCCCTCGGAAACTGGGGAGATCGAGCTCCGGGACCCCGCGGACGATCACAGGACGACCCGGCGACCCCGGCCGACCTTCTGAAGGGCCTCGATCCCGGGCCTCCACTCCTCCTCCTCGATGCGCAGCTCGAGCTCGGCGAGTTGGGCGAAGTCGCGAGGGAACGGGAACAAGGATTTTGCCACGTATACGTGGGCGAAGGGCCCGTTGGACGGACCGCTCCAGCTCTTCCCGCTCTCCACGACCGAACGGTACTCATAATACTCGGGCGCCGGAACGAACCAGATGGTGCGGTCGTCGGTACCGCGCCCCGCCCGGGGGCCCCGGGAGAAGACCTGGAGGTTCAGGTGCCGGAGGACGGCGGTCGGCAGGCTGAAGATGTGACGGTCCCCCGGTCGCGCTGTCGCGAGGAGGCGGCCCCGAACGGTCTCGACCGCGAGCGCCTCCCGGGCCGGGTGCGTCGCGATGACCCGCACGAGCCCGGGACCGCGGGCGAGGAACGAGATCGCCCGGCTCGCCTCTCGCGCGCTTCCCTCCTCGGGACGGAACCGGATCAGCTCCGCGACCTCGAGCGGGAGTTGCATCGTGAGCCACGTCGGATGGACGGCACGAACGATGACATACTCCATCGAAAGGGAGAGGCGTGACCCCTGTTATAAGAATTCTGTAAATGAGCGACAGAGCGTTCAGGGTCGGGGGCGAAGCGCCTCCACGGCGCGAACGACGTCTCGGAAATCGTCCGCTCGAAGCACGAGGTCGGCCGCGCGTTCCACCTCGGGGAGCGACGAATTCAGCGCGACCCCCCGGGCCACGAGCCGGAACACGACGGCGTCGGCCCATCCGTCGCCGATGTGGACGACCCGGGTCGCCGAAGTTCCCTGTCGAGCGACGAGCGCGCGGAGGCCGGCGGGCTTGTCCGCATGAAGGCCCTCGACCGGCCCGATCACCCCGTCCACGACCGCCTGGGCACCCGTCCCCTCGAAATCGTCGAAGCCGAACTTCCGCTGATACCATCGACCGACATACGACGGATTGTGCGAGAGGAGCGCAACGCGGCTTCCGTTGGCGTGGAACGCACGGATCCCTTCCGCGATCCCGTCGAGCCGTGGGGTCGCCTCGAGCGCGGCCTCGACCTCCGACACCGTTCGTCCTTCGGCGAGCGACAGCATGTTCTGGAGGTGCTCGTCCTCGCCGATCTCCTTCGCGAAGAAGCGTCGTTGGGTCCGCTCGAACTCCGCGCGACGGCCGAGCGCGTCGGCGATGACCTTCCAGCCGTGGACGGTCGTCAGCGTCCCGTCGATATCGACCGTGATGAGGGGCCAGGTCGGGGCGGCCAGGGGATGCGAGCTCACGACCGGCTACCGATGCCCATGAGGATCCCCCCGACCCAGAGAAGGACGACACCGAGGCCCGCCACCGGGAGGACCCAAGCGAACTGTTCGGGGGCGGTCGGCAGGAGTACGGAGAGCAGCAAGAGGCCGACGATCGTGAGGAGCAGGCCACCTCCGATCTTCAGCTCTTTCGAGTGAGTCCGTCGCGGCGCGGGGGGCGACACGCTGCGCTCCGGGACCCCCATCGCCCCGGACGAGGGCCGGGGGAAATAACCGTGCCGGGCCGCCGGAAACCCCGCGCTTCTCTACGGCTGCTGGCCCGGAAGCGGAGGACGCTCGGAGGAGGGGCCCGGCGGCAGGTAAACGGTCCCGACCCAGGGGGGAGGGGTACGGCCCGGCTCGCGACGCGCCCGGTGGGACGCCGCCCGCATCCTCGTGACGAACGGCCGGGCGCCGAGCGGGGCAATGATCGTCGTGATGAGGCCGACCCCCGCCACGATCGTGAACATCTGCGTGGTGAAAACCCCCGCGTCGAGCAGGATGACCGCCATCGCCAGCTCGACCGCTCCGCGACTGACGACGAGGAACCCGACGCTGAACGACTCGTCGACCGTCCAGCGAAGGCTCAGCGCGACGCCAGAACCGACCAGGAACTTGGAGGCGACCGCGAAGACGGTGAGCGTGACGAACGCGATGATCGTGATCGACGAGGAGCCGAGCGTCGTGAAGTTCGTCCCGAACCCGACGAGCGCGAAGAACAACGGGATGAAGAATCCCCACGTGACCGCCTCGAAGACGATGCTCATCGAGCGGTGGGCCTTCACCCCGGTGACCTCGGGGGTGATCAGCATCCCCGCGTAGAACGCGCCGATCACGAACGTGAGTCCCAGGTATTGTGAGTAGAGGGCAGCGCCCAGCCCCGCTACGATGAGGAGCGCGAACCCGGCCTCCCGGGAGTTCCATGTCGAGCGGACCCCTCGGAGCCAGTTCTTCCAGCCGGGTCGGTTCGCGAGGAACCGCAGCAAGAAGTAGATCCCGAGAACCGTCCCCAGGAACAGGAACGTCGTTCCGATCGACGTGAGGACCGCCATCGTGGCGCTCCCGCCGCCCGCGTTCACGCGGAGGAGGATCGCGAACACCGTCACGGCGCAGAGCTCGTTGACGACCGACGCGTTGAGCAGCATCGAGCCGAATCCGGTGTCCAAGAGGCCAAACTCCCGGAGCATGATGCCGAGCACCGGGAGGGCGGTGATCGAGATCGTGAGGCCGATGAACAGGTCGACGATCGGGGTGAACGCCGGGAAGAGGAGGTGGACGAGCGCCGAGCCCGTCAAGAACGGGAGGAAGAAGATCGCGATGCCGAGGAGCAGCGACGCGGCCCCTGTCTCCCGGATCTGCTTCGGACTGACGGAGAGCCCGGCCATCAGGAGGATGAAGAACGTCGCGAGGGTCTGGAGGCCCCCGAACTGGGTCACCACGGTAGCGTTCGTGCTGAGCCCGAGCGGGTCTCCGAGCAGGGTTGGACCGAGGAGAACCCCGACCAGGAGTTGCCCGACCAACGCGGCCTGACCGAAGTGCGTGAAGATCTCCCCGACAATCACCGCCAAGGCGACGAGGAGGAAGAGGCCAATGATGAACAGCGTCGTCGGGTTGATCATCGCCTGCTCCGCGGCATGGTGGGCCCCGGTCCCGTCACGGGAGGGGCCGGCCCAGCCGAACTAGATCCGCCGAGGGTCGTCACCGACACGGCGGTGGAATCCGGGCATAACTATCTTTGCTCGGTTGGGTACGGCCCAGGCTCGGCGGCGGGCCGCGGGGTAATGAGAACGACCGCACTGCGGACGCCGTGCGACGCGTAATCGACCGTCCCCGACGCGCCCGGCTCCCCACGAACGACCCGCAAGCGGTCGCCGAGCGACGCGCACGGTCGGTCGAGGAGCCGCTGGACGTCCAGCTGCGCACCGCCGACCCGTATCCCCTGCTCGAGGTACGCAATCCGATCCACGGTACCGGCTACCTCGTGATGCTGCCGGAGTATCCCGCTCGGACGGTCGCGCTGTGCACCTGCACCGATTTCGCCCGGCGGGGCCTCGGCACGTGCAAACATATCGAGGCGGGCGTCCGATGGCTCACGGACCACCCCGACGCGCCGCCCCTCCGACCGGGCGGAGGACCCCACGCCTCCGGTGTCTGGAAGAAGATCGACCAACGGATCGGCTCGGCCCTCAAGGACCGCGCCCCGCCCAGTCGAAGATGGCGCCTCGCGGGAGCGACCCTGTTCGAAGGGACGCGCGAGGAATAAGCAAGAGAAGAAAGGGTTGGCTCGAGCCGCGGGGAGTCCGACCTAGGCCGAGGACATCCCGGGGGCACCCTTGAGCGCGCGGACTCGGTAGTACTCGGGGTCCACGACGACCTCGCCGTTGATGCCCATCGTCTCGATGGTCTTCAGCGACGCGCCGCCCTGCTTCTTCGCGGCCTGCCAGTCCGGGATCGGGATCGAGAACTTCTTCTCGACCTCCGTCCGGTAGATCGGGCCCGAGTTGTACGAGCAGAACGGGATGA